>CAJVZD010000010.1 GCA_913019905.1 uncultured Cellvibrionales bacterium
TTGTGTCAAGACTATCGGATGAGTATTGTACATCCCGATCATCCATAGTAAGCAATATCGCCTTCCCAGAATTTTCCCGAAAAATCTTAGAAAAAATCGAGTCCGGAATGGCATGAGAATCTACTAATTCCTTATTTTTCTGGCATAACTTACACAGCTTTGACATTGCTAAATTCTCAGAATAGCTAACGCTGAGTGAATGGGCCGCGTTGCTGCGAAGCAGCGCTTTTAGCGGTCCAGCACGAAGTGCGTTCATTGCACGTATTGTTATACACTTTTTGCCAACTCTCGACTGGTGAATATGAGGCTTAACCCGATTGTAAGAATGGATAAAACCACGCCGTAGATGCCAATAAAGAATACATACAAGCTGACTGCCAGGATACAGGTAGATGCGGAATAGATGTATGGGCTTGAAGCACCGGATCGTGCGGCGTTAAGGCCATTGAGTAGTGCAAAGGTTATAGCCGCCGGAAGAGTGAATATCGCCAAGACAACGACAACCATGAATTCGGATTCTTTGGGCACTGAATTTCCGTTCAAGATGTTGTTCACCAAAAAGGTAATAAAGATACATATGACCGCACCCCAGAAGCTCCATGCCGAATCCTTTAAGTACTTCATTCCTTTCCTTGTGTATAACATTATATTCAACGTCGCCAAGACGTAAAACTTTACGTCATAGAGACACAAAAAGATTCAACTTTTCATAGTGGAGCCAAAAAAAGCTCTCGCAATCAACTGGTTACAGTCAACCATAATCTACGACGTAAAACATTACGTCAACTAATTTCAAATTTCGGTAAAAAAATACCAGTCTCCAAGACATATATTTCTGACGGAACGCTTCTGTTCAGGGCTCGGTAAACTAACACTATCAAGGACTTACGCAGAAATTCGTTTTTGGCGACGTAAAACATTACGTCACCGATGAGAGCTTGACGAACGAATCACCACGATGTACTGTATATAAAAACAGCATGGATGCTAGTTATGAAATCTCAATTCCTCAATGAACTTGCCAATCATCTTCGCGCCAGAAATTACAGTATTCGTACAGAGCGCACCTATTCGTATTGGGTAAGCTATTTTATTCGACATCACAATTTTCGCCATCCAAAAGACATGGGAGAAAATGAAATTCGTAGTTTCCTGTCTTTTTTGGCCGTAAAGCGCAACGCTTCTCCCAGCACGCAAAAAACGGCTTTAAATGCGCTGGTATACCTGTATAAGAAATTCTATCAACGTGAAATGGGTGATTTTAGTGATTTTACCCGTGCAAGTTCTCCAAAAAAAATACCGACGGTTTTAACGCGTGACGAAATCAGCAGGCTGTTTAGTCATTTGGATGGTGATGCCAGATTGTGTGCGGCCTTTATGTACGGGTCCGGGTTGCGCATAATGGAAACAGTTAGGTTGCGTGTTCAAGATATCGACTTCGATAAATTAATTGTCATGGTGCGAGACGGGAAGGGAAGAAAATCACGTATAACAACATTAGCACCTGAGTTAATCGAACGCCTAAACACCCATGTCAATCACGTCGAATCTCGCTTCGAAATCGATAAACTCAACGCCCAGTGGGACGGTGTTTATCTGCCCTACGCACTAGAGCGAAAGTATCCGTCAGCTGCTTTCGAGCTAGGCTGGCAATACTTATTTCCGGCGCGAGGATATAGCAGCGACCCCCGCTCCGAGAAGATTCGCCGACACCATATTGGCGAACAAAGTATCCAACGCGCGGTTAAGTCGGCCGTGCGTAAAGCAGACATACGCAAGCCTGCATCGTGCCATACGCTTAGGCACTCCTTTGCGACACATTTACTCGAGCGCGGTGCGGACATTCGAACCGTACAGGAACAACTGGGCCACAATGATGTGAAAACAACAGAAATTTACACCCATGTTCTCGGCCGCGGCGGCCAGAATGTACACAGTCCCTTTAGCGATTTAACATTCGAAAAGAACGATTTCACGTGATCGGGAAATTATCGGAGCTCCACTAAGCTGAATTACAAGGCTAACGTTCGGATACAATTTTGGACATTCGGCCCCGTGCTTATGGTGGCACGATGTGAGCCTTTTGCACCTGGTGACAAATTAACAACAACTATTAGCCTCGGCATTGCCGACTAATCCACCGCGGCATGTTTGGTGATGCGATTACGTCAATAACACCAATACCAGCGACATTAGTAGAATACTCAGAACGCGGTAGCCGGACTGAATTAACAACAATTGGTTGCCCCAACCACAGAATAAATTGTCTGACAGCAAGGCAGGGAATACGATTAATACTCCCAGAGTAAGGCCTACCCCAAAACCGGCCGATAAGCTGGATACTCCGGTAAGCGACATTATGATTGCAACTCCGATAGCGGTCATTAGGCTCGCCGCGACGCTGCCGATCATCGGCAAGGTACTACTACCCAAGGTATCGGGGGTTTTTCCAATACTCTGCATCCACTTTTCACCAAAGAGCAGCGGTGAATACCACAACGCGCCTAAAGCCATGCCAACCGCTGTTGCAACCACAACAGCAATAACATTAATATCAAACAATTCCATAAAAAAACCCTAATCAGTTTCGTTCAAAAGTAAAGTTTGTGACGGTCCAGAAACTTCAAGCAATAATATGTGTTTCTTTTTTAGGTCGGGCTTTAACCCAACGATTCGAACTTTTCTCGGCTCTTCCTATCAGCTGTTAACATCGCAGTAAACCCGACCGACAGATAGTGAGCTGTTTCTGGACCGACACTAGTCAACCGTCAATCCGCCGATACTTCAATTCTCGAATCAGTTGTCGATTGATACCAGTCGAGAATAAAACGGCGTGAGTCACTATCGTCAACAATACTCATATGGTTGGCACCCTTAACGATTTTGACGTCGATAAGGGGTGCTGGTTTCTCAACACCAAACACCGAGGCAAACTTCTCCGGATGAAAACTCTCATCGCTGCTCCCAACAAGTACCAGTGTGGGAACTGCGATTTTCTTGATATCGTCGACATAATGACTGGGCCCATAGTTGACCGCCATGCGGTAGGAATAACTGGGAACCTGTAACTCATCATTCCACTCTTCGGGTCGATTGAAAATGAGTACCTTCAAGTCGTTAAACAACCGAATGCCGAATCGATTTAACATCGAAAGTCCAATCCAACGCTTTAACACAACGGTGACCCATCCTCCGCTGTTAGGTTTAACCGTTGGAGCATCATGCCCCAAATAAGGCGCGAACAAGAGTAAACCATCCGGTTGGCGAACTTGCTTATTGCCGACATACCGCAGTGCCATTCCGCCGCCAGAAGAGTGCCCGCCCAGCAGTATTTTTGTCCCGCCGAACTTATTGCTGATATCCGTAAACAGATCCTCCACGTCATGATCGAGTTGCCCGATATAATCGATGTCACCCCGTCTTCCCTTGTTTCTGCCATGCCCTCTCAGATCGGGAGTAACAACTCGACATAGACCCGTGTCAGATAAATACGCGGCGATTTGACTCAAATATCGACTATCTGTTCCGGAACCGTGCAACAGAACTAATGTCGAGTCACAGCTGCTATCGGAGTTATAGACTCTTGAGAAAAGCTGGGTTCCATCTCGTAATGTAACCCAGTGCTCTTCGCCCGAAATAATATTCTTTCCGCTTTCACTTAGGGTGCTGTAGTCATAGTTCTCACCGTCACTCTTCTGTGGAGCCGGCCAAACAATCAGCACAGCACAGATACAAAAATAAATAGCGATAGCGTAAAGTAGAAACATAGTTGTTTTCTTTATTATTCTCTTCATTATTTTACTATTATATTTTTCACTCTATTGCACTCTTTATTACTTTCAACTTATCCATTTCGGTCAGCGCGTGACTTGCGCCGAATTCTAGATGCTGCAGTTATATCTCGTCGACTCATGCTGTTGTCTACTTAAGTTTTATCCGCGTACTCACGAGGTAGAACGAACAGACTTATTTCGACGGTCTTCAAGCACAAAATTCAAAAAATAAAAAACATCACCAATACAGACAATGTTAGTTATCTAGATACTATTCTATTTTTTGTTCATCGTATTCATTTTGTGTGCCCTCGCCGGGGGTAATAAATAACATTTTTGCGACGCTGTCTATCTTTGCTGTGTGCCAAACGCCTTTGGGCACAATAACGGTCTCGCCCTCCGTACTCAACTTCATTTCCCGGTTAGTATTGTCAATCCTGAGGATAAATGTTGCAGCA
Organism: uncultured Cellvibrionales bacterium; assembly: GCA_913019905.1. Classification (GTDB taxonomy): domain Bacteria; phylum Pseudomonadota; class Gammaproteobacteria; order Pseudomonadales; family Dasaniaceae; genus Oceanicoccus. Next base: position 4,232 of record CAJVZD010000010.1, read on the forward strand.
CCCGATAAAAGCACCACAATTTCATCACCGTTAGGATGCACTTCCCAACTGGGCCAATCCTCTTTAAATTCATGTATTGCAATAAGTTCATGACCCTTAAAATCCGCATAGTCTCGGTCCAGATCCTCGTACACCTGAGGAGAGTTAACGACGGTGTGCGCCTCCTTGTCAGGACTTAAAACGACAAATTTATGCTCAATATTGAAGCTTTCCATGTTAAGCCCTTTTTGACATCTGTGAACCAAAGAACAACAGGCGTGTCGGTAGGCCTGTGCAGTGACATTTTACTCGCTCATGTAGCCTGCACCGATTGATTCCGATATGACTGTCTCTCTATTTCACGATTTCACTACCCTAACTTACCATAAAACCCTGTTTAGTCACTTTGAATGCGAACAAAGAATAACGGAAGTTACTGCCCGGGTGGTGGTTCCCACAACTCCACTTTGTTTCCCTCAGGATCCAGAACCCAACCAAACTTCCCGTACTCTGAATCCTCTGTTTCATCCATTACGTCACAGCCTTCAGCCCGCAATACAGGCAACAGTGCGTCTAAATCATCAACGCGATAATTAATCATGAATGGAAAAGCACTGGGATCAAAGTAGTCGGTCGTAACATCAGCGATATTCCAAACGGTGGTGCCCGTCACCGCCTGACTATCATCGTCAGACCAACGAAAAACCGTTCCGCCCCAGTCCTGCACATCAATTCCAAGATGATTTTTATACCATTCACGCAGCGCCGCAGGATCTTTGGCCTTAAAAAAAACTCCTCCGATACCCGTCACTCTTTTCATATCAACCTCCTGCTACCGACAGAAATCGATTAATAACGTCCTACGGTTCAACCTCGTCATCAATGAATTCGTAATAAATATCCCATTCCTCTTCATGAGTATAGCGAAACCCGTGTTTTTTGTAGAAGTCATTGGAGCGACTCTCGCGCAGCGCGCCAAGACGAATCGATAGCCCCTCCGACTTCGCCCGCTGTTTGATTAATGACAGAATACTACCGCCAAAACCGTAGCCTTGATAATCTGGATGCAGATACAAATGGTCAATATGAAGGTGATCAGCATTAATATTCAGCACGTAAAACCCCGCGAGCTTATCCTCAACCATGATTTTCCGAGTGCGCTCTTTCGAGAATTTTTCCAAAAATCGGTTTCGCGCGCGCTGCGGATCAAATCGGCCAATAAACTCCAGGCTTTCTTTCATTGCCGATATTCTTAACTGAGCCAATGACTCCCCGTCACTATCGTCGACTTTGGCAATTATGTAGCCCATCTCCCATTTCCCTCTGTGCCTCTACTTTCCTTATTTTTGTCACTGTGCAAGGTCTTCTCGTCGAACATTATTCTAATCTGCGAACAGCAAGCATTGCAGCCTCCTAAGAACAACATGGATAAACATAGAAAAGAACATCAACTCGACGATAATACGAAACGGATGTTACTTAGCATCAAAAATTAGATTGTAATTAAGTTAGCATTCCATGCCACGCGGCGGCAGACACAAACTTACCCATTGAATTTCTACAATCAGTATATCCGTTCTATACTCAATGTTAAGAGGGAAAGAAAACTTTGAACAGGGATCAAATATGCCTTAACGGGTAACATTAGTGCGCATACTCAACAAATCTAACAGCGGTAAACCGCTCGCAATTCGTATTCTTGCTTATATTCTTATTTGCAGCACGATATTTGCTATTCTGGCCACTGCTGTACAGCTGTATTTTGACTATCGCAACGACGTAACGGTGATGGAACGACGTCTTAAAGACGTACAAAACAGTAATATCATGCAACTGTCGCGCAGTTTATGGGAAGTCGACCGAGAGTTGGTGCAACTGCAATTGGACGGTATCGTACAACTTCCAGACATCGTCTACGTAGACCTGCGAACGTCCAATGGCGACTTTTTCCACTCCGGGAATTTACCTGTCAGCGCTCGTATCATCAAACACCCTTTCAACATCAGCCATACCGATAAAAAAAGTTACAATCTGGGTGAGCTGAATGTTGTGATCAGCCTTGAATCCATTTATCAGCGGCTTTGGGACAAAGTGCTCATTATTTTCGTCACACAGTCTATAAAAGCATTTTTGGTGTCGGTACTTATTCTAATGATTGTACAGTTTTTGGTAACCAGGCATCTCGGTGCCATGGCAGATTACGCCAGGCAATTGCACATTGGAAATCTGGATGAGTCATTGCATCTAAACCGGAAGACCCCAAAAACACCCGATGAATTAGATGACGTGGTGAATGCAATCAATTCAATGCGGCTATCACTCATTGAAGACGCTCGAAAACTGACACAAGCCAAGGAAGCCGCCGAAGCAGCCAACATCACTAAAGACCGATTTTTATCTTCCATGAGCCACGAAATACGAACGCCACTCAATGGCATCATCGGCATGTCTTCACTGCTACAGGAATCTTTAAAGAATGAAGATGATCAGGAGTCAATAAAGATCATCGAACAATCGGCCGCTAGCTTGCTGGTCATTCTGGACGATATTTTGGATTTGGCAATGCTGCAAGAAGAGAGTTTGCGGTTAAGACTATCTCCTTTCAACTTGCGAAAACTGATTGAAAAAATACCGGTATTAGTCGGCCCCTTAGCCGAACCCAAAAACATTACCATCATAACGAAGATTTCACCGGAACTGCCCAATTATTTGATCGGTGACAGCAGACGCTTGCAACAGATTTTTTTCAACCTGACATTTAATGCGGTTAAATTCAGTTCTGCGGGAACCGTCAGAATAACGATCCATGTCGAAAACATCGATCAGAGCAATGTCAACTTATCATGCCATATACAAGATTCCGGCAGCGGCATTGGCGCCGATAAATTGAGAAAAATCTATGATATTTTCACCCCGGGAGATGATTCAAACACACGAACGGTTGGGGGAACCGGTATCGGGCTAAGCATTTGTAAGCGCCTGGTTGAGCGTATGGGTGGCAGCTTAAGTGTGCAGTCTAAAGAAAACGAAGGTTCAATCTTTACTATCCATATAAGTCTTCCAATCTCCGACAATAATGACAAAGACAAGCAAACTCTGATAGAAATCGGAAGTTTAAATATGGCCGACGCTAAAGTTCTGGTCGTTGAAGATAACGAAATAAATCAATTAATCACTGTAAGAATGCTACAAAAATACGACTGCCAGGTAGATGTGGCAAATAATGGCAAAGAGGCCGTGACTAAATGTCGGGAAAACGCCTACTCCCTGATATTAATGGACTGTCAAATGCCTATTATGGACGGTTATCAAGCCACTATTGAAATAAGAAAAATAGATAGACAAAAAGGTCGAGAAACGCCCATTGTGGCACTTACCGCTAACGCGATGGACGGCGATCGCGAAAAATGTCTTGATGCAGGAATGGATGATCACGTTGCAAAACCGATTAAAAGGGAAGTGTTGGAAAAAACGCTGACGGAGTTTTTACAGTAATATATCTCAGTCAAGAACCTCTCTTTTTAACGCCCGATACTCTTATCAACTCAGGTCTTAGGCCTCAATGACGCCTTAGCACATCCTCATAACGGTGATATATAGCGTCGATGACACCATTCTCTTGCAACTGTTTTACAGCTTGATCAAATTCATCTCGAATAGACTTTTCTCGAAAGCCAACATGGCTATAGACATCTGGCCACAAATAGTGGACTGAAAAATCATCGGCGGTAAACTCCCTCTTATGCAACGGACGGTTAATGTCATAAAGAAAAATGAAGATATCGCCGATCCGAACATCTTTGCTACCGTTTACCAATAGATTAGTGGTCACGAATGGCTTAGAGTGCTCGCTATAGGACCTGTTCGCCTCAGCCATCAAACGAAAGTCCATACCTAACAGATCTGTAGCACCTTGATACGCGGCAATCGACTTACCTGCTAGTTCAGCAACACTATTGATGGACAGATTCTTCTTTTTAAAGGATACCGCGACATCTGTGTACCTAAACAAAGGGACAGAGAGAAAAGCCTTAACGTTAGATTCTTTGAATATATTGCAGCCTGCATCAATATTGCCTTCATCTAATTCAATTCTAATACGCTCGTTACTCATGAAAACGAATTTCACATGATGCTGCGGAAGTAGATCAAAGGCAGCTTTTGCGATATCAATAAACACGCCGGTCTCACCCTTCTCGATAAAGAAAGGCTCAAACTTACCAACGCCAACCACCAATTCTTTTGCGCCCAAAACCGGCACTAACAGTATGAGAATAACGACTAAAATCTTCTTCATGGCATGCGTCCAACGATCGACCGACAGCTATTGAACTAAAAGCTCTATTATAGCAGGGAATAGACCAATCAGATTTAGCCAAATTTAAATGGAGGTGTACGGCCCTCATCATCAAGTACTGATAGATGCTGATGGTAAGTAGGCTTTATCACTTCGGTGATAACTTTAGCTCTAGCCGATCACAAATCAGTAAACGCTACTGAAAAGTAAATATCAATGAGGTAGCGCCCTTACAAACAAGCCTCGCTATCGATTTTTAATACTCTTTGAATAAAGGGCCACTTTTTTTCTGTGTAAAGTTCTCTATCGTTTTCGTAGTGAGCAGCTAAGGCCTTTTTGAGATTGGTATACTCATTGACGAGCTCGGGATTTGTCCGCAGCACATCGCGAAATTTTTTCCTTTCGCGCCACAACGGGCTGTCAAACGGAATTAGGTGCAAGTGATGGGTGCGATAGTGAGTAGACGGCTTGCAAAACCAGTGCATGACATCGCCTTTATAATCGGAATACAAATATCCACTATTGTTTAGAACGTCGATTGCAGGCAAAGAGTCCTTAAGAGATTTAACTCCAAACATAATATCTATGACAGGTTTTGCGACTAAGCCTGGCACTGCCGTGCTGCCGACATGCTCAATCCCACCGCTATTCCATTTGCCGATTATACTCAACAGGTATATCCGTTCGCTTTCATACGTTACAGGCCAGAGTGGATCATATTCCGCCAGTACTATTTCATTCATATTTCGTGATCTTTATATTATCTAGCATAGAAATTAAGGCGGGCTAAACGCTTGCAAATCAATGTTCCAGTTATTCCATTTTTGCATTCTCCGTCTGAAAATCAGTTTAAATAGACAGCTGTTTCGAACCCAACGATTTATCCCGAGCGCTAACTACTTCGCCTTTGTTGGCACGAACAGTTTCTTCGCTACTCGCATACTTCGCTCTTCAGTTCCGAAAAATCCGCGTGTTAACTCAATATCACCAGGGCCCGCTTTCGGATTGACAATGGAGCCTGGATATTTTGACCGATCACCCTAACCAGGGCTCAACTTTCAAGGTGATCTAAATCATTAGGTTCATCATCATTAATCACCACTGCCACGGCACAATTACGGCCCGAGTTCTTTCCACGATAGAGCGCACTGTCCGCCTGCCTTATTACTTGATCTATATCTTCAATCAACGGGCCACGTGCACTTACAACCCCTAGCGTTAAAGTAACCGGATCTGAATTGTTCGGCCCGTAAGGAATCGATCGCTGGACAATGGTGGTCCTAATATTACCTGCAACTCTTTGCGCTCCTTCGCTATCGGTGTCTGGCAAGATAATCACAAATTCTTCACCTCCGAAGCGCCCGACGAAATCTGTCGATCTTTCGCAGCAGGAACAAATAAGTTTCGCGATGTCGATGAGACAGCGATCACCGGCTTGATGACCATTGCTATCGTTGTATAACTTAAAGAAGTCAACGTCCGCCATAATGAATGACAAATAGGTATCCGTCCGGCGCGCCCTTCCGACTTCCTGGGACAGTGCAGACTCAATCGCTCGGCGGTTTAATACGCCGGTTAGATAATCGGTATTTGACTGCTTATCAAGTTTGATCAGTAGAGATCGAGTCATTGCAGAAAAACTCCAGACTACCCAGGTCGATATCACGCACAGGCAAGTTAGAACAATGTATCGACCCAAACGAACACGATCGGGTCCGTTAGGGTTTTCCGGCACAAAGCCATTGAGACCCAGCGCAAACAACCCGGCTAGAATTAAACAGACCAGTACAAGAGCTATCCATGCGGCACGTGAATCTATTAACAACATGGTCAAAACCGGAATAAGGGGAGCAAGCAGCAGGATTGACCCAGCAAAACCACCAGTATTGAAGCTTCCCGCTGCAATCCCCATCAGCGAAAAGCCTACCAATATCCACGCAACGACGTCCATCGACCCGCCTCGCCTCAAGTAGACAGCGTTAGCCAGCCCCGCTACAACCACAAAAAGCGCCGGGATCGGAGGGTGCTCCAGGCCCATTACCACTAGTTTAGTAATAGCTAACACGGCGATTAAAACGGTGACAACAAGATTGGTAGCCTGGATCAAGCCACGCCGGCCCAGCGGTACCAACGATTCAAACTCAATGCTCACGATTTGCTGATTCCCCGTCTACTCTCTGTAAAGCGTTGAAGCTCGAAATGATCTGTAACTCCTGTTTAGCGACATCGACATATTTTTCCAATAGTAAAACAATTTTGCTCAATAGCAACCATGAGTTGTCGCTTAGGCCGATTAATGAAATAGCATTGTTAGGACAGATCCATCAATTTTCTTATCTTTAGTTACAGGACAACTGATCATGGAATATAGAATGTCGTTATAAGGTAGAGATGCAGCCTCATCTGGGATGCCTTTCATCATTATTGACTAGCCATGATGTCCTCAAATAACGGGGGGACGTGTGGATTAAATTATTTGGTTTTACAACGGTCTTAACTAAACATCCGATAGGATACGCACACACTGAGCATCTGTACTGAAAGGCATTATCGGTGTGGTTTAAGAATAACGATAGCGAAATGCCGCACTAATTGAGACACATTGCAGCGAAGCCCGCCATTGCCGCAACGGTTCTACGCAGCCATTTATTACTCGACCGAGGTTCACTAGCACCCTGCATAAGTACTCAATGAACTACATAGACACGATCAATCGACTAAAACATCACAACATTTCAGTCTATAGGTAACACGCTTCACTACAAGCGTATGTAAGGTGTTAGTATTCTAACGAAAATAACCGTTATCGCAGTAAAAAACGGCTATTTTGGTTATCGTATTGAACTCTTTCTTGGCGCTACAGAATCCTAAACATTAATCAAATAAGTCGGGCTGTTCGGCGACAATAACGTTGTACAAGGTTTGGAAACTAAACCAACCCGCTAGTTCACTGCCAACATTCTGCTGGGTCGAAGCGGCAACAGCGGGGGAAATCAATTTCGGCTTGCCGGCAGCTTCTGCCAATAGCTGAGCCTGACAGGATCTTTCCATCGTGATGTACCACCAGACGGCCGCATCGACAGTTTTAGCAACTGTTAGCAGACCATGATTTTGCAAAATGGCTGCCTTTTTACCAGTAATCGCATTACCTATTTGCGTACCATATTCTTCTTCTAGGACTACACCGGTAAATTCTTCCAGTAAAATATGCTCGTCATAAAAGGCGCAGGCGTCCTGCGTTATCGGGTCCAATTTACGACCCAATGCCGACCAGGATTTCCCGTATACTGAATGAGAATGAGCTGCCGCATCGATGTCCGGGTTCTGCTTATGAATATTTGAATGAATGGTGAACGCGGCTCCATTTAGCATACCGCTACCTTCAACAACGACGCCATCGTGATTGACCAATATTAGGTCCGAAACCTTTATTTGTTTGAACGAGACGCCCATGGGATTAACCCAAAAGTGATCTTTGCGCTCGGGGTCGCGGACAGTGATGTGTCCTGCGGCGCCTTCATCAAAACCAAATTTCCCAAACAAACGGCATGAAGCAGCAAGACGTTGTTTGCGCTGCAAGCGATCCGCTTCAAAGGATTCATACTGAACCGGAAATACAAATTCTTCTTTTACATTCATTACTAGATCGACTGGTGCTTTATCACCCATAACAGGCTCCTAAATGGTTGATTTATTCGTCATAGAAAGTAATAGTAATCAACTCTTGCTTCGTTTAATGTCAACTAACAGACAGTTGCCATAATTCTCTTACGGCCGTTCATTCTCACAAACCTTTTTGCAAACTTTACTAGCTACTCTTGGAGAACACGTTGGCACATCGATATCTCGGCAACAATTGGATTACCCAGCTGCCGGAAGACGTCAGAGACGCCACGCTAGCACTAATGACCACCCGTAGTTACAGCAAAGGAGAAACAATCTATCAAGAGGGCCAGGTACCCCACGCTTTGTGGCAAGTGGCTCGCGGTAGGGTCAAGCTGACCAATACCCACATCGACGGCAAAGAGGTCGTTTTTGTTATTTTCGAAGCGGGTGACTGTTTCGGTGAATTAAGCATGATCGATGACAAACCGTCGTCGAATACCGCAACGGCCACCGAAAATACCGAGTTATTGGAACTAAAACGATCTGATTTCAACCGTCTGTACCAAGAATATCCGGAAATACCCAAACAACTGAATGCGTTGCTTGCTGAACGGATGCGGCATATGGTGAGTTTTTACGAAAGTATGGCCTTACGCCCCTTAGAGAGCCGACTCGCTCATCGCCTTTGCTACTTAACCGGTAACTTACCGGGTAAAAACACCATTAGTCCACCCGCCACTGAAGTCACTATTACTCAACAAGATATTGGCTCGATGCTTGGAGCGACGCGGCAGGCAGTCAGTAAAATATTAAACGAATGGCGGGATGAAAACGTCATCGCGATCGAATACGGAAAAATCACCATTATCGACACCGACCATCTTGCCAATCTCGCCATTTAGCTCAACCACACTTAATTTGAAGCGTTTGAACCTCCCCCTATTAGAAAATCACAGTCGGGAACACAGCTCTATCACCAGGCCAAACACGATTGAGATGACGGGTACCTCGGCTATTTGTTATGAAATCGTTTCGAGTTGTGATCAAATTGTTATAACTTTCAGATCGGTATTCTCTAGACTATCATTTAATCAGATTCATTTGATTTACAAACCGGCAAACACAATCAATTACGCAGTAATTTACGCCAGCCCCTAAACAACCATCAAATTTCGGAGATTATGATGAAACAAAACACTCACACCAAATTTAAAGGAACCGCCGTTGCCATGGCTGTCGCGGGACTACTAGGCTGCGCGCAAGCTCAGGCTGAGTCTTCAGCCAAAGCGGTCAATTCTACGGATTTAGCACATTGTTACGGTGTAAATACCTGTAAAGGGCATAACGATTGCAAAACCGCCGAAAATGCCTGTAAGGGACAAGGTTCCTGCAAAGGTCTTGGTTTTGTCGCGATGTCGACCAAAGCCTGTGCCGATGTTGGCGGCGAAACAAAGGATGAATGGAGAGGCGCAGTCAATACCGCTGAACTGACTCATTGTTATGGCGTGAACGTTTGTAAAGGACACAACGACTGCAAAACCGCCGAAAACGCCTGCGCGGGACTAGGGTCTTGTAAGGGCCTTGGGTTTGTCGCGATTGCCAGCAAAACTTGTTCAGACATTGGCGGTAAAGTAGGTGCATAAAGAAGACCACAAGGGGGCGAAAGCCCCCTCTGTCCACAGTAGTAAAACAGCAATACCTACCGACACGCCCTATTTGGGCTTCGGCTTAGGTTTACGCACAGACCACTTTCATGACGTTCTGCAACAAAAACCAGCACTAGACTGGTTTGAAGTCGTGTCCGAGAACTTTATGGTGGATGGCGGCAAGCCAAAATACTATTTGCACGCCATCAGAGAGCGTTACCCCATGGTTATGCATGGCGTTTCGCTTTCGATAGGATCAACCGACCCAATAAACTATGACTATCTCCGAAAGCTAAAAGTGTTAGCGAACGAGTTACAACCCGAATGGTTGTCCGACCACCTTTGCTGGACCGGAGCACATCAAACCAATAGTCACGATTTACTGCCCCTACCCTATAACGAAGAAGCCTTGTCACATGTTGTCGACCGTGTTTCTGCCGTACAGGATTTTCTCGGCCGACAAATTCTGCTAGAGAATGTGTCGAGCTACATTACCTACAAAGAATCAGTGATGACAGAGTGGGATTTTCTAAATGAAGTTGCGGCGCGAGCTGACTGCCACATACTGTTAGACATCAACAACATATACGTTAGCGCTCGCAATCACGATTTTTCCTGCCGGGATTATCTTAACGGAATCGCCGAAAACAGAGTGAGGCAATTTCATTTGGCTGGCCATTCAGACTATGGTGACTATGTCATCGACACACATGACCACGACGTCGCAGACCCTGTTTGGGATTTGTATCGGGAGGCATTAAAACGTTTTGGATTGATTAGCACCATGATTGAGCGCGACGACAACATTCCTCCATTAGAAGACTTACTGGCAGAACTGGATGTTGCACGGCGTATTGCCAATGAAGTATGTAATTTTGATCAGCCAATAACTCCAGGAAACGATACAGCTAATCATGGGTAATCGGACTTTACTAACACTGCAAGAGAAAATGATGGGGTTCTTGACGGCAAGTGACGGAAGAATTTCCGAGCATGTTATCGATCAGGGTAATATCGATAAATCAACTCGCTTGAACATATATAAAAATGCTTACGAGACCCGGTTAAAAGAAGTCATAGACACAGACCACAATGTATTAAGTTTCTATCTCGGAGATGAGCTGTTTGATGAAATGGTATCAGTCTTTAGACAACAACATCCATCGCACAATACGTCGCTGCGCAATTACGCCGACCAGTTACCTCAGTTTCTGAAGGAAACCCTGCCGTTTTCTGAACACCCGATTATTAGCGAAATCGCAACGTTCGAAAGACTATTAATGACCGCTTTTGACTCACAGGATGCAACCCGGTTTTGTCAGGATGACCTGCACGTGGTGCCAACAGAAAACTGGCCAGAATTAACTTTCAAATTTCATCCTAGCGTTCAGGTTTTTTATTCAAAATGGAACTCTGTTGAATCATGGCAGGCCTTAAAATCAGAAAAAATCCCCGAGCCCGCGAACAGACTTTCAAATTGTTGGCTGTTATGGAGAAACGAAGAGCGCCTGACTGAATTCCGGTCTCTTAACGAGGAAGAATTGTCACTCATTAAACTCATTGTCGCCGGCTCAAGCTTTTCAACTCTGTGCGAACAACTATTACAAAAAAATGACGAAAAGGATGTACCAGCCCTTGCGTTAAACTATTTATCCGGCTGGCTTAACGACGGTATTTTAAGGAATATTTGAGCGAATTTTGTTCTCTTGAGCGTAGTAAAATTTGTCACTGCATCATTTTCGTTAATCTCTACCAGCCTAACCGCAGCGCCGCCTGTTCGCGTTTTTTGAAGACGAACAATCGCTCAACAGTTTAGATTATCGATCATTGAAGACCGTTCTCCGAATCAGGCTAGACTTTAAATTTAACTCGATAGCCACAATAAACTAGCTGATATTTAGTCGCTGGGCTTGCTGTAGGTAATAGTCAATTGCCTGAAAATCAAGTGCTGTTTTGCCGTATAACTTATGTACTCGCATTTTTTTCCCGCTGCCCGTCAACAAGTCAAATTTATCTTCAAACAGAGCGCCTTTTAAATATCCAATATCAACACCAATTGCCGTGGTCCGCATGTGGCAAACACCACCGTTGAGATCTGAATAAGTCGTGATTCTCGGTTTTTTGGTTTCTATCATACCCTCTGTCGCCAACAAAATGCCGCGCAAGGTATTAAACATATCATGAAATTCTGATTCTATATCTTTATCGAATTGCTTAATCATTGCGAAAACTCCCCGGAACTTAGTGGGTATAAGTTTAAACCCAGGCAACGTTCAATTTCTTCAGCGACAGCTAACAACGCCGTTTCGCCGTTGCGCTTGCCGACAATTTGCACGCCGATAGGAATCCCGGTGTTGTTGTCTTTGATAACAGGCAAGGTAACGACAGGATGGCCGGTCAAATTAAAGGGAGTCGTTAAGCGTGTTAAAGCTTCAAAATAATTCAGCTTTTGACCCATCACATCAAAACTATGATCATAGTCACGTACAAAGTCAGTTTCGAAGCTGGCTTGTACGTGCTGAAAGGCTGGCACTAATGTCACCGGTAAAATCCAGGCGTCGTAGTGTTTAAAGAACTCATCCAACTGTCCGATAATCTGCGACCGCGTTTGTATGGCTTGTTGATACCAGATTTTCTTGCGTCTATTACCTTGTTGAATCGGCTTGATAAATGTTGGCGATCTCCGCACTGCCGCGCGCGACATCAAGCGCCCAAGCAACCTTTGCACTGGGTTAGCCAGCGCAGAAAATTGATAACCCTGGATTACCCCATAGGCTTGCCACGCTTGATGCCAATCAAAGCCCTCCGGGACAGCCGGCGTAAGTTGTATTCCATCCGTACTGCTCAACACATCGCTGCAGTGTTTAATACTGGCTTCGATTTGTGAATGCAAAGGAAACTCGGACGACGGAGGCAAGACGGCCAGACGTATCGATTTGTTGACTCGATCCTTAGCTTGAAGGCAACGATCGCTACCACTCAATGCCTCCCACATTAATCGTAAGTCACCGATGTTACGGGTAATAGGTCCTACCCGCGGTAAATATTCAATAGTGTGATTACTTTGCTCGACTAAGGTCATCGTGCCACGAGTTGATAAGGTGTCGACCGTTGGCATCAAGCTACAGACGCCGCAATAGGAAGCCGGTATGCGCAATGAGCCTGCCAAGTCAGTGCCAATTTCGGCAAAGCTCATGCCACTTGCCACTGCGCACGCTCCTCCGCCGCTGCTCCCTCCCGTCGTATAGCTTTGATCCCAGGGGTTATTCGTTCGTCCATGCACTTTGTTATAGGTTTGAAAATCCATCGCTAACGGTGGTAAATTAGTTTTACCTAAAATCTGTGCCCCAGCCGCTTTCAAATCTGTCACTATTTTTGCGTCGTTTTCTGGAACAAAGTCCGCCAATCCCTCAAAACCACTGGTGCAAGGCATTCCGGCAACGTGAATTTGGTCTTTTATGGACACGGGTAAACCGTGCAATAGACCACTAGGATTATGACTTTCCTTAGATTCGACAACATGCACAAATGCATTTAGATCCGGATTGAATTCAGATATTTTGCTGAGCTGCTTCTGTAGTATTTGTTCACTATTAATGTCACCGCGACGCAATTGAGCGACCGTTTCTTCGGCACTGAGATTCATAACATTAACTCCTGACTTCAAAAGTCGTAGTTAACGTCAAAAACCTACTGATTACTGTTCCAATCCTGCGCTCTGCCAAAGCTCGCAACAGCTACTGACTGCTTACTGCTTGTCTTTATGCCTGTTCCTCACCGCTGATAGGTAACCAAATTTGGGTGTGTAAGTCTGCGGTGACTACCTCGACTGGACTATTCAGATAAGTTTCAAACGGTAATTCGTCCCGCAGAGCATAGCCCGAATTAGGCAACCACACGCAATACACTTGATTCCAGGCCTGATGTAAATAGTTATAACTTCCCCGATAGTCAAAGACCGCCCACTGTCCAGCGACAAATTGATGCCTTTGTTTGCTCCAACTGCCGAGATCAGGCTGAGAAAACAAACCGCCATACCACACCTCAACCTCGCTGTCGTTGAGGCCGGCGGGGCTTGCCGGATAGGCGCTTACGACCGCCGTGGGCTGGTCGCTTATCAGACCGGCAAACAACTCGGTTAGGTTTTTCTCTGCAAAAAAACGACCGTGACTAGTTCCTTTTGCGCTGCGATACTGCAATACCATGGCATTCGTATTTTCGACAGTAAACGACAAGTTCAGAGTAGCCACGGCCTTCGTTTTTAGATACGGTCTATTGGCTTGCGCCCGCGCGGGACTATCGTGAAGTGGCAGTTGACCCGATCTAAACCCACTGGGACTAATCCCAAAATGTTGCTTAAATGCGCGCGCGAAGGCTGACGGAGTTTCAAATCCAACATCAAGGGCCAATTCAGTGAGTACTGTTTCAGGATTTTCTCGCAGCTGGATAGCCGCTTTTTCCAAACGCCGACTGCGTACATAATGATGGATCGGTTCGCCGGTAAAGGCGGGGAACAGACGATGGAAATGATATTCGGAAAAATGTGCCGCCTCAGCTACTTGAGCTGCCGTCATCGGTTCACCCAGGCGTTCATCAATAAATTCTAAAGCCCTTTGAATTCTGCTCCGGTAATAATCGGTATCGGCCATACGATGAATCATCTAGTGTACAAAGAAAATGCAATTGTTTTACCTACCACATCCGAAATATCGCGATCTCCCTACTGTTAATTAAGAAGGACGTCGAATCAGATCAAAGCGCTTTAAGCTTCGTTCATGCGCTTCAGGATAGCTTTAGACACAACTCTATGCAGCTGTTCCGCGTTGATAGGTTTAGGGACGTAACCATCGATCTTCTGCGCTAGTAGAACTTCCGACTCGTCATTATATGAGTTCGCGGTCACAGCGATCACCGGCACATGTTTGCCCGCGGCGTTTAAGGCCCGAATTTTCCTGGTCGTTTCAATACCATCCAGGACCGGCATTTGAATATCCATTAATATGACGTCGTAATGTTTTTCTTTGTCTGAAAAAAGCGCGATCGCCTTTTCACCACTGTCTACTGTATCCACTGTCCAACCCAGATTTTTAACCATCTTTTCAACAATGAGAAGATTCGTTGGATTATCATCCGCCACCAATAAATGATAGGGCGTATCTTGCAACACGCCTTCAACAGCTTTTTCATTTTGTTCTACTTCGACAACGCCAGCCTCTTTTACTGGCAGCGAAAAGCTAAAAATACTGCCCTCACCAAGCGTCGATTTAAGACTAAGGGTGCCATCCATTAACAACAACAACTCGCGACAAATTGCCAAACCAAGTCCTGTGCCGGTACGCGTACGCGACTGGGCCGAATCGACTTGAGTAAACCGCTCAAAGAGACTTTCCGAAACATCTTCGGGAATACCAATTCCCGTATCTTCAACATCGCATTCCAGCTCAAACACACCCGCGGAAATTGCCCGGCATCGCACGGTCACAACGATCGAACCGCTCTCGGTAAACTTAATGGCATTCCCGACCAAATTGTAAATGATCTGCCGCATTCTGGCATCGTCGACATAAAAGTAGTAGGGCGTCAGAAACGAGGTATTGAGATTCAGAATCAGACCTTTCTCAACGGCCATGGGCCTGAGTAAGTCTATCGACTCCTCGACTAGCGTAATGAAATTAACCGGACTGCGATCGATGGAAAATTGTCCTGCCTGCAATTTGGACATATCCAATAGATCATTCATCAATACCTGTAACGTGCGCGCCGAGTTATTCGCGACGTTTAGATAGCGAGCTGTTTCCTCAGGTTCCTGGTTAGCACGCAGCAGTTGCAACATGCCGAGCAACCCGGTTATTGGCGTTCTAATTTCGTGACTGATATTGGCAAGAAAATCCGATTGGACACCCATCGCCACTGATGTCTTCTCCAAAGCGATTTCTAATTGATCAGATTGATATTCATTGACCAGCCCTCGCTCTATCGAAGTCATTAGCCAACCATTAATGATGATGGATATTCTAATTAACGTTAGAGTAAGGAAAAGAGCAATCACACCAATGATCTTCTCGGCCGAAGAATCGCGCGTTAGCATGAAAACTGCGATGGGCAATGCACCAAGTAGAATGAAGCCGATAACAGCTGGCAATATCGGCACAGAATAGTATGAGCCGCCAGCGACGACGCAGATAACAATCGTTATTATCAAAAACGTGCCTTGAAAATCACCGGTATCGCCAAAGAAAAATACAGTGCACCCCCATAAGGCGCTAACCATCCAGATCAATACGGTATAGCAACGCACCCATGCGGCATTGGAAAGTAGTGCCTGATCGCTCCTTCCAATCCAGTACAGGAAAAGCCTGGCAATGAGTAAGAATGCGAAGCACGTTGTCCAGGGCCCAACATACAGCGCATTAACATTGTTCCAAAAGTAGGTGGCCGATACGCCGGCTAAAACCGTGTTTGAAACGAGCGCGGAAGTGGTCCCAGAACAAATAAGCCGGACTTTTTCTTTCAGTAAACGCTCTTCATGCACTGAGAAAATCTCCTTACGAAGTAACTAACTGCCTGATCGCTTGATTGCCTGATTACCAGCAGTTAATTCCGGTCGAATCGCCGCTGGCGACCCAATGGGCGTCACTACCAGCTTCTTCGGGGTTATGATTTAACTTATCTTAATCACTATATTACCGGTTCTGAAACTAGCCCCCTTGACTTCCAGATAGTTCGAATTGGATCATTTTTGATCTAGACAAGCAATCAATGCATCGCCTGGAGTTCTTTTAGCTTAGCATTTCGATGCCCTGGGTTCGAGTATGTGAGACTGGAATCAGATCTTACCCCTGCCTACAAAATAATATCAGGGCAATTTCAACGCTGCATTAAGAAATACACTTTAAAACACTGAGATTCAATGTCGCCCAACCGTTCGCTTTTACGCAGCAATTGAGCCGTGCTGTTTCACTTTTACCGCTCCTTATCTAAAGCCATGATCGTTAAGCGATATTGTGTGAATTATCCCTTCTTCAAAAAACCATAGAGTCTTGAACCGTGCTATGGCATATTACGCAAGCTGTAATGGTTCGCGAGAACGCCGTATTCAAAACTACTAAATTCTATATTAACTTAAATAAGGTCGCTTCTAAATGATGAAATTATACGATTCTCCCAGTGCCCCAAACCCTCGCCGTGTAAACATTTTTGCCGCGGAAAAAGGTCTTGAGCTAGAAAGCGTTGTGGTCGATATGCGCGCGGGTGAACATAAGACGCCGGCATTTTTTGCCAAGAATCCGAGCGGCAAAATACCTGTGTTAGAACTCGATGACGGCACGTGTATCGGCGAGACTGTTGCCATCTGCCGCTATCTCGAATCGGTAGCGCCTACGCCAAACCTGTTCGGCGAAAATCCCGTTGAAACAGCCATTATTGAGATGCACCACCGTCATATTGAACACGAATTGTTTTCTCCCATCGGTCAAGCGTGGGTTAATGGTCCAATTGTCGGTAGTATGGGTATTATTGAGTCAATACCAGCAGCAAAAGAACGGGGCGACTTACTGACTCAAGCCTACTATAAGCGACTCAATAAAGAGCTTTCAAAACGAGATTACATCGCAGGTGATCGCTTCACTATTGCCGATATTACGGCGCTCTGTTGTATCGATTTCGCCGCGGGTATGGTGTACTTAAAACCCGCTGACGATCTGGAAGCCCTGTGGCAGTGGCATCAACGAGTCAGTTCGCGAGACAGCGTAAAAAACACCACTCCCGCAATGTCACTTCCAAGCTGATAAAACCGAATCGACGGGAATGTCCCGTCGATTCTCCACTACAAAAAGAAAAACACGGCGAGTAAACTTAAACTGCAAGACCTGTTAACGGCTTGCAGCGTGGCAATGTAAATCTTGACAAAAAGTTCAAGTAGCACGCTAGAGGCAATAAGGAACGTACTGAGCTTTTTCGCTTAAATGCAAATCTTTCGACGTGCGAAAAAATACTCACAGCCGTAATCATTAACCGTGCTTCAACAGCAAACTCTTCAGAACTCAGCTAAAATAACCAACGCATAGGTCTATATAGCAAAAATTGGGCAGCAATAAAAAATGAAGATTCTTCAAAGCGTTTGTGTTGTTTTTTTAATAGCAGTTCGCCCGAGCCTTCTTCCGGTGACTGCTGCTTTGGTGGATAAGGAGGCCGCTTCGCACCAAGATCCCTATGTGTTCCTAATTCCAAGTGTTTATCCGAATAAAATAGCCTCTGCTAAGCTCCGCCCTATATTCGATGGTCTTGGCGAAAATCTCGAGCGCGAAATGGTGTATCGGGCGGTGTCAGATAAAAGAGATTTAATAAACAGGATAAGCAACACAAAGTTAGATCTCGTCATTTGGGGGTATATTCCAGAGCTCGATCAAATTTTAACCCGCGCAGGATTTAGGCGTTTGCTGGGAGCAAAACTGCAGGTCACACTATATAAGTTAAGAGGAAAAAAGACGGG
This sequence comes from uncultured Cellvibrionales bacterium, assembly GCA_913019905.1. Classification (GTDB taxonomy): domain Bacteria; phylum Pseudomonadota; class Gammaproteobacteria; order Pseudomonadales; family Dasaniaceae; genus Oceanicoccus. Next base: position 22,251 of record CAJVZD010000010.1, read on the forward strand.
AAACGTTAATACCATAAAGGCGATTGGTGGACTGTCGTATTCATCATCACTTAATATCGCAAAGAGGTACTATGAGGAACAAGAGATATCAGTCGTAATCAAACCATACCCAAATTATTTCGACGCGATAAAAAGTCTAAATTCTGGCGAAATTGATTACATCGCTGGAGCTCCTTCGTTTATTCAAGGAATGGCGCCTTCGGTAAAAAACCGTTATGAAGATATACTATCATTTCCCAACTTCGGAGAAACGGCGGTGTACGTAAAACCCTCCCTCCCCGATAATGCACATGAAGAAATTGTTTCCAACTACTTTATCGAAAATACTCAACTGATTAGCAATGCCTTCGGCACGGGGGTTTTTCGGCGCAATATTCCATCGGAAAAGCCAAAAAAACAATGAAATGACGATAAGAAAATCCGTCCTGAAAAGATAGACCCTTAGCCATTAATTGAGAAATTATGTTTAAAAAAATAAGTGCTGGAATTTTCCTTCTAACGTTGACAGCCCTCACTATTTCATTGGGATTTTACTCGAGTTTCAGTGAAGAACGGTTATCCAGTCTCGTATCCAACAGTCAGATAGCCAATACCGCAGTGGGCCCGATAGAATACGAAATCGTTGAAGCGCAGGGACCCACTATTCTTTTTTTACACGGAACGCCCGGGGGCTATGACGGACCGAAAAGCTTCCCTGGATTTCGAGTGCTCGCACCTTCAAGGCCAGGTTATCTCAGAACACCACTCGATGTCGGCGAATCTCCTGTTGAACAAGCACATGCCTATGCAGCGCTTCTGGATACGCTGGACATTGATTCCGTTCTCGCTGTCGGAGTTTCGGGCGGTGGACCGTCAGCCATTTCATTTGCGGCGATGTATCCAGAAAAAACAACGGCTCTGATTGCGATCGAGGCCGTCTCACAGCCGGACATTGATCCGCCGTCCCTTCCTGCTTTCCTAGGAAACGACTTTTCAATGTGGGCGGTTTTATCACTAATGAAGAATGTTCTGGGCTCCGAGGGTATCATCGAATTTATGGTACCCAATCCGGTAAACAGGGCTTTGATTTTAGATGACGCGGCGAAAGTAACCACGGTGTCCGATATGGTTTTTTCTATGTGGCCCATTTCACAACGGAAAATCGGTATGGACAACGATTTCAAACAATTTTCCAACATGATGTTACCCAACGTCGATACAACTGTACCAACCCTAATTATTCATGGGACGGAAGATATTAACGTGCCATTTGCACAAAGCGAGAAATTACTAAAACAGATACCGCACGCGAAATTCCATGTCGTCGAAATGGGCGATCATATGATGCCGTTTTCCCACGCTGAAGAAGTCGCGGCCGCGCTTGCCGACTTTCTAGAACCACTTAATATCAAGATCCCGTGATTCTGGTAACCAGACATTTATAACGGCATCTACGCATTAACGGGACCGCCGCGATCACGTGTATTCCGTGGACTAAAATTCACTTTTGATCACACTCTCTCAAACACGACCATCGTCTAACCATAGTTGTTAGTAACTGTTAGATATTACTCTCTACTCGGGATCAATCGTCTCAATTTCGGTAACCACTTTCTGAATCAGTTTGGCACGTCCCGATTTTACCAGAGCATCGCGTAATACGTATTCTATTTGCGCATTAATACTCCGCAGATCGTCGTCTGCCCAGCGCTGCATGGCGGAGAGAATTTGTTCATTGATACGTAGCGGGTAGGCTTTTTTTGCCATAATAGTCTGTATCTATATCAGTTTTATATAAATTAGCATTAGACCTAGGCCAATGCCGCCGCCGTCTATGGCGTTATATCTGAGAAGCTCCGATCCATCCCTGCTTGCCCATGTCATTGAGTTGCTACTGCATTTTATCTGATTTAAATTTTCCAACGCAAAAGAACTTTTCATTACATTCCACTACCCTGTATCGCCAATGCATAAACTCTCCTAACCCAGGTTAAATTAATACAATGAACCGGCGTTTACGACAGGCTGTACTTGCTGGTCGCTGCAAATTACCACCAACAAATTGCTGACCATACTCGCTTTACGTTCTTCGTCTAGCTGAAAATCGTGCTCCTTTGTTAAGGTATCTAAGGCATCAGTAACCATTTCTACCGCGCCTTTTACGATTAAACGGCGAGCAGCTAATACCGCACCAGCCTGCTGTTTTCGCAACATAGCTTGTGCGATTTCCGGTGAATAAGCCAGATGGCTAATGCGTGTTTCAATCACATGCACCCCGGCCTTTTGCAAACGCTCCTGTACTTCCAGCTTTATTTTTTCGGCGATGCTCGCAGGATCACCACGCAAGGACAATTCGTCGCCATCGTGTGGCTCATAAGGATATGTATTGGCCAAGTTACGCAACGCAGCCTCGCTTTGAATAGTGACAAAACTTTCAAAGTCATCGACTTCAAAATACGCTTCGGCTGAATCGACCACCTTCCAGACCACTACTGCAGCTATTTCTATAGGGTTGCCGCGAGCATCGTTCACCTTAAGTTTGCCGCTTTCAAAATTGCGGACACGCAGCGAAATTTGCTTTTTGGAAAAAAATGGATTGGCCCAGCGTAATCCCGGCGCGTGTTCGGTCCCCACGTATTTGCCGAACAACTGTAGAATTTTCCCGTAATTGGGCGCGACGATGAAAAAACCAAACCATCCTACAAATACCAGTGCTGTCGCAATAACCGCGAGAACTTTAAGCCCGCCCGGAAACACCACGATCGTGCCCGCCGCCACTAATTGTGCGAAGAACAGAATGACAATCATCAAGTAACCGTTACTGGTTGACGCTGCTTCTTCTTTAACCATGGACTTTCTCCAAATTTCAATGTGATATCATTTAGATATCACAATAGCATCACATTTCGAATTAGACAAGCTCTTGGCTCATCCTCACACAGACAACGACTGTGTAAACGGTTCGCAGCGCTACCATCGGGAAAATTGTAAGAAATGTTTTTGGAAAGTTCACGCCTAATGAATTCACCCGCCAAAGACAATTGAGCGTTGCTCATGCGAGTATGTACTCAACCGGGAATCGCCGCCGAGCACATACTATTAAGGCGTGCTACCGGGATACCACCGCCGGAAGAGTAATGTTGTCGTCGACGGGGAATCGTGAATGTCTTAGATGACCTGTACCAGGTGATCGTCTAAACCAATCTGTCCAGCCCGTCGTAGCGAGCCGGGGTTATTTTTTCGAGGTGTACAGCACGTAACATCCAAGATCTAGCGAATCCAAGCGATGCTTTCTTTGTTAGTTCACTCAGCTAACGACTCGTCGACAGTAATCGTTTGGCTCAGATTAAGAGCCGCGGACGAATTACCTACCATTAGTGTGTACCGACCCGCGGTAGTCAGCCATTTTTGGGTAGCAACATTCCAAGTACTCAAGGGGTGGCTGGAGGCCAACGGGTCGATCTTAATCGTTACCGTTTTACTTTCACCCGCTGCCAGCACAACTTTATCAAAGGCAATCAAACGTTTTGGCGGCTGATTGAGAACCGCGGGCATACCGACATACACCTGAGGAACTTCTGCACCGGAAACGCTACCGGTATTGGTAACATCAAGGCTTACAACGATCGGCTGCTTACCGTCGGATTTAAGCGGAGATACCTTGAGATTCGACAGTGAGAAAGTTGTATAAGACAAACCAAAACCGAAGGGAAAGCGCGGCTGTATTTTGTGCGTATCATACCAGCGATAACCAATGTTTAATCCTTCAGAATAGGATACCGTTGGTTTACCGTTAATCGTCACGCCCGGATATTGACTGGGCGTATTAGCCGGCCATTCGCCTTCGTTCATGGGGAAAGTGACCGGTAATTTACCCGATGGATTCACGACGCCAAACAATAGATTAGCGACGATGTTACCGTCCTCCTGTCCTGGGAACCAGGTTTCGAGCACAGCCGGGATAGACTCCAAAAATGGCAATAACGCCGACGCATTATCTTTCAAGACCAATACCGTTTTTGACGGCTTAGCCGCTGCGATAGCGCTGATCATAGCCGTCTGGTTTTTGTTGATATATTGTCTGGTCGTGTTGATATAGTCGCCGGCATCCAGTGAGATACCGAGTCGGTCCTGCCCTTCTTCAGCCAGAGTACCGGCCATAATAACAACCGCATCAGCAGCCGCCGCTGCAGCAACGGCTTCCGCCAAATTGCTATTTTCATTATCGACGATAACGAGATTGACCGATGCTTCCGAGCCGAGCGCCTTCAGCGTATTCTTCATCCCCTGTAAGGGTTTCACTGTGTAGAGAGGAATGACATCAGAACTGCCTCCACAACAGCCCGTCACCGCCGTATCGACGTAGGTTCTCTTCCCGATGAGGGCAATGTTTTTAATGGACTTCGACAAAGGCAATAACTGCTTGTCATTTTTCAACAACACAGCGCCCTGCTCACCCATCGACCTGGCAATATCGCCGTTTCGCTTTTGATCGATCGGCGTCTGCTTCAGAGGACGATCAAATATGCCAAACTTAAACATCTGCGTATAACGGCGCAACAAAGCGGTATCAATATCCGACAGTTTGATTTCTCGGGAATCAAGCGCTTTTTGTAGAGCTGCTGGCTTCCAGTGAGTTATCGCTCCAAACGCAGGGAAGTCCATACCGGGCATTTCGTGATCCATTCCAGCTAACATTGTCTTCGTGACGTCGTGTACGGCATAAAAATCTGATTGTACATAACCTTCGAAGCCCCATTGTCCCCGCAATACGTCTGTTAGAATATGTTTATTGGCACACATTCCAGAACCGTTGACTGTATTGTACGAACACATAACGGACGCAACCTCTCCCTCTTTGACCGACATTTCAAAAGGTAGCAAATAGATTTCGTGCAGGGTCTTGTCGTCAATAATTTCGTTGATGGTCATTCGATTAACTTCCTGATCGTTAGCCACCAGATGTTTAGCCATCGCAATGACGCCCTTCGACTGGATAGCCTTAATCTCAGCTACCGCCATCCGACCTGAAAGATACGGGTCTTCACCAAAATATTCGAAATTTCGTCCCAGAGTTGGATTACGAGCCAGATTCACTCCCGGCCCCTCCATCACATGAAGGGCCAAGTTATTCGACTCGGTCGCCAGAACGTCGCCAAACTGAGCCGCTACAGCAGGATCAAAAGATGCCGCAATTGCCATCGCCGACGGCAGCGCTGTGGCTTTGGCCGAGTGTGGAGTGGTTAAAAACGACAGTGGTTTACTGGGGTCTGCGAATTCGGCAGGCACGCAGTCGTTTTGGCCAACACCAACGGGGCCATTTGTGATGCGAAGTGTTGGGATAGCAAGTTCAGGCACCCCCGGTACGTGCCGTGCACCGTAACATTCCGGAATTTCAGGCACCTGACCGGCTTCGCCGACCAGTTGCTGGAACTTTTGCTCTGTTGTCATTGCTGAAATCAGTGCTTGTGCTCGAATCTCTGGCGCGGTTGTTTTGATCATCCAAGGCTGTGGCCCAGTCTCACTCACAGCCCCCGCTGCTCCAAGGATAAGGCTCAGTCCGACGGTCATCATCGGTCCTGCCTTTAAGTTGTTATAAAACGGCTGCAAACGCACTGAAAATTCCACTGATATTTCTCCACTAGCTGGGAGTCGCGGCCTACAAATTGACTTAAGCCCAAAACCCTTAATAATAATTGGTAAGGCCATCATACCATTGGGTCAAAATAATAAAAATACACCGCCCGTTAATTTTTGTTCACTCTTTCCAAACTCGCTGTCAGATTCACTAATACCCGTCGCTTTGTCATACAGCTCATGCAGGGATGCGGCATGGGATTGCTAGAGAAAAACAGCGCGAAAACTTAATAGTGGACGACGGACTGAGGCTGTTTCATACACGGGTACAAAAGAGAAACTTAGAAGTGACGCGGTGAGATCGGTACTATGTACCACAATGGGTTTCTTCTATTAACGGCATTTCCACGATCACCGGGAAGAAAGCTGAGGAGCCATCCCAGAATCGATCGCAAAGAATCTAGAGGTCACTCGGCACAGACTTAGGCCGATGCTCTTAGACGTATTCCCCAAGATCCGCATGGCCGTCATATTTCAACAAACTAAACACTCACCGTCATCCACACAGGTGACACCTACATTAGTTACGATGGCACGTATTGAACGGTCGTTTCAAACTCAAATACTTCATTACTGCCAAGATCTTCACTTTCAAACTCGACAATTAATTCACCGCTCACATTAAAAACACCGGGCGCTGTTTTTTCGAATTCGAGGCGTTTTACATCGCACCAGTTGTGGGCACCGCCGATAACGACATCCCCTTCGGCTTCCTCGTAATCCCTATGGCGCAAATTCAATCCATCCAGATCACTCACGTCACCCAGATTCAGATTGTACCAATCGAATACCATTTCAGTCGTATGCGGTTGTTTATCATCGGCCATACCAGAATCAAACGGAACTAAAGGTATTGTCACACGATGAAACAAGGTCCTCTTTAAGTTTGCACTCTCATCTTCATACCAATAAGCATCAACTTTACCTGGCATTGCTTTGGTCTTCATCTGTAAATTAATAACGTCCATCATTTTCTCCTTATCGGTTTAGTGCGATATAGAATGTTGAGTACTCCGTTAACCCGTTTTTAATTCACGCGCGAATCAATTAGTTATCCGCAAATTTAATCAGCGACTCACCGTCTAAACGGTAGCCAATCCACTCACTTTGCGGTTTTGCACCAATCGAATTGTAAAACAGAATAGCAGGCTCATTCCAATCCAGCACGTTCCACTCAAATCTACCGCAGTTATTACTGACGGCAATTTTGGCCAGGTGTTTCAGAATTGCCTTACCAGCCCCCATAGCTCGATACGCTGGCGAGACGTACAAGTCCTCCAGAAACAAGCCATTTTTACCGAGCCATGTTGAATAGTTTAGAAAATAAACGGCGAACCCGATAGGCTCATCATCCCTACAACAAATAAGCGCTTTCGTTGTCGTCTCTGGACTGAATAGATTATTTTTAATATCCTCGACGGTCGCTACAACTTCGTGTTCTGCTTTTTCGTAGATGGCAAGTTCGGTGATGAAATTCAATATCATGTCCGCGTCATGAACATCAGCATTTCTAATGACTACATTGGGCACGGTTTTCTCCACAGCTTAGGTTTAATTCCAGAAACGGACCGAAAAATACTCCCGAGATGATGGTGTGTGGAATCAAAGTCTCCGCCCACCGGCTGGTAATATTATCGAAAATCCTCGTTGTTGTTAGTTATGTAATTACTCTATCTCAGGCCGGCGTCAGTAGATAATGTCCGTGTGCCAACGCAATAGGACGTGTTCTTTCTTCCTGCCAGATTTCAGCCCTTACATTGGCAACCCGACGACCCTGACGAGTCACTATCGCTCGACCATAGGTTTCCATCGGTTTTCCAGAACGCAAATAATCAATCGATATATCAACGGTTTTAGGAAGGCGCTCGCAGGAGGTATCAAATAGTAATTGCACCACCGAACTAATTTCAAGAAAAGCACCAATCACGCCGCCGTGAATCGCGGGAAGCCGCTCATTACCGACCAGATCATATTTAAATGGCATGATGGTCGTTAGCTCACTGCCCTTAATATCAACGTCGATACCTAAAAATCCCGCAAAGGGGATTTCAGCCAGTAGAGCGGCCATATCTTGACCTCTTCCTTCATCTCTTAATCTTTGCAATATCTTCATGGTCTTGGCTCATTTGGAGTGCCCATCATAAAACTGGCAACGGAGGTTGCCACTGGGTCTTCAGGGTCTCCCTGGTGAGCCGTCCCTCGAACAAATGCAATATTCTTGGTTATTTTATAACACTCTGTAGTACCGATAAGATCTTCGTGCGGCGTCGCCGGACGCATGTAATCAATTCGTAAATCCAAGGTTGCCATACTTTGGCCGTCGGTCCAGTCGGGATGACACCGGACCGCAAGTCCCGAGGAGTTATCCAACAACGCCGTAATGACGCCACCATGAATAATACCGGTGTCCGGGTCGCCAACGAGTTGGTCGCTGTAGGTGACTTTCAAGGAACAAACCCTATCGCCCTTTGCAACTAGCGACATACCGATCGCCTTACCCAGCGGGGTTATATTCCAGAAATTATTGTCTTCTTTCAAGGCCTGCTCCATAAATTCAACGCAAGAATTGGCTCGTATAATTGATCAATAGTACGATTCAAAATCGTTGACTGTTGAGTTTACACCCAAATGAGATGTACCTATATAGTAAAATCCGCGTGTTGGTTAGTTACCACAATGTGATCTAAGCCCGGCCAAAAAACAATCGACGATCTTTGTCCATCACCGACGCTTTTAGCTCTGCAGTGACTCCTAACGCTGCTGAGCGTGCCTCTAACAAACGACTTAAATGCGCAGGCAAGATATTCTCTGGTAATTTCGTCCATAGCGTTGCACCATAGAAAAAAAACGGGAGTCAGTTTTATGGGAAGAGTTCAGGATAAAGTGGTTATTGTCACAGGCGCAGCATCGGGTCTCGGCGAAGCGGATGCGCGCCTATTGGCTACAGAAGGCGCTACCGTCATCATGACCGATATCAACGCCGAAGCGGGAGAAAAAATCGCGGCCGAAATTGGTGCGACGTTTTTCACCCAGGATGTGTCTGACGAAACGGGCTGGAAAGATTTGATGACGATGGTCGAAAAGGAATTTGGCAGACTGGACGCTTTAGTTAATAACGCTGGCATCGCGGTGATTGCCGACATCGAAAATACCAGCACCGCAGTCTGGCGCCGAACCATGGGCATTCACCTCGACGGGACGTTCTGGGGATGTCAATCAGCGATCGAATTGATGAAGAAAAGTGGCGGCGGATCCATCATTAACATGTCATCAACCGCTGCACTGGTAGGGATACCTTCCTATCTAGCGTACTCAGCTGCGAAAGGTGGTATTCGCGCAATGACAAAGGCTATAGCCATCCACTGCAAGCAACAGAAATACCACATCCGCTGTAACTCCATTCACCCGGGTAGTATCTCAACGCCAATGGTTCACCACGCCCTCAAAACTCTGGTAGGCGTCGATATTACAAAACAAGCCGATTCTGAGAAAACGCGCCGCGAAATGGGCATTGGCGAGCCTAACGATGTCGCCTATATGGTGGTCTATTTGGTTTCCGAGGAATCTAAACATGTCACGGGCACTGAGATGGTCATCGACAACGGCGATACAGCCGTCTGACAACGACATCGCCCAGTATTATTTTCCGGTACGGCGTTGAATGTGGAAAATATGTTCCTCGCGACCACAGTAAAAAGAACCACACAATAGCAACGATCCATGGGTAATTTAAAATGAATCTAGTCGGAATGGTACACGTCAATATTAACTGCCGTAATTACGAACGATCAATCGCCTTCTATCAGCTATTAGGGTTTGAAGAGATTTGGCAAGTTCCCAAAACCAATACCAAAGAAGTGGCAGCGGCCGTAGGCATGCCACCTTACAAGGTAAAGGGAGCGCTACTGAGCTTAAAAGGTGCGGCTAATCCAGTCGTCATTGACCTGCTTGAATGGCAAGAACCCACCGACGACAGTCCGCCCTATGCGCACCTTTATCATGTAGGCTTAGCCAGATTAGCTCTGCAAACGACTGACATCGATGCCGATTACGAGTTTCTCCAAAAAGCTGGGGTCGATATCGTATCGAAACCCGCAACAGTGTCGGTAAGTGCGGAACACGGTTCCCGCTTTTTTTGCTTCACAGACCCCGACGGTACCTACCTTGAATTAGTCGAAAGCTACTAGATCAAGACGCGACTAACATCTTGTCGTGAATCGAATCAAAAACTGAAATCTGCATGGATGCAGAGTCAATAGCGTCGCTCATTTGCAGATCACTGGCGCCAGCAAGGTTCTTCAGTGTTTGCGTAATATTTTCACTGTCAATTTCGTACAGCGCCAGATAATTATAGGGCTGGTTATTTATCACCTGTGCAGCAGCTAATTTGAAACGCTGGGCCGAAATAAAACCGTCGATTTGCAAGACCTCCCGCAAATGCACATTTGTATACCAGTTATTAAACTCCTGCTCTCTATCCTTAACAGGGTTTGAATGAACCATGAAGACAGTTTTCATTATTATTTATCCCAACCTAACTAATAGGTGATTGAAAAGTGACTGAAATCGTCTGTCCATCAATACTACCACCGTTACTCAATGTGCAAATCACATTTAAAGACTTTCATAAACCGCGAGCTCATTGCATCAATCTCTTGTTGACTCGATTCAGCGAATTCTTTATATTGCTCACAAATATAATACACGTGTAACATACCACATGTCACAGAGAATGATCTACCAGACCGAAACGACTCGCTTGAAGATTCTCGAACAGGCCGAGACTTGCTTTTCTGACAGTGGGTTTTTTGAAACTCAAATGAAAGACATCGCCGTGGCCACGGGCATGAGCCGCAACACCTTATATCGATATTTTCGAGACAAAACCGAACTAGGACTCGCGATTCTGGAATTGACGCTTAATCGAAAAATCGAAAAGTTAAGCGACAAAATCAACCGCGCGCTGAAAGACGACCATCGATTGGCTTTAGAAAAGATAAGCACTCTCTTTCGTGAAGTTTACGAAGAAGAAGGTAACGAAACCGACGACCGGTTTATAGCGGAATTTGACGCCTTTTATTCAGGAGCCCGTATTCCCGAGGGATTTCGCGCGAAGGTGAAAAACGCTATCAATATTGCGGCTACCGGTCAGTTGGATGACTTAATAGAGGCCGGGAAAATTGATGGCAGCATCCGTAAGGACATCGACACCCATTTAATGAGCCTTACCCTCACCACGGCACTGCACTCATTTCACCAACGCATGCTTTTACGTGGTCCCGCCTTAGTCGAACTCGATGAAAATGAAGGCCCAGAACTACTACCGATGCTACTGCAGTTACTTACCGACGGTATGCGCGCCCACAAATAATCTCTGGCTATTAAAGCCGTTATTGAACGTTGAGAAACACGAATGAAATCAGACACAAAAATCGCAAATTTACTGACACAGTTAAGCATCGAAGAAAAGGCTATGTTGTCCTCCGGTAAAGACTTTTGGCATCTACCCGGTGTAGAACGCCTCGACTTACCCTCTATTATGGTTACGGACGGGCCCCACGGCCTGCGCAAACAACCGGCTGACGCAGATCATATGGGACTTAGCGACAGTGTACCCGCCACCTGTTTTCCTACAGCGTCGGGACTTGCCGCTAGCTGGAATCGCAAGTTGTTGCGCGATGTCGGCGTCGCATTGGGAGAAGAATGCCGCACGGAAAATGTTAGCGTCCTTTTGGGCCCTGGTGTCAACATCAAGCGCAACCCCTTGGGCGGTCGAAATTTTGAGTATTTTTCGGAAGATCCGCTACTCTCAGGCGTCATGGCAAGCGAATGGATTCAAGGTGTTCAAAGCCAGGGGGTCGGCACTAGCCTAAAACACTACGCGGTCAATAACCACGAAGAAGGACGCACAATTGTCGATGCCATCGTCGACGAACGAACACTCAGAGAGATTTACCTGGCCGCTTTTGAACTAGCGGTTAAATCATCCCAACCCTGGACCATCATGTGTTCCTACAACAAATTAAACGGCACTTATCTCGCTGAGCACAAAGGCCTACTCACCGATATTTTGCAGAAAGAATGGCAATATGAAGGGCTGGTTGTCACGGACTGGGGTGCTGTTCACGATCGAGTTTTGGCCATTAAAAACGGCCTACACCTGGAAATGCCCTCCAGCGGCGAAGTGAATACGCAAAAAATTATCGCGGCGATTGGTGACGGCTCATTATCGATGGAAGAATTGGACAACTCCGTCGCCGGCGTGCTCCGTTTAATCGTAAAATCAAAATCGCCCTTAGGTCATCACCCTGACTTTTCGTTTGATGAGCACCATCAATTGGCCCGAAAAGCCGCAGAAGAAGCTTGTGTTCTATTAAAAAATGATCATCAACAACTGCCGCTGAACGAGCAACAGCGTATTGTTGTTCTAGGATCTTTAGCAACGCAAACACGCTATCAAGGCTCGGGAAGCTCTCAAATAAATCCGACCCATCTCGAGCAGCCACTCGATCAGATACGCAAACTTATCGGAGACAAAGCAAAAGTTGAATATTCACCGGGCTACGCTTTGACGGGTGACGCAGTGAAGAGCCAAATAGAAGAGGCACTAACCCTCGCCCGCGACTGTGATCAAGTGATACTTTTTGCGGGATTGACCCCGGAATTTGAATCTGAAGGATTTGATCGCAGTCATCTCCAATTACCGCAAGCGCAACTCGATCTTATCAGCGCTTTAACACCGTTCCATGAAAAAATTACGCTGGTACTGCAAAATGGCGCACCCATTGACCTGACATTTTCTCGAAATATACCGGCTATTATCGAAGCCTACCTCGGCGGCCAAGCTGGAGCGTCCGCGGTAGCAGACATTCTGTTCGGACATGTGAATCCCAGTGGTAAACTGGCCGAATCATTTCCGCTATCGCTGGATGATGTACCGAGCCAACCCTATTTTCCCGGGCGATTACGCCAGTCGGAGTACCGGGAAAGCATATGGGTCGGCTATCGCTATTTTGATACTGCAGACATTCCCGTCGAATATCCCTTCGGACACGGTTTATCATATACGACTTTTGAATACTCTGGCCTCTCGATCTCTGGAACCACGGAAGCCGAACAATCTAACAGTTTTCATATGCAAGATGCCACCCAACTGTCCGTAGAGTTTACGGTCAAAAATGTTGGAGCTCGCGCAGGTGCCGAAATTGCGCAACTGTATGTTGGCCAACAAAACAGTTCGGTTTTTCGCGCTAAAAAAGAGTTGAGGGGATTTTCGAAGGTCTATCTAAAACCCGGAGAAGAAATCCGCGTCTCGTTAACTCTAGACGCCAGAGCGTTTTCATTCTGGCATACAAAAGACGAAAAATGGGTTGTCGAAAACGACGATTACAGTATTTTTGTCGGTGCGTCCAGCGCAGACGTCCGCTTGCAGGACTACATAAAGCTATTAACAGAAAACAAAATCGCCGAGCGAGACGCGAAGCTTGGTCCCTATTTTGAACCTCAAAAGAAGCGATTCGATGATGCAGCTTTCACGGCTTTGTTAGGTCGCGAAATTCCCGAAATCGTGCCTACCAGACCATTCCAGATGAATTCCACATTGAATGAAATTCAAGAGACCTGGGTCGGCCGACAGCTAAACAAGGTGGTGAAAAAAAGCGTCTTGAAAATGGTAGGCAATGAACTCTCGGAAACCGACCGCATCGTCATGGAAGCGATTGTTTCCGATATGCCATTAAGGAATATTGTGAATAGCAGTGAAGGGAAAATCAGTATTACGCTGATGACACGTCTTATTCATATGATGAACAAAGACTGGTTTAAATTGATCACTGGAGATGCAGCTTTAAGCCGCTGAAAAATGTGGCCGTACACAATAATTCGTCCCGTACTGAAACACTTAATGGCGAATTACACTCAACACTCCTGTCCAGTGTACAACGGTGTCTATGAGTATGTTCTATTGAGAAAAACACGACTTGTTTGGGTGTATGGCCCTGGCCCTACCAAGACAGGATCGATGAAATCGGTCGTGTCTTGGTATTTTGGTAAGTGCGACCCATTCGAAGAAACAACATCCCAAGAACACTTCAACAAGACCCTAACAATAAAAGTAAGCGATTAGCATTAGTTCTCGTTAGCGCTATATTACCAGCCTGTTACCGGCTCACCCACGTATTGCCCTGCAAGCGAACAATATTAACAAGGTTTCCCATCACGACATTCATATCAATAAGATGTAAGCCCCAATCATCTAACCGAGTTTCACCAACATAAACATCTCCAGTAATCGTATCTGCGCGGGGGTCATTTTTGTTGCCATGAGTGGTGACAGAAAGATAAGAGAAGCCCTTTTCATAAACGCATTTTCCGGTCAGTAGCCCCGGCACGGTCACGAAGTCGGTCTGTGGTTCAGGTCCGTCGCCCTGCACCCATTCACCCTGTACTCGGGCAGAGGCAAACGCCGACCGACCAGAGGCCAGAAAAGCGTGGAGTGATCCGTTTGAACCATCGAGCATTGCAGGGTTCACGCAAGCAGCTTGCTGGGTCAAATCCGATTCAGCCCCTCTTACCCGGCCAAATCGTGAGTGAGCTGGCGGTGGTACTTCATCGCGAAAAGTGACGTAACTAATGACACAACCGACCTCTCCCTCAGCAGTACAGAGCGGCATATTTTTAAACGCACCACCGACCTTTGCCCCCGTCGGTACGGCGGTATTACTGCCTGTGAGCATGGCAGACACAATGAGTTTTTGAGCAGGCTTACCGTCAATTTCGGTTGCAATAAGTCTGTTAAGCATGCCGGATCCCTGCGAATGACCAATAAGCACTACCCCTCGACCGTTATTGTCATTTTTTAAGTAATGTTCCCAAGCGCGTTGGACGTCTGTATAAGCAGCGATACCGTCCATCTTCATCGGCGACCCGGCCACTCGTGCACGAAGAGCCGTCAGAGTTATCTGACGGTACAAAGGGGCATAGACCCGGCAAACTGACCGAAATCGCGCGGTCTGATGCCGAATCACACTAGCCTCTTCCCCGTTTGCAATTAGATCACTGTTTCCTCCAGGGTCCATTGAAACCGTCGGATAAACGTAAAAACAATCGATCGGTGGATTATCAGCCACGCCCGAAAAAGGTCGAGCGACTAAAGAACCGTCGGCGACAATTTCTGTCGCATCGAGACTGACATCGCAGTGATCCGAGCGGCCAGGACGACACAACCAGGTATCGGGATCGCTGTAATCGGGAGCAGCGGCCAACGGAATATCTGCGGGTATGGTGTCTTTATCCTGCGCGGACGTCGGTGCGGAAACAAAAACAAGCGCCAGACCACCAAACATTATCCTTGTAAAAACAGATCTAAATAGAAACATCACTCAACCTCCAAAAAATAGAAATAATACGGTGTATTTTTAGACAGAATAACTGCGGCAAACTTCTTCACCGATAAAACACCCCGTTCAAAAACCTAATCATTACATTGAGTGCTTCGGGGGCATCATCTTCAAAACTAGTGCCCAATAATAGATTGGACCCCGAATCCAAAAACGCGTGAGATCTTCCTTCATATTCCCAGTACTCGGTGTAATGACCTGCGACAGTCAATTTTTCTCTATATTCTTTAACCGACGCCGGTGTAACCAACTCGTCCGCGCTGCCAACTGTCAATAATTGTGGCGGCAGTTTCCGCTCGCTAGCTTGAGGTATATTATAAATGGGAGAGACACCTTTATAGTGGGCGGAATTGTCGACTACATTAAAATCATCGCCAAAAATTCCCCGCGCCATCGATCCTCCCATTACCCAGAACGGGTTTGTCATTTCTTCAAAGCCATTGAGGCTACCCTCATAAATATTGAAAGCACCATAGCTCAAAATGGCCGCCTGAACTTCCAAACCGTTCTGATTAGCAATGTCTTCCGCGGTTTTGCCACTCGGTAGATAGGACGGTGTAAAACCAAGTTCTTTCTCGGAATACAATTCAGAGCTAAGACGATGTCCCATATTCACTACCATGGCAGACAAATGCCCGCCCGCGCTATCACCGGTTACCGCTATGTTGTCCTTATCACCTCCGTAGCGACTTATATTGTCTTTAACCCACAAGATTGAGCCAAATACATCTTCCACTATTTGGTTAAGTTTGACAGTATTACCGTTGTCGACCAACAACCGATAGTTGACGTTGCAGACGACATATTCACTGTTTGTCACTAAATATTTCGACATTTGATCCATAATGGATTTATCGTTAATTAACCATCCTCCTCCATGGAAAATCACGATGACTGGATAAGTCTCTTTTCCAGTTTTTGGCGTATATATGTCCATGGTTAATGGAAAACCATCAGGGGACGCCCACTGCACATCTTTTACCACCGTGTATTTATCCGGGTTATTATTTGCCAGAAGCTCTGGTTTTTCAGCGCAGGAAGTAATTAGAAAGCTCAAAAAAAGGACGAGTGTTAAATTAATAGTTTTCATACAGAACGAGAAATCACCTATTTCAATTATTTTTATTGTTACTGTTATCAGTCGTCGCGGGATAATTACTATGCGATGAATACCGCAGTAGACTACTCACAAGCCGAACTTAAGTCTATAGCAATTGCCTGTCCAGTAATTGCTCAGCTTCAGTTGGTCCGATTTTAACTCGACAGTGCTACGACAACCAATCCAAAGCTTCATCAATATTACTAAACACTTTCGTTTCCCACAACGAAGACATCATTTCAGCCTCGTACAAATTGGCCATCACACCGACGTTATCGTCAGAGGCAATGACTGCGGACTTAATTCTTGAGTTAGTTTTTGCTGCGGCATTTGCCAGTGCAGCTATGCGACGACACTGTTCTATAGAAAGATCTAAATCGACAACCTTACTGAAGTCCCATATTTCACCGCGAATATCATCGAATCGAGAGTTACCATGCAAAACGTCCATACACTCAAAAATTTCAGCTCCATCGGTCTCCCCAAAAAAACTAACGATATTGAAAAAATCGCGAACCTGAACTGTATAACCCATGAGCTGTTCCCTTCGCAAAGTGCGTTAATCAAAGCATCTCATCGCACTCAATAATGTAAAAGTTTAGACCATTGCCACAAATGTGTGACTTGCCATTCTTAAGGGTATGGATTGAGCGGGGAAAAATCGCAACTCGACGCAACTTCGCACTTGTGTCATGTGGGAAGTCACATGGGTCCGATGCAACACGTGACTTTTGATCAGTAAAACGTCTCCCGGTTTCATCACCGGTCTCCAGCGCTGATCGTATGGCCATCGCTTCGAAATTTCATTTTCTTCAAGCGA
This sequence comes from uncultured Cellvibrionales bacterium, assembly GCA_913019905.1. Taxonomy (GTDB): domain Bacteria; phylum Pseudomonadota; class Gammaproteobacteria; order Pseudomonadales; family Dasaniaceae; genus Oceanicoccus. The sequence goes on from CAJVZD010000010.1 coordinate 39,184, forward strand.
AGGAAGATCAATCAACCGGTGATCTGGGTTGGCTACTAATTCTAGTCCAGGAGCTAATTCGCCACAGGCCTGTAGTGGCGCCCAGAGCGTTAACATAGGCACAAGTGCATCGTCGAGAGACAGTTTTTCATCCGTAAAATCAAAGCCATAAGCACCGTCCTGATGCCAGTTGTGGGGAGCACTGACGGCTGGGCGTAAGCTGGGTGGATACTGTCTGCGCAGCCACGCCAAGTCGACATCACAGGCCGGAGTCGGACCCAATTCTTCAATGAGATACTCTTTAAGTGAAGCCGTAAAAGCAGCCATTAAAATGGGCGGGGAAACAACTGAAGGTAACGCGATAGAGCGTGCTGAGGGCAGGTACCGCGCTTCAGTTGGTAAATGGGCTGCGACACTCCACGGCCCCTGCTCGCGGCTCACTGTATCGATTTCCAGGAACCATTCGTCTGCGGCTATTGCAATGTCCTGTAACACATCAGCGTCAATTGCACCGTGTAAACAATGCGTTCCACCAAAATCGCTATAAATTGGAAACTCCCAGGCTTCAATTATTTGTCTTACCCTAGTTGAAAACTCTATGTCGTGAACAAAAATGAATCTACACCAATGCCGCCAGCCTTACTAGCAATAAACTTTTCCGAGACTCAGTTCTGCCGTCAATTGCTGCCGAGTAACAGAGTCGGCGTCAATTTGCGCGTCGTCTAAGGGCAGTTTATTATTTTGTCCTTTGATCGTCCTGGAGAAAACTTAAGATTCGCAACGTTTAACCAGCATGAGTCCACCGAAAAATACAGCTGACATGAGCCGATAAAACTCATGCTGATTTCAGGCATATCGAAGACAGCCCTCAATTAAACCACTCAAGTAGAACGATCACGTAAAGCATTCACATAAAGCATTCACATAAAGCACTCACATAAAAAAAGCAAAGTTATTGTCGAGCGATTGACTGCTGGGTCACTGCAGAAAAGGAAAATAAAGAGTCAGTTGTATTTAGTCTCAAAAATGGCAGTGTTCGGGATTTGACGGAATTTGGAGACAAAAAAAGAGGCCACATCGACCTCTCTTTTGCAGCTAACAGTAACGGATAATACTTAGGCGTTAGACATACGATCTTTATAAGAGCGAACGGCTTCATTAAAACCTTCGCCAACCTTTTTCATTGATTTTACTGTACGGTTATGGTCAATGGTGCTCGAGGCACATTCCAAATAGGCTTCTGCGGCGGTCATATAAGCATTGACTGCATGTTTGGCTTTAACCATCTGCGCAGTTACGGCTGTTGCTGCATCCGGTAGTGCCGGTGCTGTGGGCTTAGTGCAAGCTTGCGTCAGGCCAGAAAACAAAACAGTAGATAGTACCAGAGCAGAAACTTTAATCATTTTGTAATTCCTATTGGGTGTCCGTGAAACCACGGTGTTTTGACTCTTCGAGTCATGTTCAGTGTCATTGCATATTTCAGGTGCGCATACTACATAGACTCAAGGGTGGTAGAAATACGTGCGATTACTAGAGATGGTAGGGGTTGTTACGTAGAGCACCAAAAACAACGCCGAGAAAACGTTTTGACGCGATAGGGGCATATCTCGGAAATAGTCCTTAGTTAATATCTCGTACCTTGTGCTAAATACTAAGTACCTAAACCGCGGACTGAGCTTTGAACATGATGGCATTTTTGAAATCGGTTTTTTCACCGTTTCGATTCTTGGGCTCAATACCATAATTCCGACTTCGATCGAGACCACAACACCGAGCCATATAGTTTACAACGCCGAGCAGATATCGTGCTGGCGGACGCAAATAAGCTAACAATTTGGCAAATACTCATTTTTCAATGCAACGCAGCAAGCTAAAACGAATCTATCAAAACGAAGCATTCAAAAACGAAAGAATCTAAAATGTTTTGTAAACAGTATCGCTTTCCGACCAGCCATATCTTACCGCTTTTACTTCGAGTTTAGCCGAATTTGGCACCGCGATAAGGCTATCGGGTTGATAGGCTAGCCATTGCCCACCGTCGAACCGGTAACCAATAGAGGAATTCGGCTCGACAGGTATCAGTTTCACCGTACTTTTTCCGATCAATTCTAGTCGAGGCGCAGTCGTTTTTGGTTGTATGCCCTGGGGCCAGAACTGTTGAGCTAATTCTAATTCAGATTGATCACTTAAATCACCAACAGTCAGCATACGTTGCTTCAATTGACCGCTAAGGCGAAGCCTCTCCAATTTATAGTCTGGATTATCAGCCAAATTGTTAACCTCGTGGGGATCATTTTCCAAATCATAAAACTCATGTTCAGGGCGAGGTTGGAACCAGAATGCCTGTTCATTATTTAATGAACCTTTTTCATACTGTGACCATAAGTCTTCCATGATACTCAGTTGATCGCGATACCTCAGGTGCACAGCGCCTGGCTTGTCGGGTTGATAGTTGTAAATGTACTTAAAACGATGATCTCGAATTGCCCGCTCTCGGAACGGAAATTCATCCATTCTATCTTTCGCGGCATAGACGTAATCACGAACGACTCCTTTATCAAACAGCGTTGTTGTCCCGTGCACATAATCTGGAATTGGCACTCCTGCGACCTGCAAAACCGAAGGCGCAAAATCAACAAAACTAATCAGGCGGCGATCAATATCCCCATTCTTAAATGCGCTCGGTCGCAGTCGTTCTGGCCAATGGATAATCATCGGGACTTTGAGTCCACTGTCATAAAGCTCGCGCTTTCCACGGGGCAAGCCGTCGCCGTGATCTGTGGTCCATATAACAATGGTATTGTCAGCGATATTATCTGCCTGCAATTTTGCGATCAGATCTCCAACCTGCTTATCCATCGCATGTATATTGTCATATTGTTGGGCAATTGCCTCCCTTACAATGAGGGTATCCGGATAATAGGGAGGAACAACAACTTGATCAGCGCTGACGATTTTCTCCAGGCCGCGACTACGGTTTCTCTCAATATTTTTTTGAAATAACTGACTTTCGTGAGTTATCAACAAATTAATTAATCCATAAAAAGGCTGATCGCTGGCTCTTAAGTTCCAATCAGGGTTAGGACCGTCGTCATCCCAGACGGTAAAAGGGCCACTACCGGACATAATGCTACTAAACTGATAATCCAGTTTACGATTAGTAAACGTATAATATCCTGCCCGCCGTAATAATTCGGGATAAGCTTTCACCTCAGGTGGCGGTACCGCGAGATATTTTTGGCCTTTAAAGTTGCCCGAACGCATATGCTGTCCGCCCAGCGATATCTGGTGCATACCGGTTATATGCGAAGCGCGACTGGGGGCACACACACCAGCGGTTGTGTATACATTGCTGAAACGCACACCTTGTGCAGCGAGTTTATCCAAATTCGGAGTCACTGCGACAGCATCGCCAAAAGCGCCAACTTTGCTGCTCATGTCTTCCGCCATGATAACCAGGATATTCGGTCTTTTTTCTCCAATAGCTGATGGTGTCGGTAACGCGGTTTCTCCAAACGCGAGTACATTTGTGAAATTGGGTGTAAAACCTAGAGCGAAACCTGAAATGAGTAACATCGCTATTTTATTCATACAAATACTTCCTCATTAGGAAAAATTACCGACAAAAGTGACGGATGAACCGGAACTATGCGTACGCTAGGCCTCTGCGCTCACTCCACACGGCTAGGATCAGACTGTCATCAAAGCTTAGGTATTGTTAGCCGGATTCGCCATCCCAACATTTTTATTAAGCAACGTTGTAAGCTTCTTTCGCGTTTCTCGATGAAGTCAGCGACTTACAAGTGGTCCCTGTTCAAATCGCCACACGGACCGCCCGTTTAGTTGGAATCGGTGATATCTACAGGAGTCCGTGAGTAAGGCGATTAATCGAAAATATAATGTACTGATCAAACTTTCCTATCATTCCGTATCTACGATATTATCACGTACCTGAGCACATAACGGATTAACACATTGTAATCCATCTGTAAGAGTTCTCCGCCATAGGGAAAGTCCAACAATCGACTCCACCCAGCGGTCAAATAGATCAGTCTCAATGAAAAACTCAACTATTCCGCTATAATTGGATTAGCATAATAAACACGCGAAGTTTTATGGTTATATCACATCATCTAATAGGAAATTTTGTCGTCAGATTTTCATTGGCCTTAGCTATCTGTATGGCGACGGTATCGCCGTTATCTGCTAAGGAAAATGAACTTACTGCTGCTGAAGCCAAAGCTCATTATACCTTTGAAATCGCAAAACAAATCATCTGGCCTAACGACGCTGCCATCGATCAATTTGTTGTGGGCATTGTCGGATCCGATCCCGAATTAGAAAAGGCCTTCGCAAAACGCAAACTAACAACGGTTAGAGGAAAATCGTTTACATTTGAAACCCTGCCCAACACCACATTAAATTCGGATGTCTACTCGATTATTTTTATTACCGAAAAAAGCCGTTCTCTCAATAATGTCATATTTTCAAATATCGAAAACACCCTCATTATCACCGATGGAAAAGTCGACAAAGACAAACAAATGATTAGCTTGATTTCCTCTTTTCGAAAGATTGAGATTAAACTCAATAGAGACAATCTCCGTCGTCATCAATTTGAAGTGTCGATAAACCTACTAGGACTAGCGGGTACTAAAGAAGACTTAACAGAACAGTTGCGTGACGGGGAATTATCTCTAAAGCGATTGCTAAAAGAAAAACAACAAGAAGAAGAAAATCTTATAAAACTCAATCAGTTAATGACTAAAAAAAATGATACACTTCTAACAGCTCGAACCGAATTAGACAACAATAGAAGGACATTAAAAGAAAACAACCAACGATTGGAATCCCTATCAAAAAAAATAGAAATATCAACTGCCGAAGTCAACAAAAATAGAAAGGACATCACACACCAAAAAAAGCTGCTGAAAGAGGATCAGGTAAACGCTGCTGTTAGAGAAAAAGAAATTGACAAACTCGAGGCTAGTATCGAAAAAAACTTATCGATACTCGATAATCAGGTAAACCGTATTAAGCAGCAAGATGACATTATTGATAGTAGAAATCAAACAATCGGAGCGCAGCGAGGATGGTTGACAGTCACTCTTGTGGTCATAACAATGTTTTTGGTCATGACTTATTTTCTCGTAAAAATCAACATTCTGAGGAACCGAGCAAACAAAGAACTGGAGAGTCTTAATTCTCAATTATACGAACTGGCAACGACAGATGGAATGACCAAACTGTTTAATCGACGACACTTTATGGAGACAAGCCAGAATGAAATGCTGCGCCAGCAGCGCAAGAAAACAGTCTCCGTGATCCTAATGATTGATATCGATAATTTTAAAAAGGTCAATGATACCTACGGCCATGCTGCCGGCGATGAAGTTATTAAGGCCGTCGCAAAAGTGCTAAGAGACTGCTCAAGAACCTACGACATTGCCGGGAGATTGGGTGGAGAGGAATACGCAATGATGCTGGTCGACTGCGATATGACAGCCGCCTATGAAATAGCTGAAAGACTTTGCAAACAAATAGAAAGCATGGAAATAATGTTAGACGGACTCAAAATTAAAATAACCATTAGCATTGGTTTAAGCATGGTAGAAACCGATGATAAAACCATTGAACAGGTTATTCTGCGTGCAGATAGAGCCCTCTATGAAGCTAAGGAAAACGGTCGAAATCGAGCGGTCGTTTTCATTGATTGATAGCCTACCTCTCTCTAGCCCAATGGCAACGATCGCAATCATTTCCACGATCAAATAACTCACCAGATCCTTTGGCTCAAAAGCAAGACAAGATCCGGTTTGAACCTCGACAAAAAATCGCTAATGAATATTGTTAAGTAATACCCAGCTGATCAATGGTCAGCATACCAAACATCACTAATAGCGGCAGAGGTAAAATCGCCAGACAAATCGTCGCCAGAAATCTCAAAAATGACAGTTCCTGCTTCAAGCCGGCAAGAATGGATATGCCACCACCCCCACCAACCACCCAATTTCCCGGCATATTTAACGTGATGGCAATAAGCAAGTACGGGTGAGATTGCATTTTTGACAGAATATGACCTTTGTTGTAGGAAGAGATTGACATCGGATAATGCTGCAACCCCAATCGCCCTACCAGGAACGCGCTGACCAGACCCACCAGTGTGGCCACGTAAGTCGCGACTATCCCCGGCAAGCCGAACAGAAACATAACAATGAGACCCAGTTCAAGACCCGGCATAAATGGAGTAGCCAAGCAAAACGCGTACAATACACTCAGAAAAATAAGATTCGCAGTCGTTGTCGAATTTTGGCTTTGATTTAATAATGTGACTGAAATACTGTCTTGCAGGGAAAATATGAACACACCCACAGAGACCAAGAGCACGCATAACAACACTCTCCGAATTCGCCGCATTCGAACAAATAGACGATGGTGAGGATCACTTGAAGGAGTCATTGGCGTTAACTTAACTAAACCTATATCGATCAAAGAGAACCGATAATACGAATAGTTTGGCTCAATGCGAAGACAGCAAACCGTAAAATAATCGTGGCCACATTTACATTTCTTTTACAAAGTGTCTTTTTATTGTTCCCCAAGGTTTCTGTAAGCTCCTTCTCTCATCGCCAATGTCAAACACGGCGCAATGATCGCACGACTTTAGTAAAGATAACGTAAAAATCTGCCATGAAAGCAACAAAATAGGCCATAATATTCTTGGTCAGAGTACTTCATCTAGCGATGAAAATCCGCGGGGAAGTCACGAAGGGTACAAGCGTTCAATCATTCACGAACAATAGAAGTTTACCTATGCAACAGATTAAAAAAGATAGTGAAGACGAATTGTTAGAGTTACTTAACAGCAGCCACCAGGAATTGGCAAGATACTGGCTGGGTAAAGATTTTATTATAGAGCTTCTACTCGCCTCCGTGGTGGCCAAAGGGCATATACTGGTTGTGGACATCCCGGGTGTTGGTAAGACTACCTTAGCAAAAAATCTCGCTAAAATACTCGGTTTGGATTTCAACCGCATTCAATTTACTAACGATATTTTGCCCTCAGATATTCTTGGCGGAAATATTTACAATCCTCTCGAAGGTAAATTCTCTTTCGCTCCCGGCGCAATTTTTACTGACTTTTTGTTAGCGGATGAAATCAATAGGGCACCCACTCGTAGTCAGTCCGCGTTCTTACAAGCCATGGAAGAAGGTCACGTCGCGATCGATGGCGTCAACCATCCTCTCTCGTCACTATTTACAGTGATTGCCACACAAAACCCCATCGATTTCGACAGCACTAACCCACTACCCGAGGCCCAGCTCGATCGTTTTCTTACAACGGTTAGTCTCGGATATCCGACTTTGGACGATGAATTTCATCTTCTCAATGATTACAGCAAAACGATACGCAATGAACCGGTCCCGATAATGACTAAACGCGGTGTCGAACAGTTGCGCGCTGCCTGTGCAGAAGTCTTTTTACACCCCGATCTTTCACGCTACATTGTTGAAATGGCTCGTGCAACCCGCGAAGATGAGCAAACAAAACTCGGCATTTCGCCTAGAGGATCCATGCATTTAGCGGCTATGGCCAAAGCCTACGCCTTAGTAAAAGGTCGACGCCAGGTCATACCCGAAGATATTCAATGTCTGGTACATCCGGTGTGGGATCATCGATTGCTACCTCGGCACGGACGTGACTACGACAGCTCACATGCCCACGAAATCATCGAAACTGTATTAAAAAATGTGCCAGTACCCAGATAATGAGTCAATTATCAGACAGGCCTTTGCGTATAACGACAGAACCAAGATTACTTCATATCTGGCGTCTGTTAGTGTGGCTATCCCAATTACGCCTTGTGCCGCTCTGGCACGAACGTTTTAACAACCCTTTGGTTCGGTATTACCGTCAATTTTTTTACGATGGATTAACTCGGACTGGAAAAATCATCCTGGTCTGCTGCCTGCTAATATTTTTCATGAACTATCACAACAACCATCAATTTAGTCTATGGCTAACCGCTGCTGGATTTGGCACTCTGCTATGGAGTGCAGGGCTCGGCTACCTGTTCCGACCACGTATCCATATTCAGAGAAAAACTGAAAAATTTGCCATCGCTAATACCCCAGTGATCAGCCACCTTAATGTGACCAATACGGGTAGTCGTCCACTGTTTAATTTCACGGCCCGAGAAATGACGGTCCCCGGTGCGCTCTGGATACCCGAATGGGAAAGACCCCACATTGCCGCGTTGGCCCCTGGGGAAAGTACGCGCGTTGCCGTCATGTTCACTCCCAGAAAAAGAGGCGTTTTACCACTCTGGGGCATCGCGATACAAAGTTATTACCCTTTTTTTCTCAGCCGCCATACACAGAAAGCGACCAGTCATTTTGATCTATATGTGTTACCGCAAACCCTGAACGTAGCACTCCCACCCCTGCGACAGGTGGTTGAAATGGCTTCCGCCAATTCGGCTTCCGGGCGTAACGAAGGTCGCAATACACAATCACTGGAATACGTCTATTCACGCCAATATCAAAATGGAGACTCACTGAAACGACTTGATCACCGGGCAGGCGGCCGACGAGGAGAGCCGATGAGTAAAGTTTTTCAAGGCGCTGATCAAACTCATCTAGAGTCAGTTTATCTGGTCATCGACACTTCGATTAGAAAATTCAAAGCTTGGCAACCGCAACCTCCGTCAACTGAGGCATTGGACCGACGGCTTTCTTTAGCCGTAGAAGTCGGACTATCTGCACATAATGAGGGATTCACTCTCGAGGCCGTGTCACTTTGTGATCAATGGCATCCAATAAATAATGAGGAGGAATTTTATCGGCTTATCGTAAACTGCGCCGCTTCCCGCGAATCACAAATACCCGTCAGCTTTCCGAAAATGGAAGGCTTAGCTATTCTCATTACAGGGCACTGGGATGCAGACCTTCAATTGTCAGTCGATACTTGGGAGAATGCCGGATTACTTCCGATCATATTTCTCTTACCGGAAACCAAACACGACCGGGACTCGTTGCCGCAAGGCAACAATTACATCGAGGTACGATTGTGATTTCCGTTACAGACATCAGCCTAACGTTATTTCTCATGTTGCTGTCGGTGCATCTGGGGCTTTCCATGGACTTCTTCCTGGTTAGCACGTTTGGAGTAGCTTTCAGTCTTGTCGGGGGCTTGTTTAGTCTGGGGATCAAAAGACCCACCTGGGATCTTCTCATCCTACTATTGATTGCAGGAGCAATCTTCGGCAATACCATGCTTGAAGACATCGCCGCCAATGGCTCATGGGTACAATATATGGGGGCGCCAGCGGGCATCTATCTAGCATTATTGATCTTTATGTTGTGGCTTTTAGCCGAACGGCCCAAAAATGCCAACAAGGCCCCGATGGATCGCAGTGCGCAAACAATCACGTCTTTAGGATTGATTATTCTTCTTATGGTTCCCGTCAATGATCTTGGTAACATCGTTATATTGGACACAAGAATACCTTGGCTGCAAATGACTGGTCTGCTACTGACGATCATCGCCTATAGTGCAAATAGACCATCCCCTTCTCCCAGACTTCTGCACCGTCTACTTTTATTATCACCGCTTTTGTTAATTGTATTAGTTTTAGTCCCCGCTTTAAGCTATATACAGGCACCGCTATTTTCGCTACTTGGCCCTATTACACCCAACACCCGTGATTACGCTCAGTCCGGCTTCTCACCGCTGCAAAGACTCAATTCCCGCGTATTCATGCAACCGTCCACACGCCCCGCTTTGCGGGTAAAAAGTGATTCTCTCAGCAGTCGTTACCTTGTCGGCAACCGGTTGTCGATATTAGACGATAATCTAATATGGCAGCCGGCGGACAATTCAAATCTAAAACTGACTGCCGATTCAAATAAAAGTTTGTCAAATGGTTACAACCATTTTTCGGTCGCCAACCACCACTTCAACGTTTTTCCCGGTACTGGCGCCTTAACTATCTACAGTTTAAAACGCCAGCAATACCTTTTTTTACCACCGGGCAGTTCGACGATCAGCGGAAACTTCAATGGCCTGTCGAGAGATGTCAATCAAGTGTGGTCCGCGTCCTTCGAAAAAAATGCCAGTAGAAGCTGGGATGTCACAACAGCTGTAGCTGCGACCCCGGAAACAGTAAACCAGACGAACCTTACTCTTCCCAGCTTTTGGGACCGAGATTTAAATAACAAAAGCATCGCTTTTAAGGGCGAAGACAGGCCATCGACGGTTCAGAACATTAAGCGCTACTTCAACGGGCGCGGGTACTCGCTCAAGGTTGATTTCGATTCCGATAAGCCACTCCAAGACTTTTTTTTGAATGATAAACCGGCCTTTTGTTTTTGGTTTGCCACGACTACGACACTCGCACTGCGGGCAAACGGTATCCCTAGTCGCTTAGTTAGCGGTTACCTCATTCATGAAAAGATAGCGTCGGATTTGTGGTTGGTACGCGAACGCGACGCGCACAGTTGGGTAGAATGGCAAGATCAACTCGGCTTCTGGCATACTTTAGATCCGACCCCCCCTGCCATCGACAGCTTTTTTGGAAACTATCAATCTTCTGTTTTCAGCCGTTGGTATCACGTTACTGCGAATCAGGCGCAAGCTATAATTGACCTGATTCTCTCGGACGACTTGATCGCCAATATCGTCAGAATATCGAGTCTTCTCATATTATTATTTCTGTTTGGCCGCGAATATCGCCGCATCAAAAGCAACACCAAGAACATCGCGTCACAACAGTGGAACCGACTGTGGAACCAATTTATCGGCACATCCAAACTCCCCGATAACAATACCTGGACCGTCGCTACTTATCTCGACAATCTTCCAGACGTCTGGACACAAGGCCGAAAGAGCGCGGCACAGAAGTTCTTACTGCGCTACAACGAACAACGATTTAGTCAACATTCACCCGACGCAGCTCAGGAAATGGAGCACCTGTTATCGGCATTTAGAAAAACACAATAAGATCTTAAAGCGAGTGACTGGTTTCTTCAGTATCTAACTCATAGGTAGGCGGGGACTTATTATTCACTAAAGGAGCGCTAACTGCTTAGTTACCCGCTCTGCTCAATTCGGGAGTTTCAGTTCAACCGCAGAGTCTATATAATTATTAGTTTTAGAGGACAAAAAATTATGGAACTGGACGTATACCTTTCAGGAGAAATACACACCCAATGGCGGCAACAAATCATTGACGGCTGCAAGAACAATGGCCTGCCCATTTCCTTTTCCTCAGCAGTCACCAATCATGAAGCGAGCGATAGCGCGGGAGACTCATTAGGTGCTGAAGACAACAGTTTCTGGAGGGACCACAAATCCGCTAAGGTTAATGCGATCCGAACCAGAACACTAATAGAAAACTGCGACGTCGCAATTATTCGCTTTGGAGAAAAATACAAACAATGGAATGCAGCCTTTGATGCCGGTTACTGTGCGGCACTGGGTACACCTTATATCACTCTCCATGGCGAAGAAATCATCCATCCACTCAAAGAAGTCGACGCAGCAGCTCTCGCATGGGCAACGACGCCCGATCAGGTGGTTGAAATTCTGAAATATGTTGTTTGCAAACAGTGAAACATGAATTTTGAAATCTAAAACCTAAACCTAAACCTAAACCTAAACCCAGGTAAGCAAGCACTTTGTAAGCGCCAGGCAGTTTTCGGGTTGCCCGGCAATTTAAAACAAACCTTGCTCTGCCTCTGTTTGCTCAGCACGCTGCCAAACTTGTGTACGATAGAAGAAACCGACATAACCACGCATCATTAACTTATTGTCTTCTAACCATACCTTAGCTTTGTACTTTTCACCTTTGCCGGAATCAATAATGTAACCATCTTGCCACTCGTTGCCCTTAAGCTTGCTGAGATTAAGCCAGGGAGTGCCTTTAACCGGCTTTTCAAAAAATGAAGATAAATCTCCCTTACAGGCTACGCAAACGTCATCCGCTTTCGCGTCGGGATAATTAACAATATAGCCCAATAGTTGATCGTTCTTTATTTCGATTTTCCAATAGGCCGTCGCTTCGTTAGTTTCGTCATCGATACTTTTCCAATAACCCTCTATTGGAGCATCGGCCAGCGCAATGGTGGAAAATATAAAGGTAAAAAAGATGCTGATAATTTTCATTCAAAAAACCTCAATGAAACTGTAGTTTGCCGAGTAGCTCTCCAGTGATCACTCTATCGACTCTGGCTGGGGTTAGCGTTTCTCTAATAGTCATAGTATCAATGATCTGCAAGCTACTAGCAATCGCCGCCAACGCGCGAAATATAAATCAATCCGATTCCTGTCTCAAGCGGGCAAAGACAATTTATTTAGATGACATGCATATCGGGAGACCAAAACGTTAATATACCGGTGGAGAACTAAGTTCCAAATCATCTTCATTTTCAGATGCCATCTCGCTGCCCTTGTGTTCAGATGCAAGTAACATATAGAAGACAGGTACAATGAATAAGGTAAACAAGGTTCCTACTAACATTCCCGCAGCAATCATCAGTCCAATACTGTACCGACTGTTGGCACCTGCACCCAAAGAAAATACCAAGGGCAATACACCCAAAACCGTTGCCACTGTGGTCATGAGAATGGGCCTTAATCGTAACGCCGCAGACTCCAGCACCGCATCGCGACGGGACAATCCTTGTAGAGCCAAATGGTTAGCAAAATCGACGATCAAAATTCCATGTTTACTAATTAACCCTATCAAGGTCAATAGCCCAACCTGCGTGTAAATATTGAGGGTAGCGAAACCCAAGGCAATGGGAACAATGGCTCCAAATATCGATAATGGGACGCTGATAAGAACAATAAAGGGATCGCGAAAGCTATTAAACTGTGCGGCCAACACAAGAAAAATAAGCGTTAGTGAAACCGCGAAAAGCGTTCCAAAACCGCCACTTTCTTGAATATAACGCCTCGATTGCCCTTCGTAACCCGCACGAAATCCGCTGGGCGCTACTTTGTTCAAGGTTTTTTCCAAAAAGGCCAAACCATCGCCGAGAGTATTCGGCGGCGCTACCATCCCCTGTATCGTAGTACTGTTTAGCTGTTGGTATTGACGACGAGCATTCGGTTCAACCGCCTGCTTGAGCTTAATGATCGTGGAAAGAGGCACCAATTCGTTAGAGCTGGTACGCAAATAGTAACGTGCTAGCCATTCCTTCGTTAATCGAAAATCTTGCGAGGCTTGAGGAATAACCTTGTAACTGCGCCCTCCCATGCTAAATCGGTTGAGTTCAGATTCCCCGAGCATCACAGCGAGTGTATTACCGATCGACCGCATAGAAATTCCCAGGCGAGCAGCTTTATCGCGATCTATGTCGACTTTTAGCTCTGGTCGATTAAATTTGAGCGTCTGACTAACAAAGGAGAACAATCCCGATGCGCGAGCCTCAACCAATACCTCGTCGGCGACACGCTGTACATCGACATAATCTTCCGTGGAGGCTATGACGAAATTAACGGGCAATCCGGAATCACTACCTGGGAGGTCAGGTTGGTTGAATGAGAATATTTGCAGACCACTGATCTTGCTAAATTTGGACTGTACTTCCCCTTGTATTTCCATCTGCGAGCGCTCTCGGTCCTCCCAAGGTTTCAATGACAAAGCACCAAATGCACGGCCTGGGAAACTGACTTGCCAGGAATGGCTCACTTCCGGTATACCTTTCCATATGTCGACCATTTCGTCGAGAAAACGCTGTACATATTCGTAGTTCGCATACTCGGGGGGCGTCGCAATAACAAAAATACTACCGGTATCTTCGACCGGCGCGAGTTCTTGGCGAGCAATCGAGAACAGTACCGGTAAGCTTAAAAGAATCGCCATACTGAACATAATCACCGACCCGCGGTTGTCCAAACTGTGGATTAACACTTTTTTGTATACTGTCTTTAATTTACTGAAGGACCGGTCAAGCCAATCAGCAAAACCTTCCTGATGATCGTGATCACGCAAAAGGTGCGCACACATCATCGGGCTCAAAGTCAGGGCTACTACACCCGAAACAAATACCGCGCCCGCAAGTGTCAAGGCAAACTCGCTAAATAGTGCGCCGGTAAGTCCCCCTAAAAATCCAATCGGTGCGTATACGGCCGCCAATGTCAGCGTCATTGCTACGACCGGTAGAGCAACTTGGCGCGCACCCAAAAGTGCTGCGCGCGGCGGGCTGGCACCGTCCTCGATATGTCGGTGAACATTTTCCACCACTACGATGGCATCGTCTACGACTAACCCGATCGCGATGACCATAGCCAGGAGTGTCAGCAGATTGATGGTGAAACCCATGGCGTAAATGAAAAAAAGCACGCCAATAAGAGACAGAGGAATAGCGACAAGCGGAATGAGAACCACACGAAAAGAACCGAGAAACAGATAGATGACAACAATAACAATTAGCGCGGCTTCCAGTAATGTGATAACGACTTCTCTCAGGGCCTGGTCGATGTAAATTGACGCGTCATAATCCACAAAAACTTCCAAATCGAGAGGCATCTCTTCTCGCAGGCTTTCTAGCGCTTCTCTCACTCCCCGCGCCACGGTCAAAGGATTTGCCCCGGGAGCTTCGGTAATCGCCGTAAATATAGTTTCTCTACCACTGGAGAATGCGCCGGAGTCGGTCGATTGACTAGCCAACTCAACATCCGCTACGTCCTTAAGAAGAACTCGGCGATCATCTTCCTGCCGCACAACTAACTTGGAAAATTCCTCAGGAGTTTCCATATCTGTTTCAGCATCGACCGTCGACTGAACGAGAGCACCTTTGGTTCGTCCGGCGGTCGACAGATAGTTGTCGCGACCTATTGCCTGCGAAACGTCTTCGGCCGTTACCCCATAGGCCGCCATTTTCGCAGGATCCAGCCATATTCGCATCGAGAAGTCTTTACCGCCGTAGATCTCGGCAGAGCCGACACCCGCCACGGTTGATAGCTCTGGTTGCACGGTTCGAGCGAGATAATCGGCGATTTGCGCCAGCGACATTTTCTCACTATAAAATGCCAGATACATCATGGCATCGCCGTTGGTCGTGGTATTGATAACCGGATCTTCTATTTGTCGAGGAAGGTTGTGGCGCGCCTCGTTCACTTTGGCAATGACTTCGGTTAACGCATTCGACGTGCTTTCTCCAAGACGAACGTGGACATTGATTGTGGAGACTCCTGGCGAACTAGCGGCGTTAATGTACTCTACGCCCCGAACCCCTGCTATTTGTCGTTGCAGGGGAGTCGAAACGAAACCTTCGACCGTGCTAGCGCTGGCGCCGGGATAGACTGTTGTGACATGAATAACACTACTCTCGATAGCGGGAAACTGACGCAGGTCGAGTTGTGACGAGGCCTGCAGCCCCAATAAGAGCAAAAGTGCGCTTACTACAATCGCCAACACCGGTCGACGGATAAAGAGATCAGTGAATTTCAAAGCTTGACCCTCTCATCGATAGCAACCAATGCACCTCGAAATAATTTGTTTTGTCCGGCGGTTACCACTTGTTGACCAGCGCTGAGCCCCGAATAAATAGCAATTCTACCGTCGCGAACTTCCCCTACTTCTACGATGACGGGTTCTTGAGCCAAACCGCTTCCATCATCGGTCGGCTTGATGATAAAAACCGTATTTCCATGCAGTGAATAAGTCACCGCAGTTTCGGGAACAGTCACCACCTCATTTTCGCGCTGCAGCGCTATGCGTAAGTTTGCGAACATACCCGGCAACAACTTACTCCCCGATTCCAGCTTAGCTCGCACAGCAATATTACGAGTACTGGTATCGACTCGCGAATCCATCGCAAAAAGAATGGCTTCAAACGTCTGTTGCGGATAGGCCGCTGCTTCTACCATTATCGATTGGCCCTTCGCGAGCAGAGGACCAGCTTGCGAAGGTAGAGTAAAATCAACCTCTAGCTCCGTTAAATCCTGGATACTCGCGATCACTGTTCCGGGCGTCACGTAGTCGCCCACATCAACTCGACGAATACCCAGAGTACCGTCAAAAGGCGCAGTAATGCGTTTTTGAGATAACCTGGCTTCGGTCTCCACCAGCTGCGCCTGCGCGCTCTGCAGATCGGCACGAGAGCGATCGTATTGAGATTGCGGAATTGATTTTTGTTCAACCAACTTTGCGTCCCGCTCATGTAACAGCTTAGCCAAGTCGAGACTGGCTATTTGATTTTGTTTACTAGCCTGCTCGACAGTATCATTCAAAACCAATAACAATTGACCTTTCACAACGACATCGCCTGAGTCAAAAAATAACTTGGTAATTTGTCCGCTTGTTTCAGAGGACAACTCCACTCCATGCACGGCCTTGATCGTACCGACGGAATCGAGATACTGGTCCCACGATTCCGACATTGCTGTTGCGGCCGCAATCACAACAGGCGGCCGCGCATAGTTGGAATTAGCAGAGCTTGACGATTGAAGATAGTTAAAGCCGGCTATAGCACCAAAAATTAGCACCAACGCGACAAAGGTGGCTGCATAAGAACGCAAAGACATATCTCCTGAAATTTCGCTATGTACGAGAGTCCGGTATTACCGGCGTTCTCGGATGGCTGCGCATTTCAACGCAGTAAAGGGCTGTTTAAGCTAAGTGCAAATTCAAACAGCTTTATTGGAATGACATTTTAGGCCTCCGTCTTTATCCGTAAAGATATTTAACTGGCGGAAATTTCATATCGAATGAAGTTCATCGACAGGTCGACATCTATCTCTGCCGCAAGCTCATAATTTCCGTCGGTCGCTTCGGAGATTACTTTTAGCCAGAATTTTAAGGCCCTGTCATTTTCATGAAGAACTCTTGTCATCCATTGGCCCGGAAACAAGGAGGTAGACAGTCTGAATGCATCTCTGCCCACACCTTTTCCATTAAACTTCTTCAGGATGAAAAATTGGTCTATATCATACACCGTCGGCTCATTTGGGTAACGTCTCAAGAGAGAGAAACCTGCAACTTCATCCTCACAAAGTATAATAAAGGCATGTTTATCCGGGTTCGTCCAATATTCGTCCAGCGAAGAAGCATTAAAATTGAACGCTCCTTGCGGATTGATCTTCACGCCTGTGAACCCCGACAGCTCGTATAAATAATACTGAAACAGATTCTCTACAATACTTCGCTCTTGCAAGGTTACGGGAACTAATTTCGTTATCATGGCTCACCACAGTCTGTGAATGTCTAATTCTAAAGTAAAACTCGTCATCAGTGACCCCGAGCTTAGGCATTGAAACAGTGTGGGCTTTATACAATAGTTAGAGGAAAACAGCTACTTCTTTACAGCTGACTTAAGCGCGAGCAAGTACGCTGTGGACCGGAACCATCATTGCAATGGGACTATCCTGCACTTTTCACTTACCTCCAGGATTCGTAAGTTTCGACAGCCGCGTTATCGCGTCAGCCAAATGAGTCGTTTGAACCGCGATCGCACCCCAAGAGTGTCGCAGGTATTTTTCCTGTCTGTCCGAATTCTAAAACAGTTGATTTTCCAGGAACGCAAAAGATCGCGGCAACGACTGTTGTCATCACCCCGATCTTAAACGAATTAATTTAGATATCTACAAGAAGAAAAAGTCTGTTTGTTATTGCGCAATAAATTGCGGAAACAAATTGTTATAGCCGTAACAGATGGGAGTATCGTCATAGACACCCTTCGCTTTCAAACAGGCATGTAATTCCGGCAGACGGTAGCAGGGAACACTCGCCATAAAGTGATGTTCCAAATGATAGTTGACATTATTGGGTGCAAGAAAAAGTTTTTCCCACCAGCGAGCAACGACCGTCCGTGTATTCTTGCGCGGGTCCAGGTCGTAGAGATCTGGCACCACAGCGTGCTCCGCAAGCTGTCTAAGACGCACGACAATCATGTACGTGGTAAGAAAGGTAACTACCCACGCGAGATACAGGTAGGGAGAAAAAAGGACTGCAACAGCTGTTGCAAAGACGACTTGTACCATCAACTCTTTAACGAACGGTAAGGCGAATTGGCGCTGGTCTTCGTGCCGATAAGCCAGCGCACTTTTTACCACAAACCTTAATAACTTATAGCCGGTTTTCCCAGTGATATCCCGCATTAACTTACGTTTAAAACTGCCCTTGGAAACAGGATAATTTTTATAATTGCGAAGGTCTGGGTCTTGATCGGTACCGGCCAATTTATGATGTTTTAGATGGCCTTTTGCATAGCTGGGAAGATCAGAAAAAACAAGGTTGGCGGCAAAATATTGGCCAAAAAAATGATTGAGCCGATCGCTCTTAAATAACAGGCGGTGTCCACAGTCGTGAAATATAATTGACAAGGCTAACATTCGTCCTGGTAAGAGTAACACCAGCATTAATAAAGTAAAAACGTTAGTCCACGTCGATACGATATAAAAAAGGAGCAAAATACTCGCCCAAGTAGAGGCAACTACTCCGAGGCCCTGCAGATCATTTTTTGTCGTGAAATGCGCAATTTCTTCTCTACTTAATACATCACTAATTTTCATTGATTAAATCCTGGTCATAGGTCTAGCTAATGGCTAGCAGCTGGTTAAGTTGCGGCTCCAAATGTGCAGGCGAGTGGCTAAATTTGTAATGAGAAAACAATTCTTGCCAAAACGGGCGGCACACTCGATCGTAACGGTGCATGAGCTCCGTTAAGTTGTCCCTTAAATCGGTATTGATCATTTCTGGTGGTAATAGTGGGTCGATGGCTAATGTGTGAATACAATCGCCACCCAGGATAAAAGATTCGCGAAATTTTGTCGCTAAATCAACCGTCTCAAGATTCTCTAAACTGGTGTTTAATCGATTTGTTTGTGCTTGGTATTCTTGCTCTAAGCTGGTAATGGGCCATAGTTCTGCGGGGTCGTGTTGACATTCAAAATGAGCAACCTCCGTCAACAGAAAATCGTCCTTTCCCGATAGCTGCGATATTAGTAACCTTAGCTCTCGACTATTTACCCGTAGATTGTCCGGTCTTATCCAACAGCTATCCCAAAATTGGCGGAACCCAAATCGATAAGCGGCTCGCTGCAATTGTTCGCCCGCCTTTGCTTTAAGTGCGCTTGAAAGCTGTAAACTAAGCCATTGTGAATTCCACGGTCTGATACGCTTCTCTCCATCACGCCAACCCGAGACCCAGTTTCGCAAAGGGCTGGTCGTTTCTGAAACTTGGTAATAACCCCTGCTGTCTTGCGCGATGGCATCTCGCTTAATTAGGCGATTGAGATTAACTCTCAGTGCATTTTCACTGATCTCAAATATGGCAGCCGTATCTACTAGCAGACGAACAGGTAAAGCACTAGGTTTACTGGTGCGCAACAAGTCCAATATTAGCGATTTGGCAGTGACAGAGTGCGGCATAGTCAGAAGTCAATATTACAAAAGAATAAACTATACGCCTTTAGTGTAATATTACAACATTTATATGTCTTGAGATAGGCTGTAATATTTGGCGTCCTCCGACTCAAGATGACAAAGAGTGTTTCCGCTTTCAATAATTTTCGGTATCACGCGTGCTCGTGGTACGCCTCCCGTCCATAGCAGTATCGAAAAGCAAGACTGTTTTGTGCGAACAGATAAAGGGCATACCTTCGATCGAATTTTTGATGACCCGCAATTTGCTACAATCAAAAAGACTTTGAGATACAATCAGTTGTTGAGATTTCAGCATTTTCAATTCTCTATTTCGACTTTAGATTTCAACATGGATTTCAACATGGATTTCAATACGACATTTGAAATTATAAAAGCACTGGTGATGGGCGCAGTGCCTGTCTGCGCTTTTACATTTGTGATATTGCAGTGGTCGATAAACAGTGGCCGGATGGATGCATTCGACAGTGAAGGCAATCTTCGACAGCAGCATAGAGCCGCCACCAAGGCACAAAAGAAAACAAAAAAGGCTTCAACACCGGACAAGGGATCCGAATTTAAACTCAGCGGCCGCGCCGGCGGTGATCTCGTACACGGGAAAATCATGTTCTTCGGCGGCGGATTCTACGGCACCATGGCCGTAATGACTTATCTTCTTATAGAAGTTATCGAAATCTGGAATTTCTTGGGAGCTGCATTTTCGTCCGGTAACTGGTTTCCCAGTATTGACGTAGACATGATCGTGAATCTACTGATTAATTCCCTTATGAATCTCGTTGCCGCATTTTTGTGGTTTCAAACCTTGGCAGACTATGTCGAAATTAACAACGGCTGGATCTGGCTAATTGCGTCCTACCTCGGTTACCTTGCCGGGCTCAAGATCGTAACTCTACACGGCTATAAACTATGGACAGCAATAGTTGAATACTCGACAACAGCGGGAAAATGGTTAAAACGCAAACTGTAAGGGCAGCCGGGGGAAAAGAACTATTTCTACCGATTACGTATCGACAAGTATCAAACGCCGGATAAAAAAATGCCCGGTGATAGGTGGGGCAGCTACTTCAGGAATGAATTATTTGAGGAGATACGAATTGACCGTTGCTGCGATGGCCACTACCCTAATTCCTCGACGATTATCGGTTTAACTGTTAGCCATACGTTGGTTGTCAACGCTATCGAATTTCGGAAACTGCAGCTATTACCTGCTCAACATGCCGTAAATCAGACCCGCAACAGCCACCAAAAATATTTAACCAGGGCATTTGTGCAATGAGTGACTTGTACTGCATGGCAAACTCCAATGGATCACCGTCATCAAGGGTTTCGCATGCATCTAACTGCTCATGACTCAACCGAGATGCATTACAACGTATTCCTCTGATACGGTGCGTCCAGTCGTCACCATCAAATTGATTAAAGAAATGATCTGGGTGGGCGCAGTTCACCATATAATACACAGCACCGGATGCGGTTGCGGCGTCGACTGCGCGGATCGCACTGGCCAGAGACTGCCCTGTAGGCAACCGGCCATCCGTCTCAACCGTGAACGACACAACAACAGGCAGGCCTACTTTTTGCGCCGCTCGCACCAGACCGATCGCTTCGTCAGATTGCGTGATGGTCATGCCGGTAAGCATGTCTACGTTGGTATTTGCCAACCAGCCAATTTGTGTAGAATGGTAATCCTGTGCCTCCACGGGTGTCAGCCTCTCCTCTGGCGCATAGGCGTCGCCCTTGGGGCCGATCACACCATTAAGCACAATTGGCTTTTGGTTTCGTGGAAAACGGTCTCTAACTTTTTCGACAAACCGCAC
Organism: uncultured Cellvibrionales bacterium; assembly: GCA_913019905.1. GTDB lineage: Bacteria > Pseudomonadota > Gammaproteobacteria > Pseudomonadales > Dasaniaceae > Oceanicoccus. The sequence goes on from CAJVZD010000010.1 coordinate 60,374, forward strand.
AGCGTCGATATTTATTTCACACAATTCATTTTCTGTACTACCAAGATCAGCGGCCCAATGCATATGAGCTTTCCACGTCGGCGTATCCAATATAAAACCGGTATTGTATCTATTTGCCAGGGCCAGAAAATCGGCAAGATAAGCGTCGATAGCGCCTCGTCCTTCCGAGTTCAATAATAAGGTGTGAGCAGCAAACTCGCGGATTTCGATGCCGTGATTAAATATAAGATCTGTTTCAAGGCCTGCGTCAGTCAGATATAAATCACCCGACAACTGTGGCAATCGATTTCGGTACCCCGCCATTTTTCAACTTCCTGTAACTTCGTAACGTACTAATCTAGACAGACAGAGATGGCTCGCCCTAAGAAATGAGACGGGCCTAATGAATCAACTAAGGTCTGGCAATTAAATGGGCCTGACAAACGTAATGGGTCTGACAAACGTAATGGGCCTAGCAATTCAAAATGCTCAGTAATTTGAACACAACCCTCTAACGTTTATACAAGAACCACAGTTTGTAGAACGTGGCAGTACAGACATTCTTATCGTCAATTTTACCATCCCGATTACAATCTGATCCCGTCACAGCTTTTACTAAATCTGCCCCGTAGTTCTCTATGTCGTCGCTAGTTGGCGCGACCATTTCAGTCACCTTCGGAGATTGTTCGATGAAATCATTTAGATCCTGATAGGAAGAGAACTGTTTTTTCGAGATCGCCTTAACCAAGTGCTCCGACGCGGACTCCAGCGCCAAGACATTGACCGAATACAGAAAAAATGGAACGACTATTAACACGGCTGATAGCTTGGTTACAAAAACACAACAGAACTTCAAATTTAACTCCTTTGGCCATACCTACTCGCAACACCTTGACATAGCACTACTCAATGATGTCAGGTGCTTTCACCACTAAGATCTCCGTTATCATTCCCACTACCATCTCCGTGGCTCACTGTTTCAAACCCGTGCTCAATCCAATCAGCAATACCACCATCCAGAGGGAAAACGTTTAGTATGCCGTATCGTTTTAACTTGAGCGCAACACGTGCACTCGATGCTTCGTCTGGTCAACTACAGTAGAGGATGATATCGGCATTCTTGGGTATATGTTGATAATGTTGATCAATCGCCTCCATCGGCACGCGAACAGCGCCGGGGATCATTTGCGGTAATTGGTCATAATCACTTCTGTGGCGCAAATCGATAATGTGGATATCTTCGTCCGAATTCATCCGCTTATTCACTTCGATCGGATCCAGCCTCCTCATTCTAAGAGACCTCAGGAACAGACGCCGCCGCAAGAGTTTGACCCCAATGTAAATCGCCACAACTGCTAAAAACAGATAAGCAGCAACAGCCCCTAATTCAGTTATTTTCGAGGCAATAAGTTCCAATTCATTATGGAAAATAAAACCAATGGATCCAAAAATACAGGTCCATATCACGGTCCCAAGTACATCGAGAACCACAAACGTCGACATTTTCATACCCGTCAGACCTGCCATTGGCGGAGCGAGCGTCTGCAATCCCGGTAAAAATTTTGCAATGATTACGGAAGAAAGGCCTAATTTAAAAAATAATTGCTCCGTGTTTCGGACGCAAAAATCGGGTTCGAGCGAAATACTGCATACAAGGTTTAGAACTTTTGCACCTTTAGACCGGCCCAACAAATACCAACAAACGTCGATCGGGACAGCCGCTAAGACCGAGACGACAATTATCCAGCCAAAAGTGAGCTCTCCTGTGCCTGCCAATGCCCCCGCCGCTAAGATCAGCGGAATTGCAGGTAACGGTAAACCAAGCTGATCGAGCGCCACCCACACAAAAATAAGCAGATAACCGTGTTCAATTAAAAACTGCATAAATTCTGTCATAATTCTTTAGGGCCTTATTGTTTTTGCAGTCGTTGGTTACCGTTCAAAGGACTATTATAACATTCAACGTTAGCCCTAAACATCTCCTGAAAGAAAGTCGCCTGAAACATCGAATTAGACCCTTGGCGAGTAATCTCAAATGCGGTCACTTCATTTTACAGAGAATGATGAAACACACTGTCTTGTACAATCCTTACCCCCTATTCGTTCAAGAGCCCCTGGTTCAGCAATTTCTGATTCAATAACGGCTGTAGGTATTCTCGAGAATTTTTAAAATTTCCGGCGCACCTGGATATCCTTTCGAAAGTGTAAAATACATATCAAAACTCTGCAGAGTCAAATGGTGAAGCAATTCCTCTTGATCCTTTCTAATCGCACTGGATACCGGTTCCTTATAATCGAGTAAAAAATCGATGCGGCCATTCACTAACATCGCCAAGGCATTTTCATGGGTATTGATGTCCACTGGCCTCGGTGAATTTTCTGGATGAGCAAACAATTGTCGTTTCGTCCCATATTGAAATCCTCGAATCAAGCCAAGCTTCCGCCCTATTAGACCTTCGATTTTGCTTGGCAGTACGGTCGATTTTAAAGCGTATATTCTTAGCTCAATACTCGCAACGGGGAATTTACTGTAAATCACTGGACTGTCGCTGCGCGGATTACCTTCCCTAATCCCAATCGTGAGGTCTGTCGCTCCGGCTGCCACGTTTTCGTACAAACGTTTGGGGGGATACGATTCGAGGACGTAGGGTAAGTTAGCATCGCTCAAGGTTCTTTTCAGAAGGTCGGTCAGTGTCCCCGATACAGAACCGTCGGAGCCAACCACAAAAAAGGGTGGCAGATGAGTCATTCCCACTACCAGAGGCTGCGCGACAACGGTAAAACTATTTAAATACAAACAACAAATGGAAAAAATCAGACAACAATATCGCATAATACCTCAATAATCAGTCCAACGATATTATCTATATAAGTGAAAAAAAGGCGGGGATTACTCATTAAACAATCTTAGGAGTCAACAGGCGATTCGACAAGTACCATGATTGGTAATTCTAAATATAGCATAATCTCGCTGAGCGAAATCTAGTGAGCATCGATATCTAGTAAACGTCGATAGTTAGTGAGCATCGATATCTACATCGGACGCCAGACTTCTAATCTAATCAGTCTCCACCGTTAATGACATAAGTTTAGCTTGATAAAGCTTGCGGTCAATCGGTTCCTGCGCAGACTCAATGGCAGCTTGCAACTGCTTTTCGGCTGCACTAATTTTTCCGGTACGATAATAGGATTGTGCCAACGCAATACGGGCCTCGTGGATATAAGGAGCCATATTTAACGCGCGGAGGTAAAATTTTATCGCTTCGGAGTAACGCCCAGCATCATAAGCTTCTTTGCCAGCATAGATGAACGGAAAAGGGTTAGGATCATCGATTTTCTCAATTTTTTCACTGATAAGCTTCGCTTCGTCGCCACGGCTTTGAAGACTGAGTAACGTTCGATAATTTTTTAACAATGTCAGTTTGTCGGGAAAATTCTCAATACCATACCGATAGACTTCCTCAGCTTTCTCCACTTCGCCAGAGCGTCGGTAGATTATTCCCAGGGTATTATAGGCGTCGCTATTTAAGGGATAAATATCCAGAGACTCGATAGCGAGCCAGTATGCACGAGAGTAGTTTTTCTCCCTGATCGCAACGGCAGCGAGATTAAGATAATATCTGGAGACATAATTATTTTTTGAAACATTGCTTATGAATCGTTCCGCGCCACTTGGAAAGTAATCTATTTTCAGGCCAGGTCTTCGCAGGTAAAACCGACCTTCTTCGGGAACAAAACTTGGATCGTAAAGCTTGGTACGAACATGTACACCTTTAATCACAACACTGTCTCGAAAACTAAAAACCGGTGTCGAATCTGCCAATTGGTAGCCGACCTCGACGTCGGCAAGATCTGCCAATGCGGTAGTTAAGGTAGCCAGCGACATGCAATTCCCGCGGGAAAGCGCTAAGGTCTGCTCCGCCGTATAGGTTTCGTTTTCGTATAGGAATTTGTCGGTGAAATTCTCTAGATAGGCAGCTAACCTCTCATGAGTAGCAATCTTCTCTCTTTTCTTGTCGTGAAAATAGTCAAGAAAATGCTGTCGCTGCTCGACGGAAATTTCATGGAGTTCTTCTACAGCAATAATATCGGGCCGACTAGCAAAAGCTTCATCGTAACGAACAGAAAATCTTGATATTTCTTGAGGCACTGGTACATTCGGTACACTGGAACAAGCGGTGAGAAAGACGGTAATCTGTACGACAAGAACACGAAGCAAATGAGCCAGCTTGTCATGTCGATTTATTCGCTTCATATCATCGGCTCCACCAGGCCATCTTGTCGATCGCCCAGATTAATGACTTTCTCTGTTAAATGGAAGACAGGAAAAGCGGTAAACCGCCACTTCCTCTGGATTAACCCCCTTGCTCATTATCGTGAAGATGATTACATCCGGCCAGTTATTCCATCGACCAAATACTATTAGAACCGTGAAATGGCAGTTCGTTAACAACATTTGAAGGAAGCTAAATGAAAATAGTACTCGTTATTCTATTACTGACAATAATCCCACTAAGTTTCGCACAAAATTTAACGAGCTATGAAGTTTCGTTTGAAAACGCAGCCCATCATGAAGCCAGGATTTCGGCCACTTTCAGGAAGATTAAAGCCCCGACCTTGGAAGTCATGATGAGTCGATCATCACCGGGGAGATACGCTTTACACGAGTTCGCAAAAAACGTTTATCAAGTTAGTGCCGTTGATAGCAAAGGTAAAGACCTGTCGATCTCTCGCCCTAACCCCTACCAATGGAATATTGGTCGTCACGACGGGCAAGTTACCATCACCTACACCCTATTTGCCGACAGAGCTGATGGAACTTATAGCCAGGTCGACAGAACCCATGCACACCTCAATATCCCGGCAACGTTTATGTGGGCAAAAGGCCACGAAAACAGACCGATAAAAGTAACATTCCAACCTTTTGATAAAAATTGGAAAGTGGCTACGCAGTTACCGAAAACAAAGAGCCAGTATACCTTCACAGCTCCGACACTCGCCTATTTTATGGATAGCCCTATAGAACTGAGTGATCATCAAGTCAGTGAATGGACAGTCAAAGGCGATAACAACAAAAAACATCGTATTAAGTTGGCGGTTCATCATAGAGGTAACGAAGATGACTTAGCGGAATTCACTCGGCGCGCTAAAGCCGTCGTGATGGAACAAAAGAACGTTTTTGGTGAGTTTCCGGATTTTGATTATGGAGAGTATGTGTTTATTGCCTGCTATTTACCGCACGTCGACAGAGATGGCATGGAGCATCGAAATTCTACGGTGCTAACAAACAATATCTCATTAGATGAAGGAGAGTTTAAACAACTAGGCACTCTGTCACATGAATTTTTTCATGCCTGGAATGTCGAACGCATTCGTCCTAAATCACTTAAGCCTTTCGATTTCACTCAAGCTAATATGACCAAAAACCTATGGTTTGCAGAAGGGTTTACCAGTTATTACGGCGATTTGCTCATTAGAAGAGCCCAACTGACAAGTCACGAAGAGTACTTGGAAATCGTATCGAGCATAGTCAACCAGGCGAACCTTGTACCGGGCAGTCGTTATTTTTCACCGGAAGGCTCCAGTATGATGGCACCGTTTACCGACGCGGGAACGTCGATCGACGAAACGAACTTTAGAAACATATTTTTCAGTTACTACATTTATGGCAGGGCGCTTGCGTTGGCGCTCGATCTATCAATAAGATCAGATTTTCCAGACAAATCACTGGATGACTTTATGACGATGATGTGGCGCGACTTTGGCACCAGCGAGAAACCCTATACTCCCGAAGACCTGCAAATGACTTTAGGTAAGTTGCTCGGCGATCAGGGCTTTGCTAGCAATTTCTTTGCGAAATACGTTCGGGGCCAGCACATTCCGGATTTCCAAAAGCTATTAACTGCTTTTGGATTATCCTTAGAAAGCAAGGAAAAAGACCGGGTTTATGTGGGCCCATTAGAATTCAACTTTAATGGAGAAGCGGCTATTGTCGCCTCGACCACCGCTGTCGGCACGCCACTTTATCGGGCAGGCATTGGACGCGGCGATCAAATTGTAAAACTAGGGCGACGAACAATTCGCTCCCAAGAGCTTTGGGATAAAGCCCTTGAACAATACAAACCGGGCGATAACGCTGTGATCGAGTTCGTGCAGCGCGGCGATACGGTTCTACGGAAAATTGATTTAGTTTCCAACCCCGAGGTCGAAGTTAATAAACTCGACCAAGAAAAATCAACGGATGAACAGAAAGTACGCTTGCTGTCATGGCTGGGCAGCGACAAGGAATAATTCAATTAAACTGCCGGCCTGATCGATCGTTTCGATCCACGCCAAGGCTAAAGTGTAGAACACAAAATTCTATTGGGAGTAAGGAATGGATTTTAGCGGAAAAGTCGCCGTCATTACCGGCGGTGCAGACGGCATTGGGCTGGACGCTGCCGAAGCCTTCAAAAGTCGAAATGCGGATGTTGTCATCGCCGATATCAATGAAGAAAAACTCAACTCCGCCGCTGAGCGTCTAAAAGCGACAACGGTACGTTGTGATGTGCGCTCGGATAAAGACATTTTAACATTACGGGATGCAGCAAACAGACAAGGGCCAGTGGATATTGTTATGGCGAATGCAGGAGTTGCCGCCGGAGGCCGATTCGAGAAAATACCGATGAGTGAATGGCAACGCCTGTTTGACGTTAACGTCATGGGCGCGACGCGAACCATCAATGCATTCCTTCCGGACATGATTGAACGACAAAGCGGCATCATTATTATCACCGGATCATCCGCCGGCCTATTCAACAATAACGGGATGAATGCGCCCTATGCTTCGTCAAAATACGCGTTGCAGGGCATGGCTAAAGCATTGGCCGTTTATTGCCGGCAATACAGTATTCAGGTTCATTACCTTGCTCCACGTATGACGGATACCGCTTTCCCGCGATCTTCCGTTGCATGGGGCCGCAAAGGCAGCCATGTAACGTCTGAGGTCGATATCGGTACGGACTTTGATACGGTATCAGATGTAACTAACGCGCTGCTTGAAGGCATAGAAAACAATCAGTTTTTGATTAGCTTAACAAAAAATACTGAAGAACAACTGACGAGCTTTGCACAATCACAGTCACCTTTCTAGTGTTAGGAATCATGAGTGACCGTCCAGAAGCTATCGATTAAGAAGTTTTTTTATGTTGAAGGTCGGTGATCCGTCCGGCGACCCTATTCTTTTTCTCCGTGAAACTGGGGTGGTCGTTTTTCCATAAACGCCGTGATTGCCTCTTTAGATTCGTCGCTGCCTCCGCACATAATCAAATGTTGTGCTTCCATTGCCAGAGATGTTGCGAGCGGTTGGTCTAAAGCTCTATTCAAATTTTTCTTCATTAAGCCCAATGCCATCTCTGGACCATTGGCTATTTGACGAGCATAATTAAATGCGTCTTCCCTAAAGGTATCATCCGAAAAAACTTGGTTAATCAATCCCATGGCCAACGCATCCGTTGCTTTGATTCGTTCGGCTCTGAAAAACATCTCCTTGGCTCTTGAGAGTCCGACCAAACGCGGTAAAAACCAACTCGCTCCGTAGTCGCCAGACAAACCGATATTGGCAAACGCCGTTGTTAAAAAGGCACTTTCGCAGGCTATACGAAGATCACAGGCTAGAGCAATAGATAAGCCAGCTCCAGCAGCGGCACCCGGTAAAGCTGCAACGGTGGGTTTAGCCAATTCAAACAAACGCAGTGTGAGTGTTTCTTGCTTTCGGGTTAAATTAATCACTTTTTCGTGGTTTGTTTTACGGGGCCCCTCAGAGCCCCCCATACCACTCACATCTCCGCCGGAACAAAAAGCATGACCGCTACCGGTCAGCATGACACAACCCACTCGATTATCCGCTTCCAAAGTCAGCAATATTTCACGTAGCGCAGGCGTTAGAACATCCCCTAGGGCATTTTTTTTATGCGGCTTATTCAAAGTAACAATAGCGACTCGTTCGCTAATCTCACACAATAACTCTTCAGTTCCCGTGTCCACTTTTATCATTTTAATCGGCCTCAACTAAGAATAGTGGTGGGAATGTTCAATAACTGAACATTCCTTTGAATAGGCAGGCAGCTAGCATCGCCAATAGAACAGGCAGTACGTATTACTTTTAAAAGAGAGCAAAATAAAAAACCGACAGTGGGACAGTTCGCCAAACCATCCCCACTCTATCCAAGCTTAAGCCGTCATACCGCCATCTGCCATGTTGATCGACCCAGTCACCCAAGAACTGTCATCGCTGGCTAGAAACAACATGACTTGAGCAATTTCCTGAGGGTTGGCATACCGTTGCATAGGAATGTTCGCTTCCATTCTCGCTTTTACGTCGGCAAGCTCTTCTCCATCACCAAAACCTTCCTCAATGGATCGCATCATGCGTGTCTCCACCGGTGACGGGTTGACGGTGTTCACGCGAATATTATCAGGCGCGCATTCCTTCGCGGCAGATCGCATTAATCCTATTACCGCATGCTTACTAGCGGCATAAGGACTGATTCCCGGGGCCGCACCGACACCGGCGACCGATGAAGTGATCACAATGCTGCCACCACCTCGTGATTTCATTGCGGGAATACTGGCTTGCATACCAAGGAAAACACCTTTGACATTGACGTTCATCACTTGCTCAAAACGGTCTTCATCATAATCGACCAATGGACAAACATCGCCCTCAATGCCCGCATTGGCCAGAAAAATATCTACCCCTCCATAACGTTCTTCAGCACAAGCCACCATTGCCTTATTGTCATCTGATTTCGTGACATCTGCGACAAAATAGCTGACTTTATTACTGGCTATGGAAGCACAGGCGTCTTCTAATGCCGACTGATCGAGATCCACGAGTAGAACATCAGCGCCCTCATTGGCATATAATTGGCCTGCAGCGCGGCCAATACCGCCTGCCCCGCCAGTGATAACAGCTACCTTTCCTTCTAATCTACCCATAATTCCCTCGATGTGTATCATTAATTGTTGTTATTTATCCGGAATCTAACGATGTGGTGTTAAACAATACTAAGAAAAGATGTCATGACTTCCCAGGATTATTCTATGTTGCAAAATTTCCTTCGTCTACGAATATCTTGTTCATTTTTCCAGAGAAGCCGGCTTTAGCAGCCGGACAGCAATAGCCGCCTTAGCCATAATGACTCTGAAAAAACTGCAAAAACCTCGTGCAATAGAAATTTTTTCGCTAGATATTTTTCTGATCTTCGTTAAATCGACGACCGAGTTTAGGTAGCGGTTATTAACCGCCAGCCAGAGGCGCTTTATTAAGTTGGGGTCTAAAAATCGTCTCGTGACCTTCCGTCGGAAACCGAGGTACTATTAGGGATAAGATCAGCGAAACAACGGCCATTGCTGCGCCAGCAAAGAATACATAAGAGGGAGACAAACTCCACAAATACGTTCCAAACAATACCGGTATAAAAACCGCCGCAATATGGTTAATAGAAAAACTAACACTTGTCGTTGCGGCGATATCAGCGGGGTCAGCTATTTTTTGCAGATACGTTTTTTGGGCAATGGCGAAGGAAAAAAACAAATGGTCGATGACATATAACGTTGCTGCAACGATAGGACTTTCAACAAATGCATAGGTTAAGAAGACTGCAATAAGACCTACATACTCGAACACAAGCGCATTACGCTCCCCAAACCGACCGATAATTCCACCGAGTTTTGGCGCAACAAAACTCGTTATAACATAGTTAATCAAGTACAAAGCAGAGATGTTAGCCGCCGAGTAGCCAAACTTTTGCACCAGTAGAAAACCGGCAAAAACAACAAATATCTGACGGCGAGCGCCTCCCATAAAAGTGAGCGCATAATACAGCCAATAACGTTTACGCAGGACTATTTTCTTAACTTGCGGAGTATGCCCGTCGATCCGAGGAAAACTAAACCAAATAAACAAGCACATAGAGATAGTCACTCCCCCACCCAGGAGGTAAAGCCAAATATAATCTAATTCAAAGACTTCGATTAACAACCAAATCGCGCTGTAAGCAAAAATTGAAGCAATTGAGCGCGAGGATATTTGACGACCTAATGATTTTGGCGCTTCTTCTTTGCTAAGCCATTGTAGTGACAAGGACATTTGCACCGTTTCAAAATAATGAAAACCGATACTCATAATGAGCGTAGTAATATACAAACCGTACTCGCTGGGAAACAAACCCGTTGACATGACTCCCAGGCCTAAAAGAAGCAAAGACAACAGGGCAAAAACCTGTTCTCTTAATAACAGCAATACGAAAACCGCGGTGAATGCCAAAAAGCCCGGTATCTCTCTGATGCTGTGTAACATGCCGATTTCGCTACCACCAAACTTCACCACCTCAACGCTGAAATTATTTAGGAGTGCCATCCATATGCCAAAACAAAAGGGCGCTGCAGCTGCCATTAATACAAGACAATTACCCGGAGTTCGCCAGTCTTTTGTTTCAGGACGATTGTTCATAATAGATATCAGTGGTAGTGAGTTTAGCCGGATATAGGGTGGTATGAGGGTTGCTTCGGAATATTTTAACGCGCTCATGCCTATTGTGATACAACTGATTTCCGATACCGAACGTGTATTCCACGAAAGGTTTCCATAATCGGGCACTACGTATTGCCGCTCAAATAGTTCTCAATATGATGAAACTTATACCCCCCCCCCAATTTCATTTTCCTTAATGTACGGTTTATGCTTCTACACGTGTTTTTATTCTTCATAATCACCTACCCAACAAAGATATTGATTATACTATTTGCAAATAAAGAAGCAGCGACTCCAATCTGGCTCGCTTAACAACAATCAACGAGAAAACCCATGATATTCGACGCGAACTCCTTAGCAGCAGGCCCCGTCTCCTTTTTTGGCCACTATGATTTCGATGTTAGGCCACTCGGGATTAGCCCACGACGGCTACCGGCCTGGACAAGAAACCAAATACCGGAAATGATGAACACTGTGGTGAGGATGCCTTCGGGAGTAAGAATCGTATTCGAAACCGATGCGGATGACATTCAACTTCGAGTACAAACCACTAGAATGTTTTACCCGCCGCAGGAGCCCAGGCCTGTTGTATTTGATTTGAAAGTCGACGGGAAACTAGTCGACAGCTACTGCTCCGGAAACGGCAACACCATACTCATCAATCGGACCAATCCCGAAGATTACACAATGGAAAAAGGTGATGCCTATATAGTTAGTTTTCCAGGTCTGGGTAAACACATAAAACGCTGTGAAATCTGGTTACCCCACAATGCCTTCGTTGAAATTCAACAGCTGGATTTGCGTAATGCCAATGTTGTTAATCCAGTCAGTCTTCCCCAAGAAAATCGCTGGCTTCATTACGGAAGTTCTATCAGCCATTGTATGGAAGCGGATCAGCCCACCGGTTCGTGGCCGGCGGTGGCCGCTGACCTTAACAATATACACTTACAGAATCTCGGCTTTGGTGGTCAATGCCACTTAGATCAATTTGTGGCTCGGACAATACGCGATACAAAAACTGATCTCATTACAATAAAAACCGGAATCAACATTATCAACATGGATTCGATGCGAGAACGTGTCTTTACTCCAACTCTACATGGGTTTATCGATACCATCCGCGAGGGCCATGCAGATACACCGATTGTACTCATTTCTCCGATTTACTGTCCCAGTGCGGAAACCCAACCGGGACCTACTATTCCCGACTCTAACGGACAATTCAAGACGCTGACAGGCCACGAAGAAATTCAAGGGGGCTGCCTAACATTAACAAGAGTCCGCGATATTATTGAGGATCTTGTTAAAAAGAGGCATGAAGCGGGAGACCAAAACCTATTCTACTTAAACGGCCTAAGCTTGTTTAACAAAGATGACGCGAAAGACTTACCCGATGATCTACATCCTAATCCGGCGGGCTATCGTCGAATGGGGCAGCGGTTCGCCAAGGAAATTTTACGCTACAGGGGCGCACCCACAACTCAACTGTAAAGCGGCGTAACACCGCAACCAACATTCACTGCCCCAGACGATAATCCGTGACTTGTGTGTCCGCCTTGCCGAGATCTGAAAAATTGTCGTAGGATCGCGCCTTGCCGTATTCTCCCCATGTGAACGTTCGATAATGGGATTCCTGATCGTCTATCAGAGACTCAATAGGGGCACTGCCGGCGGGGGAATAGAAATAGGGAATAGAGTAACGCGATGAACCTGAAGGGACCGGAACGACACGATGCACTGCGGCTTTATACTGATCATTAGACCATACCTGCATTAAGTCTCCGAGGTTAACCACAAATGAATACTCCTCGGGAGGAACGTCAATCCAGCCGTCGGACTCCGACAGGGTTTGCAAACCGCCAATATTGTCTTGATACAATAAGGTAATTCCGCCGGGATCGGTATGGTGATGAAGAGCCATATCACCGAGTTTGTTAATCCCGTCCCGTTCTTTTTCCGGCAGGGGATCATATGACGGATAATGATTGAGCCGCGCCAAGCTCGTATGTTTTTTTGCAAACAGGGTATCGAGTTCACTCGCTTCTTTACCCATGGCACGACAGACTAATTGCAGGACTTTCTCAGCCAAAACAGTATTGGCTGCATAATACTCTTTTAGTGTTGATTCGAAAGCTTGGAGTCCCATCTCCTGCAAATCATTGCTTTCTTTGTCGGGCCACAATGTCGGCTGTTTCTCCCAGGCGGCATTACCATGAAAATCAAACGTTTCCTTTTGATCACGCATTTGCTTTGTGAGCTCTCGATCGTAATATCCAAATGCGTTCTCTTCGGTTCGCATCACTGAAACTTTCAGATCACGAGGCGAGGCAAAAAAAAGACTGGTTTGCTCCCACATTTGATCAATGAGGTCGTTTAAACCGTGTCCGATCAACTTAAAGAAACCGTGATCTCGACAAGCCACGTCAATGTCGCGCAATGCCTTGGCGTCAATATTCCGCATGTCTATAGTAGGTATAGCGCTCATAATAGATAGCCTTTTAAATTCTGTAGGAAGAAGACTAACGAGAGGAATCTGACCATGCAAGTGTTTTTCAGGGAAGTAACATGAAATAGTACGAGCGGTGTTCGTACAGAGATTCATTTGACTATCTAATTCGTAGAAATCAATCCGTAAAATTAACCGGCACCGCAATTTAGGTAACCCTTTTCCCTAAACGCAAACACCTTGTGACCGCTCTATCTTCGCAAACTCACTGCCCTGTAATAAAACGTAGACGCGAACGCTGGCGCCTGTCTCAAATCGCCATCAGATCTGGAACTTTGAACTGATAACCGAGTTTGTCTTTTACCTTTTGACTACTCACCAATTTGAAAGAATCGACTCCGGATTCCTCAAACTGTGGGGCAGGGTTTCCAATGCGCAAGGCCGCCTTAGTATAGAATTCTCTTTTTGTTGGATGCGTATCTGCACACGCATTAAACGTGTCTCCCCAACTTTCTTGCAAAATAATCGCTTCAATTATGCCAATGCAGTCATCACGATGGATGAGATTGACCGGAGACTCTGGATTTTGAACACGCTTCCCCTTTCGGAAAAAATTGCCTGGGTCACGGCCGTATCCAATCAACCCCCCGAAACGAACGACAGTAGTTTCAATCGACTCGCAATGCCGAAATAGGTTTTCTATCTGAAACAACAGACTGTCCTCGGACTCCTGACCCTGCGACTCTGACACCGTAACGTTATGACTTTTGTAGACCGACGTAGAGCTGATATAAAGCACTTCTTTTATTTCCGATTTTTCAATCTCACGTAGAAGACCAGAAAAATCCGCAATGCTTTTGGACGTTATGTTTATGATCAAAAGTTCCGCCTGCAGGAAAGTACCGATATTATCGGTGAGCTGGTGAATATCAACAACGTATGGCTCCGCGCCGATAGCCGAGATCTCCTGCAAACGCACTTCTGAACGGGTCGATGCCTTTACCTCGACTCCCCTCGAAAGCAACTGTTTCGATAAAGGCAGCCCGAGCCACCCACTCCCTAATACACTGACGACTTTAATGACATAACTCCCAAAATTGATTTCAAAAATTAACGATAATTCATCATTTGACTAGCGCTAATAATTGATCATCCTACAGTATTTTGTTAGCTTCACAAGCTGCATAATTGTTTAGAAATCGGCCACATAAAAGGAATCAGATGATGCTGAAATCTCGCCGTGAGTTTATAAAAATTTCAACTGCGAGCGGCCTACTTAGCCTCGTTCCCTCTTATCCGCTTTGGTCTGAGACCGTCCCATTGGTGAAACCAGCACCTTATATGCCGAAGCCAGAATTTGTAAAAACCAATGGCATTAGCATGGCAGTTTACGAACAGGGACAAGGTATTCCAGTCGTATTTTGTCACGGGTTTCCCGAATTGGCTTTTTCCTGGCGCAATCAAATTAAGGCCTTAAGTGATTCAGGATTCCGCGCTATCGCGCCAGACCAAAGAGGCTACGGTCTCACACGCGGCCCTGCTGACAACAGCCAATACGACATCCAGTTTTTATGTGACGACCTTATTGGTATGTTAGATGCGAAAGGCATTGATAAGGCCATTTTCTGCGGGCACGACTGGGGGGGAGGTATCGTTTGGTCCATGGCAAGATTACATCCTGACCGCTGCCTCGGAATAATTGGATTAAATACTCCAGCCTCTCGACCTTCCAACCTTCCTCCAGCCGAACGCGGAGAAAAATCTCCAATTACAATGTCTCCCAATTATTATGCAATGACCTTTATGCAACCTGGACGCGCCGAAGCCGTGTTGGAGAAGGACGTACGCTTCTCCATGGAGTTTATGCTGAGCCGGGGCGGTATTTGGAACAAGAGTATATTTGCACGACTTCCTAAAAATTCGCCAGAACGGCAACTCGATTTATTGACTTTAATTAGCAACCGGAAAATGGTCGCGGAACCTTTCCTACAGGAGGATGTGATCCAATATTTTAGCGATACATTTTCAGCTACCGGTTTTACAGGAGGATTAAACTGGTATCGTAACGCGATAAAAATGGGCACAATCATGAAAGACGCAGCTTTAACAATCGATGTGCCAAGCCTCTATATCGGTGCGGAAAATGATGTCATCTTACCGCCCTCCTCCGCGGACGGCATGGAAGACTTTATAGCAGATTTAGAAAAATATACCGTTAAGGATTGTGGCCACTGGACACAGCAAGAAAAACCGGAGGAGGTAAATAGGATCATCATCGATTGGTTGCAGCGGAAATTTGCTTAACTCTTTTACCTGGAGCCGTGAAAAAGAAAGACCAGAAAATTTTCTGGCTGCTATCCTCGGCTCATAGAACTCCGTGAGCAGTTCGTGGGAAAAAACTGTTTGAATTCTCGTTTACGAATGTTATTCTGCACGGCAATTATCCGAACAAACATATCGACCATCGAAACCATGACTACACGACACACAAGCAATACAAAATTGAAACGAAAAGCTGTCAAACAAAGATCTGCAGCCGTGCTTCGCGTGTGTAATTAAACAGAAAAATTACAGTTAGGGGCCCGGTCGCATTTTTGCAACCGGGCTTTTTTTTGCTCAAAAAAGGAGATAATAATGTTTTGTGGATCTTATGTCGCCATGGTAACGCCCTTCAAAAATGGAGAAATTGACGAGGAATCCCTCGTAAAGATGGTCAATTGGCAAATAGAAAGCGGAACATCTGGACTGGTTCCAGTGGGAACGACCGGTGAAGCTTCAACGGTAACGAGTGAAGAACACAAACAGGTCTTGAAAATCGTCGTCGAGGAGGCTGATGGCCGTATCCCGGTGATCGCTGGTGCAGGATCTAATAATCCGATAGAAGCATTAGACTACGCACAAACAGCGCAAAGAATAGGTGCTGACGGCGTTCTTTGTGTCGCCGGTTACTACAACCGCCCCTCGCAATTGGGCTTGTTAGAGCACTTTAAATACATCCACGATAATACCGACATACCGATGATCATTTACAATGTACCACCGCGAACAATTGTCGACGTATTACCGGAAACGATGGCGGTGTTATCCCAATTGCCCCGTGTTGTCGGTGTGAAAGATGCGACTGCCGACCTGGCACGAATCAGTCTCGAACAACTGGGAATAACTAAACCTTTTAGCTATCTTTCCGGCGAGGACATGACAGCGCTTGCCTACAATGCAATGGGCGGCCAAGGTTGTATTTCCGTCACAGCCAATATAGCGCCAAAGCTCTGTGCTCAGATGCAGAACGCCTGCAAGGAAGGCAACTATACTCGAGCGCTACAATTGCATCAAAAACTCGTCCCAATACATAAAGCTCTTTTTCTGGAACCTAGCCCGGCTGGGGTCAAGTATGCTGCATTCTTATTGGGTTTGTGTGAAGAGAAAGTCAGATTGCCCATCATGCCGGTCGGCAAAAAAACCAAGGAACTGATCGAGACAGCACTCGCAGCATTGGACTAGATTAAGGTTAAGGCTATGGCTATGGCTATGGCTATGGCTATGGCTAAGGTTAAGGTTAAGGTTAAAGCGAATTATCGCCTAGGGTGAATTGGCCGGGATATCGATTTACAGATCTCGCGCCGACTTTAAAAGGACTGAACGCAAAGCACACCTTTGAAATCAGGGTCACCGCTTGCTGCTTTTTGCAAAGCCTTCGCACCGACGGTCAATTCACATTAGTTAGAAACAAATCAACGTGTAAGGTACATTTGCTTAACCCAGCCTGTTTTCCCCATGGCTTCTATTTCTCGCCATTCGCCGTTTTCCACTCCCGTAAGAATCACTCCTGTACCTTCGTACATCGTACCAAGGTCCGGCGCCTTTGTAGTAGGTCCACCCCGCATTTTAACATTGGTACTTATCATGTAACCGGCGTTGTCTGCGGCGGCGGCTGATCCCGGCGCAATACCGCCGAGCTCATCGGCAAGTTTATTGTGAGCGTCAATAAATGCCGCAGTCACGATTTTTCCAATATCCGTATCTTCATAGCCTCCACCCAGTGCACCCGCTATGGCAAAGAAACCGCCAGCACCAAATGTTAGGTCACTTTTTTTAGCGCTACCTTCAACAATTGCGACTTGCTCACTGGTACGCAGATCAACCACTTCCAGCAAGACTTGTGCCTCGAGGCTTTTATTCTTTAACATTCCAGCCACTGCACCGAGTTTACCACCGATAAACCCGCCGATAGCACCACCAATGTTTTTGCCACCGGCATTGGAATCTTCATGGACGATGCTGGGAACAATGATATAGTCGGCCGCCTTTATTTGACCGCCACCCATGCGACTACCTTTTTGAAGCTCCCCATCGTCTGCAAATGCACGCTCAGATTTCATTGATCGAACGGCCTGACCACGTGCAAGCACCTTGAAACATTTACTTTTTGACATCAATAGCTTAACCATAGGTGTCGGCGACTTCTTGAGTCCATAGTGGTGATACATCGGAAATTCTGGTTCCTGAAGTGCGGCAGTTCCGATAGGCGTTGAACATTTTGTCAGGTCGGTAACTTTTGTTCCCCCTTCTCCCTTCTTGGTTTTAGTATCAAAAAAAGCTGCATTAGCTGAGAAAGGTATTAAAAATAGGCATGCGATAAGCGCCACAGATGGGCGGCAAAAAAGTCTCATTATAGTCTCCCGGTTTTATAAAAAGTCCCTAAATTTGAATTGTCAATCAACGAATCATCTACATTACACTAGCGCTAATTTTTCACACCGTCAATACTCCCAACGCAATAGACAAGGTCCAAAAATGCGATAGCGTCGAATCAGGTTTTACATCGTTCCACAGTAAAAGCACCACTAGGAAAATGACTAGTAATCCACGGTGACAGGAGCGTTTCGATACCAATGAGGCAGATACGGCATGAGCTGATTGTTTCTCTTCATTCCAGCGCCTTTCGTTGATTGTATTTATTGTAACTGGGCTATTGGAAACGTAGTCAAACCTTAGGGCTCGACAATCCAGTTGGACCCTTCGCCAAATACGCGGCGTAGTAAACGAGCGCCTTGGGGGGGCTGACCGGGAATAACCTGAACTTCCAAGCCGGCAAGTTCAGCTTCGGTAGCAACTCGTTGAATAACTAACGCACCGGTATAGTCGATACGACCCAGTCTACGTAAATCAAGAATTAGCGTCTCCACATCGGGATGTTTCACCAGTTCCTCGACGAGTGTTTCATCGAGACTGTTTGCCGACCCGAAAAACAGTACGCCCGTTGGCTCCAAATGCAAAGTGTGCTCCACATAGCGACTCACGATGTTGATGCGCCTTTCGCGCCACAAATGCACCGCTATTCCAAGTCCCATACCAAATAACACGGCGAGGTCAATTCTCGGCGACAATATCAGAGTTAACAAGAATGTCACCCATGCTACCAACGACTGGGCACGTGAACTGCGCATCAACTGCAATAAAGGACCAAACTTAATGAGAGGAAAAACAGCGCCAATGATTATCGCAGCCAAAACAGCTTTCGGTAGCGACGATAAAATATTGGCAGCGGGCAAAAATACTAAGACTACAAGCCCGGTAATCGCGCCACTCCAACGAGAGGTGGCACCTGCAGTATGACTAATTAGAGTTCTGGAAAAAGAACCTCCAACGGGAAATGCACTGGTTATACCAGCGACTAAATTGGCGGCCCCCTGGCTAAGAAATTCGCGATTAGCACTCCACGGCCTTCTATTTGACGCTGCGAGGGTACGCGCTATTGCCGCCGGTTCAGCAAAGCCGACCAACGCAATGACAAAGCCTGGCAAAATTAACTCATCGATTCGGTGCCAGGGAAGAGCCAATGATATTTCTGGCAGATCAATGGGAATGTAACCGATCGTTTCACATTGACAGTCGAATAAGCGCTGGTACGCAATGCCTAAAATGACCGCCAACAATACGCCAGGGAACAAAGCATGAATTCGCTTCCCAATCACTAGCAGCACGATGGTCATCATACCTAAAAGCATAGATTGAACTGACCATTGAGCAGGCGCAGAAAAAACAGATATCAGACTGACTAAGACATTTCCCCCCGCCGTGTCTACCCCAAAAAATGCAGGGATTTGAGTAGATAAAATGAGTACTGCAGCCGCGGTAGTAAAACCATCCAGCACAGGCTGTGACATCAAATACACGACAAAACCTGCTCGCGCGAAACTTATAACCACGCGTGCCAAGCCAACGGTCAATGCGAGTAATGCAGCCAAGCTGATATATTCTTCTGTACCGGGAACAGCGAGCGATGACAAAGCCCCGAAAATAAGAATGCTGGTCATTGCCACTGGTCCGGTTTGAAGCCAGGGGGAAGAGGCAAAAATAGCGGCCACAACAAGAGGAAAAATGGCGGCGTATAGACCTTGGATAGGCGGCAATCCAGCGAGTTCCGCATAAGCTATCGACTGGGGGATTAAAATGAGCGCTACCGTAAAACCCGCCAGTAAATCTCGCCAGTTTGGCGCGGGCTTTAACAACGTGAGTAGTTTATTTAGCATCAAGTAAGCTGTAAAACATTTAACGACCGTTCAACAAACCAAAACCCCGCCAACGTTCCAATTCCATAGATCGGTATTCGCTTGACCATCAAAGGCAGGTTTACCTTTGCCGCAGTAAGTATAGCAAACAGTACTAGCATTCCCGCCACGATGATCAACTGGCCAATTTCAACACCGATATTAAAGAACAATAAGGCCCAAATAGCAGCCTCCTGCGGCAAGCCAATTTCAGTTAAAGCCCCAGCAAACCCGAAGCCATGTAACAAGCCGAACACGAATGTAATAGCCCATGGATACCGCTGCATAATGCTCTGATTTTCTGAACCCGCGCCAAACCGTTCGCTGACAAATTGCGCCTGAACGAGTTCTACTCCTAGAAACATGATACTTAAGGCAATGACCGCTTCGACCGAAGCTTGAGACAAATTCACTATGCCGAACGTTGCCAGGGCAAGCGTTAGACTATGGGCTATCGTAAAAGAGGTGACGACTTTAACCAAATTTAGCGGCGTTCTGACGAGTAAAACCAGGCCGATAATAAAGAGAATATGATCAAACCCCTGTAACAGATGCTCAACACCAAGTCGCAGATAGCTGACAATGTCTGAATTCCGACCACTATTTTCAACGGTAAAAGAAGATGATCCGGGCTTTAGAATATGTGATTGAACACCCCCGTCAACAAACACGATTTCAACAAAAGCGTCGACCAATGTATTGTCAAGACCACTAATCGCGATAGTTTTTCCCTGTAGCCCGTGTTCACTACAGTTAACTTTCCAACGATGAACCAATGAATATTTAGTGTTTTCGCCGAGACCGCGAGCAACCTCTCGACACGCCAACGGCAGTTCGGGTTCAACCTGTAAACGTTCACCAGATCGTATCGGTTGCTTCCAGACAACTTCGTAACCCATGAGATCGGAAAACGCCTCTTCACCTTCACCTTCACCTTCACCTTCATCTGCATCTGCATCTGTATCTTGCGCCTGGATTTCAGAGAACCCTCCATTTACTTCAGTCAGCTTTAAATAGGCCGGTCTAATTTCATGACCCGACACCAGGCTAGACGCAAAGACATTAAGTGCTAACAATACCAGCAACGGTTTTACGACAATTTGAAGCATTCGATTCACTACAGTTTTCCTGCAGGAACTGGCGAGAGCTCCGCGTTTTCGTAGATTATTTGGTAAGCATTTTTGGTTTTCTGATAAAACTCCTTATTGTTTTTCATTCTCTGACTAGACAGATAATCTGTTAGAACGTCAGAACGAATATCAGTCATACGTTGCGCTCGGGGTTCTGATCTGGCAATAACATTGACGACATGCCAGCCGTAAGCTGATTGTATTGGACCAGCCCAACCTCCTACTTTCAAAAGAGACAAACTTTGCGAGAATTTGATACCGAATAACTCGCCGACATCCTTGTCATCCCGTGCGGCATATTCCCGCTGCAACATAAAAGCGTGACCTTCGGTTCGCCAGGCTATCGAGTCGACATCTCCGTCATTTAGCCTTTTAAGGCTTTGCTCAGCCAAAGTACGAGCTCTCGACTGATCGACCTTTTTCGCGCTGTCATTATCTTTAAAATAAACATGACGAAAAGACGTTTTCTGCGGAGTAATATAGCGTTCACTGTTTGCCTGAAAATAGACTCGCAATGTTTCTTCAGACGGCTCGTCAATCTGCAAGATATCTTCCGATAAAAACTGATACTTTTGCACCATACGCCGTCGCACGATAATGTCGTCCTCGCCCAAGTCCAGACTACGAGCTTCACGGTAGAAAATCTCCTCCCGAATAAATTGGTCGACAATAGCTCTTGTTTGCTCAGGCGTCGGTGGCTTTGAATATTGCTTGGTCCACTGGGCCTCTAATCTAGCAACATCTGCATGACTAACAACAATGATTTTGTTGTTGTCACCGCCACCAGACAAGAATGAAAAAAGGAAGAAGACAATGCTGCCAAGAAACAAAAATTGTATGAAAGGGTCCCGGAAAAATTTTGCCGTAATAGCCATTGTTTATCGATAGTCTCTTTGTTTGGATTGCGTGATTAAATTCAGTAAAGTTTAACCGACTTGCGCTGCGATATTAAGATGTAAGACTTGAGAAAATTGACGAACTCTAGGGCCGCGCCCGATGAACAAAAGTCGGGTCGCGCGCCTACATAGGTGATTTTTTCTCCCCGGAGTTCGCACTAACAGAGCAATCACTTAAATCAACTCTTGCGGAATCGGCATCACGGTTAGTAGACGGCTACAATAAATATGAGTCTCTACCTATTTCCATGTCTAGATCCAGGTCTATATCTTGGTCTATGCCCAGACCTATGTTTCACATCATTTTTCCGCAAGGTCTCGAGCAAAACCAATGAATCAATGAAACAATCAACCAATGAAACAATGAATCAATGAATCAATGAATCAATGAATCAGGTCGTTAGAAAAATGTGAGCGCTGTCAAATAAATTGCTCCATTTACCATTAGCGCCAAAACCGAATATCCCATGATGTCGCGAATATGCAGCCCCGCAATGGCCAACACAGGTACTGCGTATAGTGGTTGAATGGCGTTGGTCCACACTTCACCCACCGCAACGGCCATAGCGACCCGTGGTATGTCAGCTCCAAGCTGCAAGGCGGCTTCGGTCATGATCGGCCCTTGCACTGCCCACTGGCCGCCGGCTGAAGGAATAAATAGATTTAGCAGAGCGGCTGAAAAAAACGTAAAAATAGGCAGAGTGTCCGCCGACGAAATAGAAACAAAGCCAGAGACGAACATTTCTGCTAGTCCGGAAGCAGCCATCATTCCCATTAATCCCGCATATAATGGATACTGTATCAAAAATGGTCCCGCCACTTTTGCTGCGTTAGACAATAGCTCTATATAATGTTTGGTCGAATCGGCAAATAATAACCCCAACACCACAAATATCATATTCAGTGAATTCAGATTCAGGGACCCGCCAGTCAGGAAAAAACGAACCACATAGAAGGCTCCAAACGCTCCCAGCACCAGCGTCACAAGGCGCATGCTTTCCAGCTTTTGGGAAGGTGTCATATTGCTTCGATCAATGACTTCAAGTTTTTCTTCATGCAAGTCAGCAGATTTGGGCATTTCAACAATGTCTTTGTCGTCCGGTGCGGCCAAACTGAGCACTATCGGCAAGCAAAGAAGTATCGCGACGACAATCGTAAGACTCCAGGGAGAGAAAATCGTATGTTCTAATCCGATCAATCCGATTTTTTCCACCAGGAAGTGATCGGGTGTATTTAAAATCAATGGAATTGACGCAGATAGACCTTGCATACCAACCACCGACCCCGAATACCCACACGCTACCAACAGAGGAAAGTGAATGCGAATGCCTCGCTCCCTACAATTTTCAGCAATTATCCGCGCTAAAACCGCCGGAACAATTAAACCGATACCCCAGGAGACTAATGCGCAAAGGGAAGCTAAAGCCGTTAATCCGATGTAGGCTCCGCGCGCTGAGGTCACAAGCCCAGCCATCATGACCAGGACTTTGTTTACCGGACGTGTATGCGCAACGACATGTCCCAGTGCCAGCACGAGAATCATTTGCGCAGTAAACCGCAGTAGACTCCAATACCCCTCACCCCACGCATCTACCGTCTGCACTGCGCTAAAAGGCGTAAATATTACCGCGCCGCCAAAACAAACCATGGTCAAAGCGATCGCTATGACTAGGGGATCTGGCATCCACCGCTCCGCAATACGAACGAAAAAACCCGTCATCGATCTCAACATATTTGGCCTCTACTTATTCTTTTCAGATTTGTCGCTCGAATCAGACTGTATATCTAATCCGTAGATGTAATTCGACGTTATGATTACTAGGGATATCGAAACCCGTTTCGGTAAAAAACACCATAGGAGCGTCAGAAACCAGACTTATGTATTCGACTACTTTAAGTCGCACAATTACCCGAGCGCACACATGATACTCGTTTTATTGTCTTACTTCGAACCAAACACTCCCAACTAACACTATAATCGTGGAAAAAAAGTTAGTGAATTTGGTAATATTTCAGGGTGCGTAAACGACGGAAATTTTGTGTAGGTCGAACACCGAACTGGCTCGGCTTTTTGTCACAACTTCCCGAGCGAGCGATTCTCGCACTATTATACTTTTAAACTTGGAATAATCTTAAATCTGGAACAATCGTAAACCTGGGATTAATTAGATGAATCCCAGGTTAGATAGGAACAGCTTATTTGTTAGGCACTAGCCAGATTGGGGAGGACCAGGCCCGTTCCTGGATTGTACTATTAAGATCTGGACGAGGAGGTACCCCTGCCCGAATAGCATCCCATGTCGACCACCGGCAGGTCGGATTTTCCAGCGCACGGACATAGTAAAAAGCACGAACCGAGGGATCAAAATCGGGGTCGGTCCAAACCGTCTTAAGTTCTGAAGTTCCTACGTTGGCCGAGATAGAACAATCTGTCAGATCAACTGTTGCACCATTGTCGGCACATCGATGAGTCGCAGGATCGATCGCACCCCCATCCGAACAGGCCACGTCGTAAACAGTCTCATGATTTTTACCATCGACTGTCCAACCTTTAATAACCTGTAAGCGCTGCAGCGCAGCGGAACTGGTGTCCTGTATTGCCCATGCGACAAAGCTAGGCGCGCCGTCACCTTTAGCTAGTAAATCCGACCCCATTGCAGCACCCTCGGCATAAGCCCGGGTTACCATATTTTTGTCATCCAACAGGGATTTATCAAAACCAAAACCACCAAAAAAACGCACTCTTATACGTGGACCCGACGTAGCAAAAGTCTCTTTTCGCCGCAGTGCATCGTAAATGGCCTCTCGAGAATTTTCTTCCGCCCAAACCCCGGCAAGGCCCGAAGCACCCCAGGTATCAAAAGAGCCCGAAATGTATTTACTGCCTTCTATCTCCTTTATGTTAGTTATGCCTTCGGCCGCAGCAACCGTTAATAATTTCTCATTCTCAGCCGATAGTGGCACAGACCCCCTCAACTCTCCGGTTGCATCGAGCAGCCCCACTTTAGAAAAATAATTACTTTCGTCATCCGATATTGCCGCGTTATGCGTATCGGAGGACCCTATAAAACCAAATTTATAGGGGTTGGAAATGCCCTTTTCTTCGAAGGCAATACCATTCAGCAGCGCTTCGCGAACATAAGAGCCGGTTGGCTCACTGGGAAGGGTCGTTGCAACGCGATAAGGCATTATCTCAAAGTTCGCCCATTCATCGGTATCAGACTGCATCGGATGGGTTTCCGAGGTCCCTTTAATTTGAGTTATTTCAATCAACGGCTCATTGCGCAGTCGTTGTTCGGCATAATCATCATCCATCGGATTTCCAGCCCAATCGACCAATTTAAACATTTGCCCATTAGAACCGTTGGAATTATGAGGAATCGCTAGGGTCTCTATACCCTGTTCCCGTAAACCATCCATCCAGTCCCATAGTCCTTCCGGATTCTGGCTATGAAAACGTGAAAAAGGCATAGCGGGAAGTTTGTCTGCCCCGCGAAAGATGACGTTGCGGTGCAAGTTGCCGCGATCGTCGGAAGAAGTTGTGTATTCGTAGGCAACAAACGTTGTGAATTCTCCCGGTTTATTAAATTGCTCAGCAGCCTTGATCGTATCCGTCCAAGCTTCACGAGCAATGTCGTTAACCATTTCGACGCCAATAGTTCCGTCGATAATACCGGCGAGAGTCTTCGGCAAAAAGTCACTAAACGCAGCGGAGCGACTGGGAATACTAGGGGTGGTGAGATTGTCTTTGACATTTAAGTTATGCAAGCCACTGACATGAGGGTATTTGGAAAATTCAGTAGCGGTATCTGCCGCAGCGGGAACGGCGCCAAGAAACATTGCATGATCAGTTACTGCATAGAAATCGAGGGGCTTACGTAGTTGCATGTCAAACCCGCCCGGATGCTTAATGGCTTCTCCCTTCGCATATCGATAAGCGTCATAAGGCGTCGCAACCGTTCCGAAGGCAAAGGCATCAAAAGAATAAGTCGTGTGAACGTGAAGGTCTCCGAAATAGGCATTACGCTCAGCATTTGCCTCTGGATGAGCGATTATAATGTCTGCCGGCATTTTTAAACTACCACCGCCAAAACGCGAAGTGACCGGTGGAGTATCAGATTCTGGGGAGTGCTGTACCGACGACTGAGCAGATTCTCCCATCGTTTTTGCGCTGGGTTTTGCATCTTCTGCTTTTGAGCAAGCCGTTGTTAGCCCGACAATTCCCACGAAAGTTACAGCGATAGCGAGTCTATTTTTATCCATTATTCCTGCTCCAGGGATTATTTTACTTATTATGAAGTGCTGGCCGCAGAGATTGTGACAGACAGACGAGTTCGGTGCAATTTTCGAGGGAATTGAAGAACGGCTTAAGCAATAACGAAGTATTTAGGCAGGACTCTATTAGTGAGAACTCTATTAGGAAGGATTCTAAAGTGAAAACTGGCTGCCTCGAGAGATTCCCTGCAGCCAGTTTTAACTAAAGTAGAAGCTTAATCCTCAGAGGCTAGGAAAACTGAAAATTCTTACTCGTAAAAGCCTCAAAAGTTCTATCTAGATCTTCTTTTGTAGCAGCCAATGGCGCTATGATATGGGTGTGAACACCGCCATCTGCATCTGACTGGATACGGGCTTGAATTTCATCCTGGGTGCCGATTATCGCAATTTCATCGATCAGCTCGTCGGTCAAGGCACCACCTGTTTTCTCGCGATCTTTAGCGGCCCACCCCTCAGTGATGGTATTCGCCGCTTCAGTATAACCCGCCCAGGCCAAAAACTTATTGTAAACTGGGGTAGCGAAATAAGGTGCAAATGCCGCACGAAATAAGCTGCGACCGTAGGCTTTGTCATCGGTACACAAGACCATCGCCCGATTGACAATCTCGATGTCTTCGGGATTTTTACCTGCGCGCTCCGCACCGATACGTACGTGATCCATCATTTTTGGCAATGCGCCCTTGGGCCACAAATTAAAGATAACACCGTCGCCCACTTCCGCGGCCATTTCAATCATGTTTTCACGGAGTGCAGCCAGATAAATCGGCGGAGGATTGTCGAGTGGTGCTTGTCGATATCCGTTGCTCGTTAAGGTAACACCGTTAAAGCCGGTCTTTTCACCTTTCAGCATGGTACGCACGAGTTGGGCAGTTTCTTTGACTCGGGTTAAGGGTTTTTCCAAAGGAATGCCGTTGAATTTTCCCATAATTGTCTGACTTGAGGATCCGAGTCCCATGATGAAACGGCCGGGCAATACCTGCCCGATAACATTGGCCGACGCCGCCAAAACCGATGGTGAGCGTGTGTAGACGGGTGTTACCGCTACGCCAATACGGATATTCGTAGTGTGATGCGCAATTGCGGCAATTTGGGTCAGTGAATCCGGTGCGCCAGAATCGCTGAACCAGGCATCGGGAATGCCATTGGCTTCGGCCCACTGGATACGTTTAACGGTGTCTTCGATATTAGGGCCTGCCGGAACTGTGACAGCAATGCGCTTTGCTAACGCCATGTTTTTCTCTCCTTAAAATGGTTTAACTAGTTGATCGGAATCAATTAAATAGACTTAAAAACGGTAACCGGCTCCGCTTCTTCTGCCGCGATTCTGCAGTGAAGGAGCATGAAGATAGTCGACGAGATACAACATTATCTGGAACGTGCTAATTTCGAGGGTGGAAGAATAAAAGCCAACCGAGGAAAAGTCCACTATAAACCGCTAGGCTTTTCCGGTAAATCAATCTAAGAAATCTACCTTCGGTTAACGTAAGGCAGAATTTTCGGCAACGGAGGCGAGACTATCTGTGTCGATTGACGCTCTCGAACAGGAGACAAAAGTGCATGACAACTGGTCACTCCATACTATTTTGATGACAGATCAATTTAGCTTAACCGTACAAGCTCACTTAAGAATGAGATTAACAGCAGTACAACCCTTTGTTAATTCGCCGGCAAGGGGTCTACGACACCCAAATGCCTGGCGTGGAATAACAGGTGCTGCTCAATGAAACTAGAAATAAAATAATAGCTGTGATCGTAACCATCGACCCTATTATACGTTAAGGGGTAGTTCGCATTTTTTGCTGCGGCAACCAAAGCCTGCGGGTTTAACTGCTCATGCAAAAAATTATCGTCAGCACCCTGCTCGACCAACATTGGGACAGTTTGATCAGAAGCAGCGATCAATTCGCAAGCATCGTATCGACGCCATTGATCGACATCGCCGCCAAGGTAAGCGTTAAATGCCTTGATACCCCAAGGACAATTAATGGGGTTACATATGGGGCTAAAGGCGGTTACGGATGTATAGCGCTCCGGGTTGCGAAGCGCAACTACCATGGCTCCATGCCCTCCCATTGAGTGACCGCTAATAACACGTTGGGAGGTCACGGGGAAATGTGTTTCGATGACGGCCGGTAACTCACTAACAATATAATCGTACATTTGATAATGCTTATTCCAAGGCTCCTGCGTCGCGTTAACATAGAAACTTGCGCCTAACCCTAAATCATAGCTTTGTGCTGGATCGTCGGCAACACCATCTCCACGCGGACTCGTATCCGGCGCAACGATGGCAATACCCAGTTGTGCCGCAACGCGCAATGCACCCGCTTTTTGCATGAAGTTTTCGTCAGTACAGCTAAGACCGGAAAGCCAGTACATAACGGGTACACTAACACCTTCTTTCGCTTGCGGAGGCAAATAAATTGCGAATCGCATTGAGCAGTTAAGCACGACTGAGTGATGGGTATATTGTTTATGCCAACCGTCAAAAACTTTATTGGCACTGACACTTTCTATGCCTGCTTCTATTTCCATTTCTACTGTCATACGATTTTTTCCGCACCTTTTGACGTTAAGCCCGATATCCTGGAGATTGCAGTGTAACAAGGATTATCAATTAAATCAGGGCAGTGCCAGCGACACTAGCTTGGCCTCTTTCATACCGCCAATAGATACAGCGATATATTGCTTGCCAGCGACTTTATAGGTCATAGGTGTACCTCGTGGAGCCCCTGGAAGCTCAATGACATGTATGAGTTCTCCGGTTTCTTTATCAATAGCTCGCAATAAATTGTTCCCACCATCGGCCACCACCGTGAAGAGAAGAGATTTGGTCAAAAGAGGGCCTGTCGAGTTAAAGGTACCTACGGGACCCGGATCGGGAATACCCATATCAATCAGTTTTTGGCGCATTCCCTCGGCATTGGGTTTTATCCATTGGTATTCACCTGTATTTAAGTCAATCGCACTGATTCGACCATAGGGCGGTTTCGTTAGAGGTAAGCGTTGCGGTCCTCGAATATTCCCGGATCGACTTCTGATATAACGTAACTCGACAGTGTTAGGTTTGGGTTCGACCAACTTCACAACAATCGGCCCGGTATTTGAGGGTATGTAAATTGTTGATGTTTCTGGATCGACGGCAGCCCCCATCCAGTTCGCACCGCCCGCCCAGCCCGGCAGCTGAATAGTGCCTTTTAATGAAGGCGGCGTGAAAACCTCTCCATAATCATACTTCGCAATTATTCTTTCCGCTTTTGCCCGTAACTCAGGAGTGAAATCGATCAAGGTATCATCTGAAATACCCTGCAATTCAAAGGGAGCTGGACGGGTCGGAAAGGGCTGAGTTGGCGACGACCGTTCACCGGGCACCGTACTTTGCGGAACCGAACGTTCTTCAATGGGCCATACCGGTTGTCCGGTCACCCGATCGAAAACGTAAATAAAACCCTGTTTGGACACTTGCGCGACCGCTTTAATGGCTTTCCCATCGACGACAATATCCACCAAATTAGGCGCAGCCGGTAAATCGTAATCCCATAGCCCGTGGTGCACCATTTGAAAATGCCAGACTAACTTGCCCGTCGTGGCGTTTAAACAGACAAGGCTCTCTGCAAAAAGGTTGTCGCCTAGTCTATGGCCTCCATACCAATCATTATTGGGCGTACCAACAGGAAGATAAACATAACCCAGGTCTGGGTCTGCGCTCATGAGGGACCAAACATTCGTGCCCCCCGAATACTTCCACGATTCCTGCTCCCAACTGTCTACGCCTTTTTCACCGGCTTGTGGAATCGTGTGGAATATCCAGCGTTGTTCACCTGTTTCGACATCAAAACCCCGAACATGGCCAGGAGGAAGATGTTTTAACGGATAATCTGCGACGACCGATCCCATTATAATGATACCGTTAACAATCATAGGCGCTGCGGTCGTCGAGTAATATTTCCTCTTTATCTGACGGCCGAGCCCCTTCGTCAGGTCGACTTTTCCGTTGGTACCGAAATCATGGTCCGGCAAACCAGTATCTGCATCAAGAGACCAAAGGTAGGAGTTATTGGTCGACATCAAAATACGACGCTTTTCACCGCTTTGCCAAAAAGACACACCACGATGATTAAAACCTAAATTGGCTGGTCTTCCATCAAGTTTTGTCTCGGTATCAAACACCCATTTTTGTTCTCCAGTCACTGCATCAAGCGCAACAACGTAACCGAGAGATGTACTGGTATAAAGGAAATTACCGATTTTAATGGGCGTACTCTTATTGCCTAAAGGAACATGCTTACCGTCCGCTTTAACCGCAGTATTGTCGACAGAATCCCAAACCCATGCGACCTGTAGATTTTTTATCGTATCCTTATTAATTTGGTCAATCGCCGCGTATTTTTCCGAAGCCGGTCCACCTCCATAGGTAGCCCAATCATAATCATCGGTATTGGTGTGCACAGGCCTCAAACTACAGCTAGCTATCACCGAAACAATAGCCAGTGGAAATACAATACGAAGAAGTTTTGACTTATTATGCATACTCATCTCAATATTCTTATTTTTGGTTTACAGGTTATTCGGTTATGATTTATCCATACTAAAATGAAAAAACCTAAAGGGCACGTTAAATGTACGTCATCAAAACAGCAATAATCGGCGTGCTAGCTTCGGCCGGTTTCAGTCTTTCTGTGTACGCAGGCGATAGCGATGCAGAAACGTTTTATAAAGAAACGTGTATTGTCTGTCACGGGGAAGGCATGCATGGTGCACCTAAGCCCGGAATAAAAAGCGATTGGGAGGAACGGCTGGGCTATGGCATCGAAGACGTATACCTCAACGCCATTGAAGGGATGGGAAACGCTATGCCAGCGAGAGGCATGTGCACTGACTGCAGCGACGAACAAATAGAGTCAATCGTTGATTTCATGGTTAAAGACTTAAAATAATTGATGGATTGCAAGGAATCAAACCACTAATCGGTGGAACAAGTGAGATTGCGCCAAATCGATTTGGCTGCTACAGAACTTGCGCCGGTGAAACATCGACTTTTAGCATTGCGGGGACTGGAAAAGAATTGCAAAGGTGTTAGTGCTGGATGGCGTGGATTGGAAAACTCGTGATGGAAATCGACGATACTTACTTAGAGATCGTCGCACCCACTAAAGAGAAGAGTACTGGGAGGTATCTCTTTCGACACTAATATGACACCTTGAATTCTCGTCTCTAAAGTTATCGGATCAATATTTTTGCCGGCGACACATATCAATACCGTTGGGTAATTTAAAAACAAAATAAACAGCAAAAGGGAGCATATCATGTACCAATCTATAACGCTTGAAACAATCGGTTCTGCAGCTGTACTCACCTTAAACCGTCCAGATAACTTAAATGCCTTAATCTATCCAATGATAACGGAATTTCGACACGCTCTCGCACAAGCCGAAGCCGACGATAAAGTGACTGCTATTGTCATCACCGGAGCAGGCAGAGGATTTTGCGCCGGAATGGATATGAATGCTCTCACCACACTGTCTGCAACCGGCGACAAGGAAGCGGGCGACGATGCGCTTCATCTCGATCAGAATCCGGGTGACGCCGATATGGGAGATGATTATCTGTCCGGGTTTACTTATATGATGACGATCCGAAAACCCATTATCGCTGCGATTAATGGCGCTTGCGCGGGTCTGGGGCTATCCATTGCCTTACTGTGCGATATGCGCTTTGCCGCCGACAACGCAAAATTCATTACGTCGTTTTCTCAACGCGGACTCGTCGCAGAGCACGGCCAAAGCTGGATTTTACCGCGCATAATCGGGCCATCCAAAGCACTGGATTTGTTTTGGAGTTCGCGCCGCGTATTGAGTGAAGAAGCCAAAGAAATCGGTATGATTGACAGAATATACACCCCCGACGAGCTACTTGATGGGGCCTTACAATACGTAGAAGATCTCGCTAAGACCACCGCCCCATTGTCCCTCATGGCAATGAAGCGACAAGTGTATCGCCATCTCAATGTGTCTCTCGGTGATGCGATGAAAGAAACCGACAGCATGATGGACATCAGTACTGCTCACGATGATTTTAAAGAAGGAGTTGCCTCATTTTTGGAAAAGCGATTACCCAAGTTTGAAAGGATAAAAGTCTAGGCACCCGCTTATAACCAAGATCGAATATTGATATCATTCACATCGGATAGCATGCGCTTAGGTATCAATAGATTTTCTGGATTTTTAACAATCGACCAACTTAAAAGTAGTTTGAAAGGTAAAGATGTAATGGAAGAAACACGACAAGAAACTTTTTCCGGCGTGAAGGATGTCGCAGAAAATTTAGCCATCGACAACGACAAGCTCGATGCCTATATGAAACTCCACGTAGAAGGTTACGAGGGCCCGCTTACCATTAAACAGTTTAAGGGTGGACAGTCCAACCCGACTTACCAGTTGCTTACGCCTACCCGTAATTATGTACTTAGACGCAAACCACCGGGGAAATTATTGCCGTCGGCCCACGCTGTCGACCGAGAGTACAAAGTGATAACAGCACTCGGAAAAACCAACGTTCCCGTTCCAAAGACCTTTTGTATGTGTGAGGACGAGACAGTTCTCGGCACCATATTTTTTATCATGGAAATGGTCGAAGGTAGAATTTTGTGGGACCCCTTTCTACCCGAGATGACGCCCGTACAAAGGGGCGAGATATATGACGCGATGAATGACGCCTTAGCAAGGCTACATTGTGCCGACTACAAAGCCATTGGCTTGGCCGATTTTGGAAAAGAAGGTAATTACTTTGAACGGCAGATTAACCGTTGGACGAAACAATACATCGCATCGGAAA
Source organism: uncultured Cellvibrionales bacterium (assembly GCA_913019905.1). Classification (GTDB taxonomy): domain Bacteria; phylum Pseudomonadota; class Gammaproteobacteria; order Pseudomonadales; family Dasaniaceae; genus Oceanicoccus. Next base: position 93,001 of record CAJVZD010000010.1, read on the forward strand.
CCGAAACCATCGAGGTCATGAACAAGCTGATCGAGTGGCTACCAAATAATATTCCCAGTAGCAATGAAACGACATTGGTTCACGGGGACTACCGCATCGACAATATGATTTTTCATCCGACAGAACCCAGAGTCATTGCGATTCTCGATTGGGAACTGTGCACCTTGGGCCACCCGATGGCCGACTTCAGTTACCACACAATGGGCTGGAGTCTTCCAGAAGGCACTTATAATGGCATGATTGGGGTCGATTTGGCAGCCTTAGGCATTCCCAGTGAAGCGGAGTATATCTCTGCTTACTGCCAGCGCACAGGGCGAGCAGAAGTTCTTGGCGGCGCATTTTATCTGGCTTACAATCTATTTCGGATGGCGGGTATTAATCAGGGAATTGCCGGTCGAATGCGAGACGGCACAGCCGCCAGTGCTAATGCTGCTGACTCCGCTGCAGCTGTTCGGCCCTTAGCGGAGGCCGGTTGGGAGTTCGCAAAAAAAGCCGGGGCACAGTAAGTAGGTAGGCTCTGTATTCTCAAACAACTAGAGACAGTCTATGAAGTTAACGAGCGAACAAATCGCATTTTTTAAAGACAACGGTTATTTGGTACTCGAGGGTGTATTAGATAAAGAGTTATGCGCGCAAGCCCGCGACCGGATGTGGACATCGCTACCGGAAAATTGTCAGTTAAAAAGAGATGACCCGAATACCTACACGGGCCCATTCAAAGAGCCAGACATTCTGGATGATTCGATGCATACTCGACTCGGCTATCGCTGGCAACTGCGCGAAGTGAGTACCGAACCGCTATTTATCAACCTTATGTACAATCCAGAGTTGTGTGGTATTGCCGAACAGTTGCTCGGCGAAGGAACCTTGCGAGCTCCGACAGTCGGCGGTCAGGCAATGGGCAGCGAAGGCCCGGCGTGGCCCGGTGGCCCAGTCGATCCAGCCATCAATGAAGGCGTTAGAGGTTTTTATTGCACGCTTCCCTACGGTGATAAGCCGCAAGAGCCAGATTACGGTCATACCGACGGACACCCCTTCAACTTAGGGGTAGTTGGCGTAGTTCACGACGTTCCGCCAGGTGGCGGTGCCTTTAAGGTATGGCCGAAATCACATAGACGACTCTACCCAACTTTTCAGATGCAATACGACCAACCACGTATTCCTTTTTATAAGCGCATGCCAAGCTATAAGGGTATTATTCATTCCACCGCCTATATCGATGAATTTGAACGTATTATGAAAGATACCACACCAGTAGACTGCTGGGCCAAAGAAGGGGATGCGGTACTGTGGCATCACCGCCTGGCGCATATGGCGGGACACAATTACACCGACGTCATTCGTCAAGCCGTGTTATATGATTTTTGCCGCACAGATCTTGATACCTGCCGAATGGATCCACCGCAAGAAAATATGTGGCGCGACTGGTCAGATGAATTGGGGAAGAACAACGATACCTATTCAGCTGAATTTGCGCGCTCGCAACGATTGACGGATTAACATTCAGGTGGTGTAACTCTCGTTGTTTATCTACCGAACGGCATGTAAGTCGCCGGCATGATTCGGCATGAGACACAGCTTTATCTTCAGACATTATTGTTAGATAATTTAGCGCAACTAAATTAGCGTCGATTTAACCTCATGCAACAATGAGCCGAGCATCTATTCCCACTGTCTTAATTTTGAGCTTATTTCTCACTTAACTACTAATTACTAATTACTAATTACTAATTACTAACTATTCACATCTTAACTTCTTCCAATTTCGAGGATAATAAATGGCTACTTACCAACGAATCGTGCTCGCCAAACCCGCAGACGGCATTCCATCCGCCGACAACTTTCAGCTGGATGAACAAGAAATTCCCGCCATCGGTGACGGCGAGGTTCTGGTCAGAAATTTCCTCGCATCAGTCGACCCAGGTATGCGTTCAATTTTATCGGGAACCGATAGTTATAGCGCTGCCCTAAAAAGCGGCGAGGTGATTTCAAGTGCCAGTATTGGTGTCGTCGAGCAAAGTAATAACCCCAAATTTAATATTGGCGATGTCGTCAATGGTGCTTTTGGCTGGTCGCAATACGGACTCTCAAATGGACGTGGTTTGTTGAAATTGACAGATACTCGCCTGCCCTATTCCTGTAATATCGGCATTCTTGGAATTCCTGGGCTCACCGCTTTCTTTGGACTGGAACGCATTGCAAAGCTACAGGACAATGAGACGGTGCTGGTCACTTCAGCAGCAGGGACTGTCGGCGCTACAGCGGGGCAACTTGCTAAAGCTAAAGGTTGTCACGTTACAGGTATAGCGGGCAGCGACGAGAAATGTGCTTGGCTTCGCGACGTGTGTGGCTTTGACGAAGTCATCAATTATAAGGCAGTATCAGATCTCGATGAGGCCATTAGCAATGCCTGTCCAAACGGTATCGACGTTCTCTTTGATAATGTCGGGACTGCAATGATCGACCGCGTTATTCCAAAGATGAAAATGGGAGGGCGTATTGTGGTTTCAGGGCAAGTCGCCGACTACAACAAAGCTCCGGCCGATCGACCAGGATTGAAAAATACGTCCTTTTTCATCAGCAATCGTTTGCGCATGGAAGGTCTAGTCGTGTTTGACGATTTTCGCGAATTTGGGCGGGCAAAAGAAGATCTCACTCAACGTATCGTAAACGGTCAACTCCAATACAGGGAAGAAATCATTCAAGGTATTGAAAACATGCCTTCCGCATTTATCGGACTATTTACCGGCGAAAGCTTTGGTCGACGCCTCGTTCAAATCGGTGAACTACCCGCTTAAGGAAAATACTATGGATTACTCCGACTATAAAACCATTCGCTTTGAACGCGAAGGGCGCGTCTTACGTGTTTTGTTAGACAATGGACCAATGAATGTCGTTGACCATGATTTACATACGGACTTGTCACGGGTATTTGAAGATATCCAACACGATGATGGCTGCGATCTGGTCATTCTGACTGGCGCTAATAAAGCATTTTGCGCGGGCGGCGATGCATCCTGGATGCAGAGCATGATAGATTCTCCGGAGCTATTCAAGGCCATTGCGACCGATGCTAAACGCATCGTTTTTTCACTTCTTGAGTTGGAAAAGCCACTCATCTGCAAACTTAACGGTGCCGCAGCAGGTCTGGGAGCTACTATCGCCCTCATGTCAGATATTATTATCGCCGATGATAATGCCATGATTGGTGACCCCCACGTGAAAATGGGTTTTGTCGCCGGTGACGGCGGCGCTGTAATCTGGCCGCAACTCGTCGGCTTTGCAAAAGCTAAGGAATTGTTATTAACCGGTGACATGCTAAATGCCAAAGAAGCGATGGACCTTGGGCTCATTAATTACGCCGTTCCAACTGCCCAGTTAGAAGACAAGGTCCAACATTTAGCAAATCGTATTTTGGCTAACCCACGCTGGGCCGTACGTTGGACAAAAACCGTGACCAACATGACCTTACGCGACATCGCGCAGCGGCTGATGGATCCCGCGGTTGCCTATGAAATGATGAGTAATTTGACGGATGATCACCAAGAAGCGGTTAACGCTTTTCGCGAAAAACGCAAACCCAATTTTACAGGTAATTAACCATGTATTTCACTTCCGAACCCGAACATATCACCATGTTGCGCGAAACCGTGCGTCGCTTTGCGAAAAAAGAACTCACCGATGACAAGTTACGCGCCTGGGACAAAGCTTGTGAAGTACCCATGGATGTTTTTCACCGCTTTGCAGAAACAGGCGCTTGCGGTGTAACAATCGACGAAGAATATGGCGGCAGTGGCCGAGACTTAGTTGCTGCGGTGGCAATTATCGACGAATTAGCACGATACGGTGCGGCAATTGCCGGCCCATTTATTCACTGCGCTTTTTACGGCGGCGTGAACATTTCCGAAAACGGTAGCCTTAAACAAAAGCAGGAACTGTTGCCAAAGTTAGCGAGAGGCGAGCTCTTGATGGCCTACGGCTTATCGGAGCCCAATGTCGGTGGTGATTTAGCCGCCGTTGAAACGACGGCCAAACTCTCGGAGGATAAAAACACGGTTACAATAAACGGCACCAAACGCTGGTGCACCGCTGCGCGAATTGCCGATTATGTCATTTGCCTCGTAAGGTCGGACGACGAAAGTAAAAAATACAAGAACCTGTCTATGGTGATGGTTCCACTCGATACCCCGGGAATAGACATTGTAGACCTCGATCATATTGGTTTGCGATATGCAAAAACCACCGATGTCATTTTCACCGATGTAGAAATTTCAGCCGATCATATATTAGGCGGCATAGACGGCTGGAACAAAGGCTGGAACATGTTAGCGAGCGAAGCGCTGGATGTTGAGAAGTTGGAAATCACGGGGGTAGCGCTGGGTGTCGCCACCGCCGCAGTAGAAGACGCCTGGGCCTATTCTCAAGAACGTAAGCAATTTGGAAAGCCTATTTCTTCTCACCAATCGGTTCGCCATGACCTCGTTGAAGCACGCACCAAACTCCAAGCCTGTCGACACATGTTGTACCACGCCGCCTTTCTTGCCCAAAACCGTCTTCCCTGCAGTGTCGAAACGTCCATGGCAAAGCTCTTTGTCGGTGACACCGCACTTGACATTGTTCTTAAATGCCAGCAAGTCATGGGGGCCTACGGATGTGTTAGCGAATACGCAATGGAGCGCCATGTGCGCGATATTATGGTGATGCCAATAGTCGGAGGTTCGTCCAAAATCCAAAAAAACAATATCGCGGGGCGCTTACGCTTGCCATAAAGCAAAACAAGAGGCTGCGTGTAAGGGCTGTAGCAACTATTTTGACGACTGACAGCTATACCGAATCATTCTTCACATTTGGGTTCGCACATATCGCAGCTACCGCTTTCACTATCGACTAAATGCAAAAGCGTATAAGGCAACGGAGGAAAATACCAAGCTCTAGCTCGACAAGAAAACGCTAGAGTTTATTCCTCACTGCAGCACTATATTGATGACTATTTTACCCAGGCACCGTTAATTATGAACGAAAAACCAACAAATAATGCCAAAGATAAATTCGAGAGAAGCTGGCCAGATTTGGGGGAAGCTGTTTTCACCCTCGCACCATTCAAGGGAGAAAAACCACCTGCTCCGCAATGGTTTAAAAAAGCACTCGCCGACAAACCAACAGAGCACTTCATTGATGTTGAAGGCGCGCAAATTCAATACTTACACTGGGGTGACCGGTCAAAGCCAGGATTAATTTTATCCCATGGCAACGGCGCACACGCACACTGGTGGTCTTTCATCGCACCGTATCTCGCTAACGAATACAGTGTCGCAGCGGTTTGTTTTTCGGGTATGGGTGACAGTGATGAGAGAGAAAGCTACAGCCTGGAGCACTACGCCCGCGAACAAATAGCCGTATGCGAACACTCCGGAATGTTCGAGAACGAAGAACCGCCCATCATTGTCGCGCATTCTTTTGGGGGCTTCGCCACGATGGTCACAGGAGCGCTCTATGGTGATCGTCTCGCGGGCGTCATTATCGTTGATAGCCCAATCAATCCCGATAACGAGGGTGGTCCACCTGCCCGTTCTGGCCGTCCGCATAGAGTTTATCCGACACTAGAAGAAGCATTGGGCAGGTTTCGTTTAGCCCCGCCGCAGACCTGCGACAATGCCTATATCGTCGATTATATTGCCAGACACTCGCTGGAAGAGGTTGAGGGAGGCTGGACTTGGAAGTTCGACCCGCAAATATGGAAGCGCTTTGAAATCGGCGATCGGGAACAGAGACTAAAGGAAATTTCCTGTCGCCTGGCCATCATGCGCGGCGAGCGATCAGTCATTTTTCCACCTGAGATTGGCGACTATATGTACGAACTTTTGGGGAAAAACGTTCCGGTGATAGAAATCCCCGAAGCGCAGCACCACATCATGCTCGACCAACCGCTAGCCTTTGTAGCGGCGCTACGCGCGCTACTCGGTGACTGGAATCATTCGAAACCGAATAGAAAAGGGCCGCTCGGCGTTTAACTCTCAGACACTATCACTCGTATTGGAATTTATCGGCATCGCGCCAGGCTGGGAACTTTCGCCGAAAGTCCAGTAACTTCTGTAGTGATAGTGTCCTTGTTTCACAATAGGGCTCGTAGGCAGGACGGTCGATAATGGCCTCACCCTTAAAGTCGATCAACATGCTATCACCACTATGCTTTACCCCATTGCCATCGACGCCTACTCGATTTACGCCAGACACGTAGCAGAGATTTTCAATCGCTCGCGCCTGTAACAATATTCGCCACGGATGTTGGCGTGCTGCCGGCCAATTTGCGACATAAATCGCCAGATCGTAATCGTCACAATTTCGAGAAAATACCGGAAACCGCAAATCGTAACAAACCTGCAATAATATACGCCAACCGAGATAGTCCACTACAACCCGGTCTGTACCCGCCTCGTAATGTTCATGCTCATTGGCCATACGGAAAAGATGCCTCTTGTCATAAAAGATCTGATCTCCGGCCGGCGGCGTCCAGACAAAGCGGTTGTAGTAACGTCCCTGCTCGGCAATAACAACACTTCCGCATAGAGCGATTCCCCGTTGCTGCGCCTGTTCTCTCATCCAGGTGATTGTCGGGCCATCGAACTCTTCCGCGAGGGTTTCAGGCGACATTGTAAAACCGGTGCTGAACATCTCAGGTAATACAACAAGGTCGGTAGAGTCCGTAAGGTCATTAAGAACATCCTCAAAATGCGCTCTATTAGCTTCGGGGTCTTGCCAGAATAAGGAGCTCTGTACTTGTGTCACAGTTAGATCTGAAGAGCTTAAATTTGACATAGTTTCCCACAAGCCTCCTGCAACGTATCATTACTTTTCGCGAAACACATTCGAATCAATTTCTGGTCCGGACTGTTCTCGTAAAAAACAGAAATCGGTATCGCTGCGACCCCCGCCTCTGTCGTCAACCAACGTGAAAATTCCACGTCTGTTTTATTTTGATGTTGGCCGAGAGCCGAGTAATCGAGCAACTGAAAATAAGTGCCACTGGAAGGTTTCAAAGTAAACTGACTAGACGTCATTAACTCGCAAAAGTAATCTCTTTTTTGTTGATAGAATAAGGGTAACTCCAGGCAAAATTCCGGGCACCCGTTGAGGAAATCGGCCAGTGCCAGTTGAATGGGATGTACAGTACAAAAGGTTAAATACTGATGAACCTTACGAAACTCACAGCTGAGTGGCGGCGGCGCAACGCAGTAACCCACCTTCCAACCGGTGGTATGCAGACTTTTACCGAAAGAAGAAACAACAAAACTGCGGACTGCCAATTCGGGGCGGCGCAGTAAACTCTGATGTTGTGCGCCATCAAAACAAATATGTTCGTATACTTCGTCACTGAGTAATATTAAATCTGTTCCTGTAACCAGTTCCGTTAGCTGATCGAGATCATCTGAGCTTAAGACGGCGCCCGTCGGATTGTGCGGTGAATTAAGGATGATCATGCGTGTACGCGTCGTTATCGCCTGCCTTACAGCCGACCAATCGATCGAAAAGTGTGGCGCGTTTAAGGGTAAATGCACGGCCCTGCCGCCATTCATTTCAATCGCCGGTTCGTAACTATCGTAAGCCGGATCGAAAACAATCACTTCATCGCCTGCAGTAACAACCGCTGCGATAGCCGCAAAAAGAGCCTCCGTGGCACCGGATGTTATCGTAACCTCCGTATCAACGTTCACGTGACGATCATATAATCGCGCAATTTTATCGGCAATGACCTTCCGCAAAGCCGGAACACCCGCCATAGGGGCGTATTGATTGTAGCCACTGTTCAAATAATAGGTCACTCGATCTAAGAGGGCTTTTGGCCCCTCGAAATCAGGGTATCCCTGCGACAGATTGATTGCATTGTGATCTGCCGCCAGTTGCGACATTTCCGTAAAAATTGTCGTCGTGACTTTGGGCAGTTTAGTTTCCGGGTATCGCATGCTGATAAGAGCTTCCAAGGATTGACAAAGAGCCACAGTAGGTTTGCATCTCCTGCGGCGAAATTAAATTTATGCTGCTTTGGGATTTTGCACTAAAATCAATCTTTTAAGCAATAATAGAATGACCATTCGTGCAAGCTATTTTTCAGTCAGCTAGAATGATAAGGCTAATTATGTGCTGTACATGAAATTCAACCGTTTTAGAGGGTAAATGATGGAAATTGATCTAAATTTTTGATGGAACAAATTCATAATGTTTGTACAATTTGGCAAACAGACGATCGGAAATTAGAAGTTTGTCAGCGAATGGGGAACGGGAGTGCAGACGGCGCGACATTGGTCAATGAATGGTCGGATTATTCTTGAATTCTGCTGTGGGCCCCTCCTCTTACCTCTGGTAATTCTTTAACAGCTTGAGCGGAGGGGATTTCGTCAGTGGGATCTTTGAGTTTTCGCGGGTATATAACCAATAATAGGAAAGACTAAATGCCGGCATGTATTAATTGCCAATCTGAATTACCCCGCAACGCACGTTTTTGTTCAGACTGCGGGCAGTCGGTGGTGAAAGCGAAAAAATGTACAAAATGTACGGCTGAAATACCTAACAACGCGCGTTTCTGTTTAGCTTGCGGCGAGCAAGTACAAAAAGCTCCAGCGACAAATAGAAACAAAGCTCAAACTAAGATTTGTGCGGGTTCGGGTAAACCACTCCGGAAAAGCGATGCTTGGTTCCAGTGTCTCAGCTGCAAAAAATCTTATCTCGAAGACTATCGCTTTAAAGACAAATCCGTCTGTCGAAATTGCGCAGCCAAATCGATTAAAAAAAATAGCGCCCTTAATAAGATCAAAAAACAGACAGAAACTGAAGCTCTCAAAGACAAACCTCAACAAAAAGAACAAAAATCGCAAGGGACTCGCTTGCAACTCAAATCGGGTGCCGCGAAAACATCAGTCGGTAAAAAAATAGCTGAATCAATACCAAAGCGAAAGACATCCAAGCAATCTGCAAAAGTAAAACGCGAGAATCAACAGCCGATACTCATCAGCGATAAAAGTTTTGTCTCCATTCCTTCGGGGGCGTTTATTATGGGTTCAGGCTCCGATGGGGAAGAGAGACAACACCGTGTCACGGTGACAGCGTTTAAGTTGATGGATGCTCCGGTCACCTTTGCGCAATATGACCAATATTGCGAAAATGTCGGGAAAGTCAAACCGGGAGATGAAGGCTGGGGACGAGACGACCGTCCGGTAATACGAGTTAGCTACTGGGACGCAGTAGATTTTGCAAAATGGATAAGCATAAAGACGGGAATTAACCATCGCTTGCCTACAGAGGCCGAATGGGAATATGCCTGCCGTGCCGGAACAGAAACCGCGTTTTGGTGGGGCGACAATCCTGACCCGCTAAGGATGAACTACGATAATGACGTCGGGCAGACCGTTCCCATAAAAAAACTGGGGACCAATGCGCGTAATCGCTGGAATCTCTATGACATGCATGGAAATGTGTGGGAGTGGTGCGCATCGCTATACGACAAAGATTACGAAGGGGAGGAACAGGAAGACGCTAGTAATAATCGAAGCAACGCCACTCGCGTTCTTCGCGGTGGGTCCTGGGCATTTTTTGCATCCCGGGCCGAGTCAGCCTCGCGCTTTCATACTTCACCGAGCTACAGTAATATCTATTGGGGTTTTCGTTTAGCAAGACCTAAATAGTCGCATATTAAACGTATTTACATCGCTTCCAAGACACAATTTCTACAGATCTATTGCGAAATAGAACTGTAGAAGCAAAAATAAAATAACTCAACCGATGCTTAGCAGATGACTGAAACACACCCCGATTCTATTTCACCGACACTTACCCAGGCGCTCATACCGACCTGCGCGCTAATTGGACTGTTAAGTCTGTCAGTTTTTCTTTTTGGCGAGGATTCATCCTACGGAGCCAACCAAATTGCCTTAATCATTACCGCCTTTATCGCTATCGCAATCGGGATGAAAAACGGTATTCGCTGGCACGAAATTGAGGCAGCTCTTTATCAGGGAATTAATCTTGCGCTCGGCGCCGTGCTGATTTTACTCGCGGTGGGCTCTTTAATTGGTAGTTGGATTCTATCCGGTACGGTTCCAGCTATGATCTATTATGGCCTGAAATTAATGGACCCCACCTGGTTTTATGCCAGCAGCTGCGTGGTATGTGCCCTGGTTGCACTAAGTATCGGCAGTTCGTGGACCGTTGCGGGTACAATTGGCATCGGTCTTATTGGCGTTGCTGGCGGCCTGGGTTTATCAATGGAAATAACGGCTGGCGCGATTATTTCAGGTGCCTATTTTGGCGACAAACTTTCGCCTCTTTCCGATACGACTAATCTGGCACCCGCTTCTGTGGGTGTGGGACTCTTTGAGCATATTCGTCATTTATTGTGGACCACCGTGCCCGCCGTATTAATTGCCCTCGTCGCCTTCATTATTATAGGCCTCAACGATGACGTCGCCACGGACAACCAACAAATCGAAACTCTTTTGCAACAGCTGGAGTCGCATTTCAGCATATCACCGATTCTGTTACTGCCGCTGCTGGTCGTGATGGCCTTGGCCTGGAAACGAGTTCCTGCATTTCCCAGCATCATTATCGGCGCGATAACTGGCTCTCTCTTTGCCCTAATATTTCAACGAGAGGTCATTGTGGAGTTTGTGGGCGACAGCACACTGGCGCCAATGCTGGTATTGATTAAGGGCGTCTGGATCGTTCTTTTCGATGGATTCAAAGCCGATACCGGTAACAGTGTTCTGGACAATTTGCTAAGCCGCGGTGGCATGAGCTCAATGCTCAATACAATTTGGTTGATAATTTCCGCTATGGTGTTTGGCGCAGCAATGGAAAAAGGAGGTTTTTTGAAGCGGCTGATTCAAGGGGCTTTGGCACTGGCCCACTCTTCGACCAGCCTGATAATTATCACCTTGTTTACTTGTATTGGCGCTAACATCGTCACGGCCGACCAATATATTTCCATTATTTTACCTGGCCGTATGTACAAACTGGAATATGCGCGTAGAGGGCTTGCTGCAATCAACCTATCCCGTGCGCTCGAGGATTCCGGTACCGTAACCTCTCCACTCATTCCCTGGAATACCTGCGGCGCTTATATGGCCGGAACTTTGGGAGTAGCCACCATCGCGTACCTACCTTATTGTATTTTTAATCTCGTCACGCCGCTCATTGCCATGACGTATGCATTGTTAAATTTTCAGATTGTGCCAATGACCGATAACGGTAGCTCGACACTAGCACATGAGGGGCTCGCGTAACCCCCATATTTACAATGGTCAAAATCGTTTCGCCAGCATGCTTTAGCAACCCCGATCAGGGCAATACCCCATTTGGGGAAAACAGGTTAAAACGATCCAGTATCAAATTTAACGTTTGTATAAAGATACAGTGCCTATGGTCATTAGCCGCCGTACCGCGATCGATCAGGCTGACATTCAATATACTGTAAAAAAATCAAACTTCTTACTGAACTTTTAAGAACGGAAAGAGTCAGATTCTCCGGTGCCGTAATTCAGATTTCCCGTCTGCAGTTTTGTAAACCAGACCACCTATTGCTCTATCTACCAGATCGATATTAAATAGCTTAAGTTTGCCGACGACAACTGAATTCAAATTTAATATTTCTCCTTAAGATAGTGTAAAAAAGATAGAAGAAAAAAAATCAATCGTTTACTATTTTCACTTTAGAACTTAAACCGTTTTATTTGAACTGTCTAATTTGAACTGTCTAATTTGAACTGTCTAATTTGTACAAGGCAACTTACCAATGCAATGGAAAAAAGTTGTTCGGGAAGAGCTGTATTATCGATTGCAATAAATAAGAAGAAGTAATTTTCACTCCAGATTTTCGGAACAAAATAAGTGCACCCATTCGTTAAAAACTTTGCTTTCTTCTTTGTAATATCAACTCAATGCCACTCCCTTTGGGCTCTGGATGACGCTCAGCCATCACAAGCTTCTGTCTATCTGGCACAACAAATGTATGTCGCCTATTATGGTCGGCCGGGCGACAGTGCGGGAGTAACTTATTGGGCAGGTCGGTTTGATGACTCGGACAACTTGGAAGACGTTTTAGCAGCCTTTGGAAATTCAACAGAGTTCACTGACAATTACGGGAATTTGTCTAAAGAGAAATTGGTAAACGGTCTGTTTTTGCAGATGTTTAATCGGGACTCTGATGATCAAGGCTTAGATTTTTACATCAAAAGATTACAAAGTGGTCAAGCGACTCTTGCCTCGATTGCGAAGCAAATTGCCGATGGCGCGATCGTTTTTGATCTTGCCACCATCAATAACAAAGTCGCGGTTTCGAACGAATATACTGACTATGTCGCTGCAGGAGAGATCTCTTACTCCAATTCTGAAATTGATTCCGTATCGGGATTATTGGCCACCGTGAATTATTCTGAAGCAACAAAAAACACCTTTCTAGAGAAGATAGATTTTTGGGCCAGTACCGGCTATCAAAACGTCGACTTATATTGCGAGGCTATATTACAAGAAGTATTTAGAGATAATTTGGACGATGGTACCTACGAACTACAGTTCAATAATGCCTTGGCCTATGAAAACCAATCAAGCTGGTGTCAGGCGGCCTTAGCCTATATGTACCAAGATGGCAGAGGCGTGTCGGTAAATACCAATAAAAGCCTGGAATACGCCCAAGCGTCAGCGGCCCAAAACAACCCTGCTGGCCAAACTATTTTAGGTGAAAAATATTTTGTCGGAAATGGCCTAGCAATTGATCCAGATGCATCCGTTAATTTGTTTTCGAGCGCAACTGCTGAGTACTTTTGGCGCAGTTTTTACGGCCTGGGGCGATATTACTTGCAGCCGGACGTTCTCGACGAAGATCTCGCATTTCAATACTTCCAACGAGCACATACAACCAGCATAGATCATCAATATAAAGACGGTAAACCTTTAGGCGCATTAGCCTACAGCCACTTTAAGGGACAAGGCGTTCCGTCAGACTCTCTGCAAGCGGTCAACCTAGCAGAAGCGGGAATGTTGGTTGGGGATAACTATTCTACCTATCTACTAGGCCAGTTTTACTTAACCGGTTCAGGGGTTCCCCAGTCGTACGAGGATGCGCTCTTCTATTTTGAAATGGGTGATGGCCAAAACGACAAAAACTCTTCTTTCGAATTGGGAAAAATGTATCATTCCAGCCTCGGGGTCAGCGTCGATTACCCTTTAGCGCTCTATTACTTCGAACGAGCGATTGACCCGTACCGACATTCTGTTGGGCTCAATAAAGCTAAAGGCTATATCGGAGAAATGCACTATTTTGGGAAAGGAGTCCCACAAAGTTATGAAGAAGCGTTCAATTGGTGGTTAGAGGGCGCAATTGACGGAGACGGCTGGTCCCAGCAATGGTTAGGCTATTTGTATGAAACGGGAACCTACACCTCAAAAAATATCAATCAGGCGATACATTGGTATCAGCTTGCTGCAAATCAGGGCGTCGAAAATGCACGGGAAAAGGCAGATGCGTTACGTGCGATGATTGATGCGGATATGAGGGATATCGACGTCACTGAAACCGGCGAGAACGGTTTTGACCAGGGCCAGGCAACGGAACCACCTCCATTAATAGGATCAGTACTAGCACCCGATTCGATTCCAGGCCCTGATTCGCCGCCGCTTCCCGATGTTATTCCACCGACCGGCGACACATCACCATTGGATACTTCAACTGCAGATACTACACTTCCAGGTACTACGATTCCAGGTACGACAACGCCAGACACTACCGCACCAGATACGTCAACCAGTGCTGATCATTCTCCCAACGACGGAGCCGATTCACCGACAGAATCAACAAAGACACTCTCTATCAGTTGGAACAGACCGCTAACGAGGGTCAACGGCGATAGTCTGGCACCCCACGAGATTACAAGCTACACACTCTATTACTACCAACCCGGAGAAATCCAAGTGCAGGTCTCGATCGATGCGTATCAGGCAAACGGTAATCCGCAGCTAAATTACACCACTGGTGATCTTCCTGCAGGCACTTATTTCTTTTCCATTGACTGTGTCGACCGCAATGGACTACACAGCGAAGCTTCTGCACTGGTAAGGGTAATCGTTGATTAAAACCTATATATCACTTTCTTACTACTTGTCGTCTTCTAACGACAAAACGCAAGAAAATTCCGGTTAGCTCGGTTGGCTTTACTAACACCCCTCTCCCGACAATATAAGAGCCACCAACGACTCTTTAATCAACTTACAGCTCTTTAATCAACTTACAGACACTGGATAGTCAACCTGACGAATAATCAATCCTTCTTGAAAAGTCAGAAAAATTGCCATTTTTAGGGCCGAGGTTCTGGCCGGCTTATTTACCCCCTCCTTTTTGGCCATCGTACCCTCAAAATCAATCTCAAGTGCGACTCGGTCACCATCGCTCACAATATTGCTTACTACTATTTTTATAGACGGGAAAATTCGAGCAGCCTCCATGGCTGCCGCACGCAAGGTATCGATGCCTCCTCGTCGCCCCTTGGTTTGGCCGCTTATAGCCAACTCGATCCATTCACATTTGGGATGATAACAAGCATCTACCCAGCCCTGCGTATGAGCACAGTGCATTTCGATCATTTTGTAGGCAAGGTCTATATTTTCTTTATCACTCATCTTTATTCTCTACAGTAGTATTTTCGAACAACAATAAATGTGATTACCAACGAATACGGTAAGCGGTTACTACGCTCTCAGTACCGATCATAGCTACTTTGCCAAAGCCCCGGCAACTACCTCTCGACAATACACTGACTTTTTCTACACCTGGCAACTGGCAACTGGCAACTGGCAACTGGCAAGCAATGATAAAAGCCAATAGACAGCTTATCGCCTGTCCCTACTGCACAACCTTATAGACCCATTGATCTACAGCGACTGTTACTATCAGGTTTTATCGTCTGTCTAAATCGTGTTTTGTGCAATATTTTTCGCCCAGCGATAATCAGCTTTTCCATTGGCACCGCGGGCGATCTGTTCAACAAAAATAAAAAATTTCGGACATTTATAGCGCGCAATATGTTTCTTACATTCCAGCTGTAAATCCTGCTCTGAACAGACCGCGTCTTTTTTCAATTGCACGATTGCAACTACCTCGTTCCCCCACCGTTCGCTTGGTCTCGAACTAACCAGTACATCGACAACATCGGAATGCGCCGCAATCGCTTTTTCCACTTCCTCGGCGAATATTTTCTCGCCACCAGAATTAATCGTATTAGATTCCCGGCCGTGAAATTGGATGACATTATCGTCTAACAGACTAACTTTATCTCCCGGCAAGGAATAACGAACCCCCATTATCTCGGGGAATGTTTTACGGGTTTTATTTTCGTCTTTAAGGTATCCCAATGGAACATTGCCACGACTGGCAAACCACCCCAATCCCTCGTGTCCAGCTGCCAATGTTTTGTCCAGATTTTCGCTCAGCACCGCATTATATTTCGACATGACGAACTGACCTGTTTTAGCCCCATTCTTTTTACTGCTTGTATGGATTGCTTGTGGACCTGTTTCCGAAGACCCGACAGAATCGGTAATACGCACCTTGTCAATCGCCTTAATGAGCCCCATTTTAATGGGCTCCGTTAAGACTGCGCCGCCGTTTAAAAAATGCGTAATACTTGAAGTATCGTAAGTACGAGCCGTTAATTCCTCGAGCAGGGGTCTGCCAAAAGCATCACCAACCAAAGAAATGATGTTAACCTTTTCACGAGCAATAACGTCTAACAAGTTTTTTATATCCAGTTTATCAACCACGTCCTGAATGACCACCGTATTTCCTCCGTGCCAGGCGTTCATTGCAATCCACTGGCCGGTACCGTGCATAAAAGGCGGAGTGGGTAGATATTTGTAACCTGGAGACTTTCGTGCAATCTCGGAGAATTCTGCCAAATCATCGATCAATGTGCCATCTCGTCGCCTTCCCCCAAGAGCTGCTGGCAGTATGTCGCTATGCCTCCATAAAACTCCTTTGGGCATTCCCGTCGTGCCACCCGTATATAGCATGTACAGGTCATCGGGAGAGTAGCTTATAGCAGGAATATTATCCGCCCCCAGAGCGAGAGCTCGCTCATACTCAAAAGCGCCCTCCAACAGGGGAGTGTTTGTTTCATCGTTGACTTGGACGAGGACTTTTTGCGATGGAATGTGATCAAGCAATTTGGCGACGACAGAGGCAAACCGTCCTTCATAAATTATTGCCTGAGTATCGGCATTGCTCAAGAGGTATCTTAACTCTTCTTCAACATAGCGGTAATTAACGTTAAAAGGGACTGCTCTTGCCTTCATAACACCCATAGCGGACTCGAGATATTCGTTGCAATTATGCATGTAGAGAGCAACATGATCCTGACCGGACTGCCAATTCTCAAGAGTGTTCCGACTTTGATGAAGGGTAACATCACAACTTAAAAGAAAATTCGCCAGCTGATTACTGCGCCGACTGAACTGTTGAAAAGTAAAACGTTTATCACGAAATACGACAGCTTCCCTATCGGGGACCTCGGAGGCAACAGCCTCAAATACCTCAACGAGATTAAAAGACATAACAGAACGACCTTTTGACAATGGGTTGAGAATCTAAACGGGGAATGATAACTGATAATTGATACCCAACGCGAAGTAGAAGTCTTTATTTTTTTTCAACAGTTTCAACCATAAGGAGCTAACCGCTTTATCGGGCTAGTAGTCAGTGCTCTAACGTTAGGACTCGCCCCTATTAACGACTTTGTCTAACGGAAATATGGGCCTTCGAACATGTTTAAAAGTCAGCTGCGAGTAGTTGGAGGTACACACACCGACACCGGCACACTCAACGACAGCTCGCGCAATAGGCATAAAACCGACTCGATAATGAATGCGACTTTTAAGCATCAGATATTTCCGAACAGAGGGATCGATACCGAGCGCGCGAAAACAACCGGGGTCAAACGGCTCTATATGACGGGAAATTACGACGATGTCGACGGTGCCAACGGATAAAATGCCACAGAGCCCCATATTCATTTCCAAACCGCGAGACATCGCCACCGTGGCAGGAAACCGTCCGTTTGAGAGTAATTTCACCTCACCGGTAATTGTGATCGGTTTGCTTTGAACCTGCAAAGCAGGCATCGGCAGCTTACCGCCAAGAGATACTGTAATCTCGTTTCCGACTCCGGCAGCGACCATTTGATCCACAACTTCCGGGTCGTAAAATCCAAAAACAGCGACGTCATCAAGGCCCTGCCTGAATATTTCTCCTAAGACTTCTGTCGTATCCATCGTCCCGCCGGAGGCGGTATTGTCGTAGTGATCGAGTAGTAGAATCGGACCGTCATCAGAATCAGACGGCGAGCAAGCGAGTTGTCTAGCGCGGGCAACTGAATCTGCGAGAGTCTCAATTTCATAAACGAAAGATTGACGATGTTGCCAGGCTAGTTCCAGTAATTCGTCACACCAGCGCTGCCCTTGCAGGGGGTCATTGTCGGCGACGACAACCACTGAGAGGCCCGCATTGTTAATATCTGCATGAGGGAAACCGGTAAAAACACTCACCGCCAATGCGCCTTCAGATTCCAGTTCCCTTGCCCGTTTTTGCAACTCAGCGTTAGGGAAATCATCGGTACCCTGCCGCATTACGTGGGGTAACATAGGTGCATTGCCCCAAACCATGCTCGGGATTACAGTACCTGAAATAAATTTAAGAAGCGCACGACCGGCCCGCAGCCCAGTCTCATCCATATCCACGTGCGGATAAGTATGATATCCCGCCACAATCGTCGAGTACTCAATGATTGCCGGGTATATATTGGCGTGCATATCAAGAGATACTGCTATCGGAACGTCGGGCGCTACCGCTCGTATGCGGCGTAACAACTCGCCTTCACCATCCTCATAAGATCGCGTTACCATCGCGCCATGAAGATCAAGCATGATGGCGTCACAATCATCAATCTCCGCGACTATTCGCTCGGCGATATACTCGAAAGCCTCATCCTCTACTGGCCCCGAAGGCGCTGCACCCGCTGCAACGGGCACGGAGATATCGGCACCAGCTTCTAGAGCCGCCTGCAAAAAACCACCCATCGGGCTCGCTGTATTCGTAAATACTTGTATCGCTTCGGTACCCTGTAACGGTATATTACGACCATCCGAAAACCGCGCTAAATTAGTCGTAACAGGTGAGAAAGTGTTGGTCTCATGGCTCATTTGGGCGATAACAATACGCATTCAAGATACCAGAATAAGAAAATTTGCGAAAAGTAAGTAACTTCAGATAAAGCGACGTTACAACAGAAAACCACCGGTTTTGTAACGACCAGTTTAGTCTATTACTATTGATTTTTCTGGGATGTTAAGAGTAATTAAAATCGACATTCATCAATAATTTTTAGCGACCGAACAATATTATCGATAATTCTCATAATAGCCGTGGGATAATGGTTGAAATACAGTCGATAAGTGATCAGGATTAGTCTATTAACATTACATTCTTTTACGGAGAAGCCCAATGAATATTGCACATAACAATAATATCGCGGACTTAGATGAACTCTCAGCTCGAATGCAGGCGATTTTAGCAAAACAAAAATCAGCACATATCGCGGACGGCGCCTGGAGCGCTGAAAAGCGAATTGATATGCTGGACCGGGCTATCGATGCGGTTTTTAAGTATAAAGACGATATTCCAAAAGTTCTTTCTGAGGATTTTGGCCACCGTTCACATGAAGCTTCATCCTTCACCGACGTTATGAGCTGTATAACCACGCTAAAAGACGCAAAAAAACAGGTCGCAAAGTGGATGAAGCCGCAAAAGCGAAAAGTCATGTTTCCCTTGGGACTGTTAGGTGCAAAAGGGCGAGTTGACTATGTTCCGAAAGGCACAGTTGGTGTCATCAGTCCCTGGAATTTTCCCGTAAACCTGACTTTCACACCGCTGGCTGGTATTTTTGCAGCGGGCAACCGAGTCATGATTAAACCCTCCGAATTCACACCTGCTACCTCAGATTTGATGGCACAGATGATTTCAGAGTTTTATGATGAAGCGGAAGCCGCCGTTATTACAGGAGGGCCTGAAGTCGGGCAAGTCTTTACTGGTTTGGCATTTGACCATCTATTATTTACCGGCGCGACCGGTATTGCCAAACATGTCATGAGAGCCGCCGCGGAAAACCTGGTGCCATTAACCCTGGAGCTGGGTGGTAAGTCACCGGTTGTTATTGAAGACGACGCGGATATAGAGATGGCAGCGGCAAGAATCATGACTGGCAAGACACTCAATGCCGGTCAAATATGCCTCGCTCCGGATTATGTTTTGGTACCGGAAAACAAAATGAACGCTTTTGTCGAAAAGTCAAAGCAGTCAGTGACCACCATGTTCCCCTCTCTGATGGACAACCCTGACTACACGTCAGTCATCAACGAACGTCACTATGACCGTCTTCAATCCTATATTGCCGACGCCAAAGAAAAGGGTGCAGAAGTGGTTGAAATCAATCCATCGAACGAGGATTTCTCTCAACAGGAAAACTTTAAGATCCCTCCCACATTGGTGTTAAACCCAACTGATGATATGAAAATTATGCAAGAGGAAATTTTTGGGCCCCTACTGCCGATCAAATCTTACAACAATGTAAACGAAGCCGTGGATTATATAAACGACCACGACCGTCCGTTAGGGCTTTACTATTTCGGCAATGACAAAGCGAAAACAAGCAACGTAGTCGACAGAACAACGTCGGGCGGTGTCACTGTCAATGACGTGGTTATGCACGTGGCTCAAGAAGACATGCCATTCGGAGGAATTGGCCCAAGCGGTATGGGTTCGTATCATGGACACGATGGATTTTTGGAATTCAGTCATACCAAAACCGTTTTTACTCAATCAAAAAGTAAGCTGGTTGAAGTCGCCGCGCCTCCCTACGGAGATAAAATCCGGAAAATGCTGAAAATGCAAATTAAGAAATAGCCGAACGCTGACTTTTTTCAGCTGATGCCAGCGGCTTGCTGCTGGCACATCTAAAGCCGCAATAACAAGCGGCAATAACAACCATCGGAACAGGGAAAGCCTAGATGCCTGAAACTTCGAACAGTGACAGTTTAAGCTATGCTTCCGGCTCAACTGAAAATGCACTGTGGACGGACTGTATCGGCCAAGCACTGGAAAACGCGGTCGAATTATACGGCGACAACGAAGCGCTGGTGAGCTGTCACCAAAATATCCGCTGGACCTACACTCAATTCAATGCAGAAGTCGACAAAGTCGCCGCCGGTCTGGTCGCATTGGGCTTGGGAAAAGGTGATCGTATAGGCATATGGTCACCAAACAACGCGGAGTGGATCGTCACGCAGTTTGCAACGGCTAAAGCGGGCTTGATTTTAGTGACGATCAACCCCGCTTACCGATTGTCTGAACTTGAATACGCGCTAAACAAAGTCGAATGCAAAGCCATTGTCTTGGCTCACCAATTCAAAACCTCCAATTATGTACAAATGATTGAAGGCTTGGCACCGGAAATTTCCGACTGTCAACCAGGCCAATTGCAATCAAAGAAAATCCCTCACCTCGAACTGGCTATTGTAATCGCTGATGAAGCGCCCCCGGGGTTTATGACTTTTGAGGATATAGCGAACAGTGCCAATCAACAGTCCATAGCACAACTGGAAACTAGAAAAGCACAATTATCCTGTGACGACCCTATCAATATTCAATTCACCTCCGGAACAACGGGATTTCCTAAAGGAGCAACACTGACTCATAAGAATATTCTTAACAATGGCCGCAACGTGGCCGTATGCCAAGATCTTACAGATCAGGACCGCCTTTGTATTCCCGTACCCCTGTACCATTGCTTTGGTATGGTTATGGGCGTCCTCGGTTGTGTGAGCCATGGCGCGACGATGGTATTGCCTTCAGAAGCATTTGAACCCGCCACCGTATTACAGGCCGTTGCATCGGAAAAATGTACTTCTCTCTACGGAGTACCGACCATGTTTATCGCCGAATTGGGACTTCCAACCATCGCTGAGTTCGACTTGAGTACATTACGCACGGGCGTTATGGCCGGCTCTCCCTGTCCGACCGAAACAATGAAACAGGTATTAGACATTATGCATATGCGGGATGTGACAATCGCGTACGGTATGACCGAAACAAGTCCGGTAAGTATGCAAACTATTGCTACCGACAGTTTTGAAAAGCGGGTCAGCACCGTCGGTAAAGTTCACCCCCACGTTGAAGTAAAAATCCTCGACGATACGGGTAACATTGTTCCTTACGGGGTCCAGGGGGAATTTTGCACCCGTGGTTATAGCGTCATGTCCGGCTATTGGGGCGACGAACAAAAAACAAGCGAATCTATCGACAGTGACAAATGGATGCATACTGGCGACTTAGCCACAATGGATGACCAAGGTTATGTCTGCATCACAGGCAGACTTAAAGACATGATTATTCGCGGCGGAGAAAATGTCTATCCACGAGAAATTGAAGAGTTTTTGTATCGACATCCGAAAATTCAAGACGTGCAGGTATTCGGCGTTCCCGATGAAAAATACGGAGAAGAAATCTGTGCCTGGGTGGTATTAAAAAATAGCGAAAAATCCTCACTAGGGGAAATAAAAGATTTCTGTGCCGGTCAAATCGCCCATTATAAGGTGCCCAGATACGTGAAGTTTGTGGAGGAGTTCCCTATGACCGTCACCGGGAAGATACAAAAATTTGTGATGCGAGACAAAATGGTGAATGAAAACGCTTAACCGGCGTGCGAGTAATGGATATTTTATGAAGTAACACAATAGCCGGATTTTCGAGTATTGTCAGCCTGGTCCCGAGCATTTGAGACTTCCAGATTCATGCCCTTAGCAGGAGGCCACCATCATCAGTTCTTTGCTCGTCTGAAAATTCGCGTATTTCTAAGGCTAAATCACTATCTACCACAGATTGATAGCAGGAAGGAGCGTTAGAGGAAAAAGGTAGAAAAACTAGCCGAATCGTCTTTCCTGCCTATGACCAGTCTTCGCTAGGAATTTTATCTCTACTCCCATCTGATAGGCTATAATGAAGTGCTGAACTTTCCAATTCACAATAACCGGATTGAATGTGTTTTATAGAAATAAATTACGCGATAATTCCTACTCTTTTCCAAAGCTTCGATTTTTTTCGGTAACTTTTCTGTTCCCTTTCATTTTTCTCCAAGGTATCACGACCTCGGTATATGGGCAGGAAGTCACACCCGAAGCGATTAAGTCCGCTTTGACGTTTGAGTTTATCAGATACATCAAGTGGCCAAATGATTCCGCTATACCTCAATTTCAATTGGCTTTCATCGGCAAGGACGAGAAATTACTCGGTGAGTTAAAAAAAGGGGCGAAAGCCCTGAAAATCCGCGGCCGCAATGTCAAGATATCTTCTTTATCTGCCGGAAAAATTGACGGGGATCGTTTTCAGATAGTCTTCGTCAGCACTGATGCAAACCGCAACATGCCTGAACTGGCAAAAAAATTACGGCGTACAGAAACACTTATCATCAGCGATAACAATCAATTCAAACAGGACTTCATGCTCAACATTATACCCAATGACAATACACTGTCTTTTGAAGTAAATCGTAGCAATGTTGTCTATGAACTATTAGAAATGGATAAGGATATATTGTTTCTGGGTGGTAGCGAACTCGACATAGCGGAACTGTTTCGCGTTAATGAAGATAGCCTTAACGCCGTAAAAGACAGTCTCGCAATTCAACAATCTTTGCTTGAAGAGAAAAATCGCGAATTGCGCGCTCAATCCCAAAAATTTGAACGACAGCAAAAGCAATTAGCTGAGAACAGTCGTGAACTGTTAAAGAAAACTCAGCTCATAGAAAATAAAGAACAGGAGTTAACGGTTTTATCAAAACAATTTGGAGTCACCGCTAATCTGCTAATGGAGAGCACTTCCGAACTAGACAGTAACCAAGCGCGGTTGGAAGACAGTCTTAAAACCCTGGAGGGGCAAGAGGAGTTTGTCGCTGCCATGGAAAAAAATATAGACGAGAAGAAAAGTATTTTAGATACGCTGGAAAGAGATCTAGCCCAACAACGGGGTAAGAATATCGAGCAAAGCGCAACCATTTCTTCTCAGCGAGACTGGCTCGTTATTCTGGGGATTGGATTAGGCGCTTTTTCACTTTTAACATTGGCTATTGTCCTGATTAATCAGGCACGAAAAAAGGCCAATTTACAGCTAGTAAGTGCCACTGAAGCACTGTCGATTGCCAAAGAGGAAGCGGAAGATGCGAACCGAGCTAAAAGTCTTTTTCTTGCAAAAATGAGCCACGAGATACGTACTCCAATGAGCGGTGTTCTCGGCATGTCTGAACTATTAGGTGACATGGACTTAAACTACCAACAACGCCGTTACAATGATGTCATCCTCGCCTCTGGCCAAACATTACTCACGGTACTCAATGATATCCTCGACTATTCCAAAATAGAAGCGGGGAAAATGGACATTGAAAGCATTCCGATTAATATACAAAAGCTGGTATGGGAAGTACTGAAAATATTTCGAATAGATAACGATAAACAGCATATTCTCTTAATGTCTGATATCGCGCCAACACTTCCGACCTTTGTGATTGGAGATCCGACCCGCTTACGCCAGATATTGATAAATTTGGTGAGCAATGCCTTGAAATTTACCGATAAAGGAGAAGTCTCTGTTATCGTAGAACCCCTGGCCAACGAGCAAGACATGGTGATGTTTTCTGTTCGGGATACGGGTACAGGATTGACCAGCGAACAACAGGGGAGATTATTTACCGCCTTTACACAAGCTGATTCATCAACAACTAGAAAATATGGAGGAACCGGTTTAGGCCTAACAATTTGCCAACAGCTCGCACATTTAATGGGTGGCAGTATCGGCGTTAACAGTGAACTGAACATCGGCTCCACGTTCTGGGTAAAAATAAGACTGCCAGTTGATTCATCAGCTATACCCAACAGGGAGAGTGAAAATGAAGGTTTCATTGGGAAGAAGCTACTCATTGTCGATGACAATACCAGCTATGGCGAGCTTCTGAAAAAATACGCCGAGAGGCATGGAATATTCGCTGAATATGTTGAGACTACGGAGCAGGCATTTCAAGCCCTAAGCTTAGCTTATCAGCAACAAAAACCCTTCGATTTAGTCGTGTCTGACCTCAATATCCTCCCTAATGACGGCCTCTCATTCGCCAAAGATTTAGCGGCAACGGATCAATTCGCGGATATTCCCCTGGTAATATTAACCGCCTCGAGCATTCCACCGAAACAGGAAGATTTCGGCCGTACTAATATTGTACTCGCCAGTGATAAACCCCTCGTTGAATACGAATTTTTGGAAATCATAGGTCGCGGGCTCGGTGACAAACCGCAGAAATTAGCGGCCGGCCAGACTGAAAAACCGGATGACAAAACGAAGGAAACAGTTTCCCCCTTAAGTATTCTTGTGGCCGAAGACAATCCCGTTGTGCGTCAAGTTATGAAGGGTATATTGGCTAAATGCAATCAAACGCCAATATTCTCGATCAATGGTCTGGAGGCGGTAGAGGAAGTGAAGTCCGCCAATAAGCCCTTTGATCTGATATTTATGGATTGCGAAATGCCTGAAATGGACGGTTTAACAGCAAGCAGTGAAATTCGTCAGTGGGAGTCGGATAACAGTAAACCACGCACACCAATCATCGCTCTAACGGCACATGTTTTAGAAGAACAAATTCAACGCTGTAAAGATAGCGGCATGGACGAGTTTATGGTGAAACCCGTGGATATCGCGTCGGTATTAAATGTGATTTCTGAAATGTCCCGCAAGAAATCTACCTCGACCATATAACGAGGCTTTCAGACCTAAGAAGGTCACGGTAACGCCAAACAATTTCAAGTTCATCTAAAGTAACTTTCAAGAAGTACGGATTATTCTATGCGCAGCGCTGATATTGGAATTGGTATCGATTTCGGGACATCAAATTCGGCCGCAGCCTGGTTTGATGGCAAGAACGTACGCATGATCCCATTAGAACAATACAGCGAAGTGATGCCAACGGCCCTGCACCTGGACCGCGAATACCAATCAACCACGGGATCTGATGCAATAAAGAGGTATGTCGAGGAAAACAGGGGGCGCCGCGTCGAAATGGTTGCCGAAATCATTGGTCAGGCCTCACAATCAGTGCAAGACCCGGACGCCGATCGCGGCAATATTTACGGATCCCTGGTTGATCGAAGCCTACCGGGACGCTTAATTTTGGGGGTAAAAAGACTACTCGGAAACAAACAGCAAGACACCCTGGAAATATTCGGGCGGAACTTTCGGTTGGTGGCGCTAATAACGCCCATCTTGATAAGGCTTCAAAATACGATTAATCACACCATACCGGTGCCGTTAAGGAGAATACATATTGGACGACCGGTCGAATTTGAAGGCACTAATTCTCTTGCCATTGAACGCTTAAAAGAATCCAGTGATTATGCGGGTTACTCCCACATCTCCTTTTTTCCAGAGCCATTAGCTGCAACGCTTAGCTTCTTACATGGCCAAACAACAATGGCTAACGGTATTACCCTGGCGGTCGATTTCGGCGGAGGCACCCTGGATTTTTGCTTGGTAGAATGTACTTCTTCCAATGGAACAAAAGGACGCCGGAACCGGGAAAACCTTCAGTTTAAAGTACTGGGTACCAGTGGTTTAGCGATGGGGGGAGATCACATAGACCAACTGATTTTCGAAAATTTAATCTTCCCGGAATTAGGTAAAGGTGAGAGATGGTCACGGACGGTCGATGGCACGATAGTAGACACGCCATTTCCCTTTCAGGATTATGAGCAAGGTCTCTTAAACTGGGCCATCACCTACAAACTCAATCAAAATCAGTTTACCGCCAGAATCGCTGAGTGTATTCACTCCAGTTCAGACTCATCGACAGTCAAGTTTGAGCGCTTACGCGATACAATCCAACATAATTACAGTTTCAATATATTTTCAGCAATAAAAGAGGCAAAAGCACAACTGTCTGACATTGAGGAAACTGTCCTTAGCATCCCCGAGCTAGATATGAACGTCCCTTTTCGAAGGGATCAGTTCAATGCGATTATTGCCGATCTATTGAGGCTTATTGAAGACAAAATATGTCAGCTATTCAGTGAGACACAATTAGATTTCCATCACGTTAGTCGTGTAGTCAGAACGGGGGGGTCGTCAAACATTAGCGCTGTTGTTGAATTGTTGGAACGCTATTTCCCTGAAAAAGTGGTTCAACACGATCCGTTTAATAGCGTGGCATCCGGGTTAGCGATCGCGAATTATTTTGATCATCAAATAGATTATGCAGACGATGAAGCAACTCTGACTTAGAGAAAATGCCCCGCAACCCAGGCGCAAAAAATCAAAACTCAAAACTCAAAAATGGGTCCAGAAAAAATGGACTTCCCGTACCGATGGCGTTTCTCGACACAGGCTCAAGGGATTTTCTCGGCCACGAACGGAATAAACACAACAAGTAGCTAATCATGAGCTGACGTAAACCTCTACGCAGTAGAAGTATCCATTCTCACATCCGTTTCGGACCATTCTCTCCCAAAGGACATCTTTTATCCAAATGGCTCGACAAATTCTCAAATGTGAACTTTGTCACTGCCGAATACTGAACTAAGTTATGCGGTTTGCCTGCCATAGGGTGAAGGCTATCGTCCCGGCTATCGTCCCGGCTATCGTCCCGGCTATCGTCCCGGCTATCGTCGGTAATATAGCCGCGTTTTCGATAAAGTCATCGTACTCTGAGTGAACGTTTTGCGAGCATACGTCGTAGAGATCAGTCCTTGATCAGGACCAAAAGTAGATTCACTCCCAGAATTCGAGTCCCGAAAGGATAGTTCTGCTTCATAATTTGAGTTTTTAAAGTCAACTCTCAAGTAACAATTAAGCGATACCCAGCGCCATAAATAACCTATTTTTGTCCAAAGGTTTTGACAAACAAATTTCAGCACCGGCCAACAATATCCGATCAACATTGTTTTGGCTTCCGTAACCCGTCATTGCGACCAACCGAATGTGTCTGGTTGTAATGTCGCCTTTCAGACGACTACAGGTTTCGAACCCATCCATACCCGGCATCATAATATCCAGTAGAATCAGGTCTGGCTGAAAGCCCACTACTTTTTGGCCTGCGTCAAAACCATCAACCGCCACCTCCACCGTTTCAATACCGGGTTGCTCGGCGAGTAGCTCCGCTAAATATCCACGCAATTGCCTGTCGTCGTCGACAATCAGAACTCTGAGATCGCGATTCTGGCGAGTTTTTATCGCAATATCGCGCGTTCTGGCGAAAGCGTAAATGTCCCGCATCAGAAAACGCCTATGCCCACCTGCTGTCACTTGTGCAGGTAAAAGACCTTTGGACGCCCATAGCCTAATGGAGGCGGTTGATACCATTAATAGCTCTGCTGCCTCTACTGGCGTGAGATAGAGACGTTCCCTGGGCAATTTGGCCATATCATTTCCCTTCTGAATAGAATTTCATCGCCTTGAAAAGAGAGACACACAAACTATCTGCGTCGATCCGTATTCTACAGATGATCTCTATTTGCGATATATGCGATTTTAACGCTTTAGATGACATTAGCGTTATTGTCGATTTATGTCAAATCTAGCAATACACAGCGACCCAATGTCAGTAGCGACAAACCTGCTACTGGCTCAAGCGGTTGAAATGCCGGAACCCCCACTCCCCTGCTACCAATGCCACGGACTCTATTTTTAGCACGCCAGATTTTTATCGATACCGCGGGCTCTGCTATGGATATTTCTTTTACTCGTGACCTTTAGCACTACCCAAAAATAACAATCAACAGCCAGTTAGCCCGCACGCATTTGCACAATTTTGACCGTAGCTAATATTGACAAACGACTGGCACTAGTAAACACTTGACAGATCAACTATATATCACGGAACAAAATATGCCCAGCCCTAACCCTCCTATGACCCTGCTTCTTAAACTCACTTCACTTCACACACATCTACTTAAGAAAGTCGATCAAAGTCTAGGCGTTCACGGAATAAGTTTTACCGAGTTTTTGGTCATGTATCATTTGCAAAGCTCAGCTAACGAAACGATGCGGAGAATCGACTTGGCCGACAGCATCGGCTTGAGCGCATCAGGTGTCACCCGACTTCTCATGCCGATGCAAAAAATAGGACTGGTAGAAAAGGAGGTTAACCCACGTGATGCACGTGTTAGTTTGGTAAAAATCACCAAAGCAGGAAAAAAGATGTTTGCAAATGCTTCGGTGAGTATTGAACATGTGATCGGGCAAATATCCAAACCCCTAAACACTAAACAACTCGCAGACTTCATGAAGCTAACTGATCTTCTTCGCGGAAAATAGAGAAAAAATCAGCCATTCATAGTCACTGGGTAATACAAACGTGTCTTGGAAGATTCCCGAATCACTGTAGAACCGGATATATGGACGACTGGCAAACTGGCGAACCGACTAACATGTTGTGTTAATAGCCTAGTCGGTCAAATTCGTCCATATTTTCCAGTAACAAATAAATACTCTGTTCAACCGGTTCTCGGCTCTGAGCTTTAGACAATTGCCGCATGCTATCTACGATGGCAATCCACCATAACATATGTACCGCACTTAACTGTGCCGCGACGGGAATCATATCGCGAGCAAGAGAGAGCGTTTCTACACTTTCACTTTTAAGCGAAGTCATGCTACGCAAATTAAGGCGGTTATCCTTAAGCTCTTTCATCAGGCGGCTGACGATTTCCAGATCTTGTTCCAATACCTTTGTTTCGGTCGGCTCATTATTTGGGGCTAGAAACGCAATATCCAAATGAGATAAAATTCCACGCAAAGAACCCCGCAAACTAAGCCATATTTCCTTGCGACGAGAACGCTCTCTAGCGTTTTGAATGATTGACAATAAACCAACCAAAAAGAATCCTTCCAAACAAAACCCTATCAATTCAGGTAATAAGTTGTCGTGAAACGCTCCTCCGGTAGGCGCCATAAAGAAAAAAACCAACAGACCAAACCCGGCGAGCCCAAAAATCGCCAATGGCGCAATGAGCAACATCTTAGTTGTATTCATGATTGCTTGTCAGTCCCGTTCAATACTTCATTTTCTTCTTCGGCCAAAGCAACAATCACTCGAGCAATTTTCTTGGCTTCGCGAGTGCTTAAGTCCAACGGTAAATTCTGCACATAAACCATACAGTCATCCCGCAGGGGAATAGATATAATTTCATTCGTTTTATCACTTGTTGACAGGCTAATATCTTCCAGCGCTTTCTCCTCGCGAGTCATTTCTTTGCTGGATATTTTATGGCGTTTGTCTTTTCGCAATGAATCTCCGCCGATCGAAAAGAAAGCGCTGGGATTATCAACCCAGGAAAAATAGTCGTGTAGTGCCGCCTTCGCGCGTTTGTTATAAAGGCTCAAAACTTCAGGTCGAATACTGCTGTCATTAATTTTGTGAATTCGGGTACAGAGAATATCAACGTCGATTTTCCTAATGTCTTGCTCTTCCGGCGCAGTCAATTCACAAAACAGCTGCTCCACTGCGTTAATGCGACTTCGGGCGACGGCCGGATTCAATATCCCCTCTATTGTCGATTGACGCAAAAATTGAAGCAGGCGATCATGGGTATAGTCTTCTTTTGACATTAGTAAAACCTTTCGAATTTTTTCTCGCTAATTATAAACAAAATCTTTCCCCATCCCTATGACCAGCAAAGCATTCTTGTTCTCTCAATATAGAGAAAACTCAAATCATTTCCACCTTAAAAAGTAGCGGTCATTGCGCACGACCTCTTACATGGAAAGATATTTAGCATTCTCTTTTTTTACATAATCGATGAATTCGTTTTCTGGCAATGCCGGAGCCCAATAAAACCCTTGAGCGTAATCGCACTTCATCGCGGTAACCGCGTCGGCCGTTTCTTTATCTTCGACACCTTCGGCCACAATTTTTAGCTTAAGACTTGCAGCCATGTGAGATATCGCCTCGATAATGGCTTTGTCCTGATCGTCGACCAAGAGACGAGAAATGAATGATCGATCGATTTTCAGAATCCCCACTTCCATTTTCTTCAAGTAGCCTAAATTGGAATAACCGGTCCCAAAATCATCGATCGATAACTTAACCCCCAAAGTACGAATTTCCGTTAACAGGGCCCGAAGTTTTTCAGAATCGTCGATAACTGTCGACTCTGTTAGTTCTAATTCCAGTTTCTCGGGGGGTAGTTGATTCATCACTAGCGCATTTTCGACAATAGTAAGAAGATTACCACGCTTTAACTGCAGCGCTGCAACATTGACAGCGACTGATAGATCCACAAAGCCATGCTCAGCCCAACGCTTACAGGCATGGCAAGCTTCCTGAATGATCCATTCGCCAAGCTCGATAATAAGGCCCGAACTTTCGGCTAATGGAATAAAGGCCTGAGGTGCTATCATCCCTTCTTTAGGATGTTCCCAACGAATCAAGGCTTCAGCGCCGATAACCTTGCCACTCTTCAAATCAATCTTTGGCTGAAAAAATAAAGTGAATTGTTTTTCTGCAATAGCCCGGCGCATAGCGGATAACAACTGCACACCATGTTCAGCATTTTGTTCCATTTCACTATTGTAAAATCGATAATTGTTACGCCCATGGTCTTTGGCATAATACATTGCCATGTCCGCTTTTTGTAAGATCGCATCGAAGCTGTTACCGTCGGTCGGTGCGACCGCTATACCAATAGATAAACTAGACGTGACCGATACACCGCTAATTTCTATGGGTGATCTAACTTCTTCAAGTATTTTCTCTGCAATTGAGGATATTTGTTGCTCGGAGGAAATTGATTCCAATATGACAAGAAACTCGTCTCCGCCCTGACGACATACCGTATCAGTATTCCGGACTACCTTCTTCAAAGATCTGGCGATTTCGGTTAGTAAAAAATCGCCAGAACTGTGTCCAAAGGAGTCGTTTATCGTTTTAAATTTGTCGAGATCCAGAAACATTAAGCAAGTCATTGTCCCCTCTCGCTCTGCAAGTAACTGAGCGTGTTCAAAACGATCTTTCGCCAGTACTCGATTGGGTAAATTAGTCAAACTGTCGTAATTTACCAAATGCTGAATCCGCCGCTCCGACAGGGTAACACGTTCATTTTCAGCAGAAAGCTGCATTAAAGTATTACGTAAATCGCTGGATAGCAACCAAATACAAAAAGCCGTTAGCAACAAAATAACGGTAATGAGTGCCGCTGATGACAGGTTACCCTTGGACGGCACACTCACCATCCATTCGGCACTATTCGCATACCCAAGCAATAGCAGATTCACAATAAAGTAACTCAACAAAAGCAAAAATATCTTTCTATTTCCTAACAGCGCCGAAAATGCCAGCAAGCATGGGAATGCGAACACTGACTCGTCACTGAGTCCTCCCGAGCTCCACATCAACAACGTCGTATACAGAGCAAGTATACTGATCAATACTATGGCAGCGGCATCAAGCCTTTTCGCATTAATATAGAAAAGCACGCTGGTAAGCAGCACCATGACAATAGCGGTGGTGACCGAATACCAAACCGGATCAAAATAGAACAATAAAAGAGTAATACCAGAAAGAGAAAATTCGATTGACCAAAATAGTTGGCGAAGCCGCTGGGCTCTAATATTGTCCTGATCACTCCGATGGGTGTGGTCCATTATTTACTCAAGATTTTCACACATTAGCCTGAAGAATAAACTGCATGCGACAATCTGTCCACGCAGCGAACACATTTCTTTGAGAAGGCGTGTATTATTCGCCATCACTGTCTAATAGTACTTCCGGTGCGGAAAACAACTATAGTTTTCGCCACAATGCTGTTTCGCGTTAATGGCTAAAATTCTTACTTTTTTAGCCACTCTATAAAGCTAACAGTCGATGCAATCAACCTGTTTCTAGGTGTTTCCAACAATGCGGCATGATCGCCACCGGCAAGAATAATCCATTGCTTGTTGGGGTTTGAAAATGCGGGAAAAACGTTAGCATGAACAGACGTATTTGCCAGCGGATCAAACTCAGCTTGCAACAGTAAAACCGGCACTGTAACTCTTCCTGCCGCTAACTGGTTCCACTCATGCATTTTATTCCAGTCCGCACGAATTGGGTCCGCAGCTAAGGCGTGCCGCACATATTCATCAATGGCAAGCTGGCTAATTGAGTTGGGGACAATGAAATCGCTAGCAGCATTTTTCGCCGTATTCTGAGCTCTAAGCGGCGCAACTAAATCCTCTACACCGACTGAGGCAGATTCAGGAAAAGGGGCTTCAGGCCTAATCGGATATCCAAACAAGATGATCGAAAGAATATTTTTCGGGTATTTTTGAGCCGCGAGCTGTGTAATCATAGACCCCAGGGACCACCCCCAAACATGGATTTTCTTTCCTGTTTTAACACTAATCCAGTCTAACACTAGCGATAAATCCTTCGCGGCTTTATCGGGTGAATTCCATCCACTACTATCTCGAGGGGTATCACCATAACCCCGAGCGTCTATCGCCCAAACCGTGTAGCCCATTTTGTTAAAGCCGTCCATCAAAGACAAATCTTCACCCGGAACTTGCAAATCAAAATCTGGCAAAGAACTCCACGTCCTGCCGTGATGGAAAATAATCTGTCCCTTTGAATTAGCGACCGACTTTTCCCACAAAGCTATCGGGTGTCCGTCAGACATGACAATATGTTTCTTAAGTGATGTCCTCGGCGCGCTGCTTTCTGACGCACTGGCTGTACAACCATTCGTCATCGATAACAATACGAAAAAAACCGACATCAGTGTGGGTGAAAGACGTTTATAACTCATTGATAAGATCTCTATGCCTTACAATTTGTAAGATTAAGTTAACATTGATATGTTGGTTGCAATTCCAATTTTCAGCTTTTTGGCTTGCGCCGTAAAAGATACTTGTGTTGCCCGTCGAGCACGAGCTCATTGCGTTGATTGTGCACGGTAGCCGCCAGAGTCACCACTCCGGTTGTGTTTTGTGGCTTCAAATCAATGATCTTTAACATCGGGTATAGGGTATCGCCGTCGACAACGCCTTTTAGAAATTTTGCATTAACTTCTATAAAGCCGATCAGACTTTCTCCGACAATATGTGGAAAAAGCCCGGCACCGGCCGCAGTTTGAGAGAGTATTTGTAAGCCGTGAGCCAACAAGCCCTCATGACCCTGCTCTTTACAATACTCTCGATCATAGTGAATAGGATGATTATCTCCAGAGGTTAACTGAAAAGAAGCAAAAAGAGATTCCGTCTGGGTACGAGAGGGAATATAAAACTCTTCGCCCAGGGCTAAATCGTCAAAGTATTTCGGCTCTAGGGTAAAGCGGTGAAGTTTTCTGTCAAAGTCAGACATAAGCGAGTTCCTTACAAGATAGGTCCATGAAAGTTATGGTCCATAAAAGACAGTTCCATACAAAATAGTCGAAACCAATTCGACTTAATGAGGAAATCAGGGGAATTGAAATAGTTATTAACAACGATGTGACAACGTCAACTCAACATCAACTCAAAATAGGGAAAATCTATCCTATATCGATTTGCACTGATAATCGATTATATTATCTGTGTTAGATGAAACAGATCTTCCCAATGAAATCTGGCCTTTACCAGCCAAAAGATACTGTTCACGGCGTAAATAGACCTCGTCTCTTCCTTCTTGTTTTACATAGGTGCCGTTGGTACTTTTATCGATCAACGTATACTTGCCTCTACTATAAACAATCTGGCAGTGCTCTCGAGACGCATGCTCACTCGGCAGAGTTAGGCTACAACTATTATTATCACGACCAAGAAGAAAGGGGGTATTATCGCGACCGACGGTGAACGTTTGGCCCAGGCACCGCAATTCCACGATCTCATGTTTGGCAATGGTGATCATATCTTTGCGCGAAATAAACTCAGTAGCGTTGCTACCTTCGTTTGATGGCTCCCAACTAATACGATATATCATAGTGAGGTCGGTACTGCCTTTCAGCGAGATTTTATCGAAGGGCAATACAGTAAAACGGTTATCTGCATTGATTTGATCCGCCAATTTCTGTGTAACTATGATCTCTCTACCCTTTGCTATACCGCTCACCGCAGCGGCATCGTTAACCACTTCGCCAAAAACGTCATCGTTCTCAATGATTGTAGAGCCGTAGCCCATACCAATGCGAATAGATAAAGGCAAATCTCCGGATAAGGTGTGTAGCTGTATAGCGACTGCCGTACTGCAAGCGTCTGAGGCTCTCGCGAAACGAGACATCACTTCATCACCGATAGTTTTAATCACAACCCCATTATTAGCGACAGTTTCAGCCATCATTAAGTCCACGGCCTGACCAATGGCGCGTTTAGCCTCTTTGTCTCCCAAATTTTTGTACATGGTTGAACTGCCGGCGACATCGGCAAACATCACGGCTGTATCTATCTGTTCGTGCTTCACTAAAAACCTCTTTTCAGCAGGGTGTACTTGTGGTGAAAACCATAAACACGTCATTTAACGTTTATAGATAACATTTACAGAATTTGGTAAATTTGCAAGCCTACATCGTTTATTCTTAACCGAGAGCCTAGTATTGCGGCCGATTTAAGTTTATTTCGTTGGCAAATAAACAAAGTTGCGCTTGCCTCAGGCATATCCGTTTAAAAACGTCACCGATAACTTCCTGTCTTCGGATATCAAAAACCGCGCCGTATAGCATTTCGCCATCGTTGAAGCTCTATCTTAACGTTTGGTCGGTCTGATCACAAACAAGTAGAAGACGCCAACTCACACAAATTGTAGTCGCTCGACGATTCGGAGCTTCGCTCTGCATAAATCCAGATTTTTGCCAAAGACATACCTAATAAATACTTATTTAGTGATTATATTAGCAAGTATCTGAGTCAGAGACGATCATCTGCCGATACTCACTAGCTAATTGCAGATTAATTTGCGTTTGAAGGCTCTCTGGACGGTTTTTCTATGCCATTTCTTCATTTATTAGATATTAAAGCAATAATTTTTGAATTCCAGACCAGACGGAAACGAAAAGACGCGAATTGCTACATACCCTCCTACCGATGACTTAAGCCTCGAGACACTATTCGCCACAATCTTTCACTATTCAACCCAAAACATCACACAAAAAAGCCACTTTCAAGCCGTTTAATAACAAGGGTAAATCTTGTAACGCAGTGATAATTAATTAAAAGAGGAAAGATGATGAAAAAACGACTGATTTTACCCGCTCTAGGTTTGTGTTTTGTTGCTTCCACCATAACGATGGCGGATAGCCAAGAAACCATTTCAGATGTAAAACGTCTCGGTATTGTCTCCAGCAGTATTTTGTTGGGGATCGCCAGTATGGGACCGCTGGGAGCGGTGCCCGGATTGTTGACTGGCGCCTGGTTAGACCAGGAAATTTCAGATGCCGATCGGGTTGAATCGGTGGAAGAAAAATTGTTTCAAGCAAACTCACGCATCCGGGATATGGGAGAGCAGTTAGCCACATATCAGCTTTCAGCAGAGGAATACGCCCGTATTGCCTTGGAACAGCTACACCTCGAGCTATTATTTAAGACAGCCGCCGGTGCATTGACTAAACAAGGCGTTGAACGATTGTCTTTTCTGGCAAAATTTTTATCAGATAATCCGGATATAAACGTTCGGCTAGATGGTTACGCCGACCCACGAGGTGACGATCTGGATAATCAACGGTTATCCGAAGAGCGGGTGGATGCGGTTTTCAAGCAGCTCGTGAGCAAAGGTGTGAATACCGACCGTATAAAGAAGCACTCTCATGGTGCTGGCCAGTCATTGTCGGCACTCGGCGATTATGATAGCTATGCGCTCGATCGGGTTGTAAAAATTCAGCTTCTCCAGCAAGACAAAGATGCCTTTGCGGGAATTATTAATTCTGACTGACACTTAATGGCGGTGATCGATCACCCGGCTTAAAGCCGGGTTTTCTTGGAGGAAACATTTGTCGACGGGTACGTTAATCGATGGCTAAGTTACTCGATAGGTAAGTTAATGGAAAAAATCACACCGCGATTATCGTCTCGGTTTTTTGCAATGATCGAACCACTATGAAAGTTTACTATCAGGCTGACAATATATAAGCCCAGGCCTAAATGTGTGGCACTACTTTCTCGTTCTTCCCTCAGTGAAACCATATTATCGAAGAGTTGGTTTTGCATGCTTTTTGGCAACAGTGGCCCGTCGTTGTTGACCGTTAATTCCAGCGTAGTTCTCCTATGGTCGATAGCGATGACAATAACGCCTGCTGGTGGACAAAAGCTCACCGCATTTTCAATCAATTTGTCGAGCATTTGCACTAACAAGTCAGGCACCGCATTAACTAGTAGTGAAGACCTGCCTACATTATTCTCAAAATTAATCGTATGGCCATCATATAGATCACTATAGGCTGCGATCAGCTCCGTTACTAAAAAAATAACATCGACAGACTCAAGTTCCGAATGCTCAATAATTTCTTCTACGCGCTTGGCTTCGCTCATAGCCGTGAGGATTTTACCTAAGCGCAGTGCTCCCTCTTTCGCTCGCTGCTGGTAAATTCGACTTTGACTATCGAGCTGTTGAGACTCGAGATTATCTAACGAGGAATGAATAATAGCTAAGGGTGTGCGAAGTTCATGAGACAACTTACGGGAAAGTGTTTGCAGATAAACGGTATAGTCTCCGATGCGCTTCATCAGTTCACCATAATTCCGCGACAATACCCCAATTTCATCATTGGCATTACTGTGCGGATAATAGTTGGAGATTATCCCTCGTTCATCAAGCGCATTCTGCGTAGCTTTACTTAATTTCCGGATGCGCCAGGACAGCCAACTGGCGTAAGCTAACAGGGTTAACGTAGCGCCACCCATAACGATAATGCTAAGAGAAAACAGCCGGCCAAATGCCTGATCTGTCAGTGTGGCTGTTTGCTCACTGCTTTGCTCGGCAATAAGTATTGCTGCGACTTGTCCGTCCAGAAAAATAGGCTCCGCGTTTGCAAGAACATGATGATGGTCTTTTAATGGATCCTTATACCATAGCGAACTGCTTTGACCTTTTCTGGCTCTCTTAAACTCATTGCGCCCAAAAAAATTGACACCGTCGAAATAGTCCGGCTGACCCTGATAGCGGCCTGCCAATAATCCTCGATAAAACTTCTGCAATAGCCAGTGACTCTTAGAAGTAGATGTGGGCTCTGCTGTGCCTATAGAAGCGATCAGCCAACCATCGGGGTTTAGTAAGCTCAGTCGCTGACCGGCTTGCGCATAGGTACTGAGGAACGCCCTAATTCTATCCGGTTGATAGATAAGTTCAGGCACTGCAGTATCGTACTCATACGGACCAAAGCGAGAGCTCGAACTGGCCGATTCATCAATAATGTAAAAGCTCAGTTTCCCTTTGACCAAGGCCAGGGGCATAGAAATTTCTAGCTGATAACGGTCGACATTATCAATGAGGCTGGCCTCAATCGACGACTCGCGATAGGTAATATGTGGAGATTTAAAATAACGCCCTGTAACTTTACCCGGGGCTACAGCTGCAAATATATACTCCTTTTCGTTACCCGTGACTAAAACCACTCGGTCACCGTTAGATGCTAATGAGCGAGTGGGGTTATTAAAAACCATCTCGCTATTTTTAACATCGAAAAACAACATCAGTTGGTTTTTGTGGATGGCGCACCGATAACTGACATGCTCAGCGGCGGTGCTGGACCATACACTCCACTCTATTTTCGGCCAGCCATCCGCGTAACCATCGGTATCGATCTGGTAGTTCATTGGGTGGCAGTAAAAGACGGAATCAGCGGCGTCCGCTTCATGGATACGATCGACATTACTATCATCGACCTTAATATCATCGACGGAAGCATTTTTATGCGTATCGAGCGTTAAGGCTTCCGGGCTTTGAGATAAGGCTTTTACAATAACCTGAGTAGAAGCCCGCAGGGTTTGTTCCTGCCCTGATCTGAGTGATGCGTCAATCTCCTGTAGATACTGGCAGCCTGACCAGGGGATACTCAACAATAAGAGACTGACAAGAAATAATTGTTTATTTAATGTCATTGTTAAACATGCCAACGATAACCTAGACCGTAGGCCGTGTTTATCGCATTAAAGCCGGCGTCAATAGCCAGGAATTTTTTTCGGATTCGTTTGATATGGGAGGTAATTGTATTGTCATCTAATACCACCTTGGCGGCTTCCATCAGTTGTTCACGGCTTTTTACTTGCCCCGGGTGACGGGCAAGGCAGTGAATCACCCAAAACTCTGTCACCGTTATCTCCAAGGCTTGGCTTTGCCATTGAATACTCATTCGTTCAATATTAATACTAAGGTCACCCGTTGTAATCACTCTCTCTTTGAGAAGGGGGCCGCTAAGTGCGTCAACACGACGAAACAGGGCCACTATACGCGCCATCATATGGTGCAATCCGATATCCTTAGTTAAGTAGTCATCCGCGCCTAAGCGTAGGCCTGAAATTTTATCGAATTCACTTTCTCTGGCTGTTAAAAATACGATAGGCAGCGTTTTTGAGCGGCTGCGTAAATCTCGGCACAATTCAAACCCACCTTCAATTTCGTCTTCGAGACCTACATCAATGACTGTCAGATCCGGCAGCTCTATTTCGAATGCCGCCATCGCCGACGAACGGTTCGGATATATGCTTACCGTATACCCTTGTTGCACAAAAGCATCGCGATAATTCTCCGCAATATTTATCTCGTCTTCAACGATGGCTATATGTTTACTCATCAATAATCCCGGCGCTTGGCTATGCAGGTATTGTAACGTAGTAAGTGCAAATTAAAACCAAAGCCACAATTCGCCATAATTGCGCAGAATAATTCCACAATCGATCCATAAAAAGACCATTCCCTCGTTGTTAACTAGTACCAGTGATTAGTTTAGGAGATAAGCAATGGTTAAATGGAAGGATCGTACGGCCCCAATTTTTATTGAAAATGATGACTTCATATCGCAGCCACGAAAGCGGTTACGGCTCAGATTCGCTTTGGTGTTCGTTGTCACATTAGGAGGCACCTGGGCTTGGCATGACGTTCAAGCTGATCCCTATAAAGAGATTCGGAGCGGTCAACTGTTGGCGACCTCAACTGAAACGGGGTCGCCAAGAGTCTTTGCCAATATTGACAATAAAACGACAATAGAAGTCAGCGGTATGGTAGCTCACGTCTCAGTGGAGCAACACTTTAGGAACGATCACGATAGTGTATTGGAGGGAATCTATGTTTTCCCCCTGCCGGACAAGGCAGCGGTTCACCGCATGCGTATCAGAATTGGTGAACGTATTATCCGTGGTATTGTAAAAGAGAAAGCGCAGGCAAAAGCGCTTTATCAACAAGCAAAATCGAAAGGGAACAAAGCCGCGCTCGTTAGCCAGCATCGGCCTAATCTGTTTAAAACCAATGTAGCTAATATCCCGCCGGGAGAAACGATAGTCGTTGAACTCGACTATATCGACCTCGTGCAATATCAGCAGGGTCAATTCGAGCTGCGTTTCCCCATGGCAATAACACCTCGATATTCGCCACGCGTTCAGCAACGTGACGATCGTCAAGCTGATGATCCTCAGACTGTTGAGGCATTAGTCGCTGATCAACTTGGCTGGTCACAGGTTTATGCTCCAACGACTTCAGTTACTCAGGCAAATCTGGCTGTAAATCGTTCTCCAGCAGCTCTCGAAGTTTCTACAGAACTCACTGTC
The DNA here is from genome assembly GCA_913019905.1 of uncultured Cellvibrionales bacterium. Lineage (GTDB taxonomy): Bacteria > Pseudomonadota > Gammaproteobacteria > Pseudomonadales > Dasaniaceae > Oceanicoccus. Next base: position 132,821 of record CAJVZD010000010.1, read on the forward strand.
TCCCTAGATACCGGCCTACCCCTGAAGAATATAGAAAGCGCCTATCATAATATCAATATTAATAACCAGAACGATGTTTACTGGGTGAATCTCGATCATAAAATCAAACCTTTACAGAAGGATTTCGTATTGCGCTGGCAAGCTCAGACGGGCAAATCCCCTAAAGCGGCGCTATTTAAACAGTCGGTAAAAGACGAAGATTATGTACAAATGATGCTGCTACCCCCACAGGAAGCAATGACCGAACACTACCTGCCTCGCGAAATGATTTACGTTATCGATACCTCCGGGTCCATGCAGGGACAATCTATCATCCAGGCGAAAAAAAGTTTGGCGCTCGCTTTAGATCAACTGACTGAACAGGACCATTTCAATGTTCTGAACTTTAACACAAGCACACAGCAGCTTTTCGATAGCTCCTTACCTGCCACCAGCGAAAACATAATAAACGCGAAGAATTATATCAACAGATTACAGGCGGGCGGTGGTACCGAAATGATGACGGCACTAAAAAAATCTCTTAGACATTCAAGCCATGAGGAAAGAGTTAGGCAGGTTATCTTTATTACCGATGGCGCTGTCAGCAACGAAGAAGAGCTCTTTAAGGCTATCTATCAGCACTTGGGCAACAGCCGCCTATTTACTGTTGGAATAGGTTCAGCGCCAAATACCTATTTTATGCGAAAGGCCGCTGAATTTGGGCGGGGAAGCTTTACGCATATCGGCGACGTTAATGTTGTGCACGAAAGAATGGCCCGCCTATTTAGCAAACTCAACAAACCCTTGATAAGAGATATCACTATCGAGTGGCCTGCTGGCAGTGATGCAGAACAATACCCGAAGAAAATCCCCGATCTTTATGAAGGTGAGCCGCTACTCGTAAACGCTTCGGTAAAAGAGTTTTCAGGTCTAATCAAGCTTCGAGGTAAGTGGCAGGGTAATAAGAGCTGGGAAAAGACATTATCAATGGGTAGTGATGTCAATCATCTCGGTATTGGCACTTTGTGGGCACGTCAAAAAATCCAACACCTGCTCGATCAGAAAGTGAAAGGCCGTCCTGAACAAGAAGTTCGTCAGTCAGTGCTTGATGTTGCCTTAACACATCAGCTGATGTCGCCCTATACCAGTTTTATCGCCATTGATCAGAAGCCGAACCCGAAAGAGAATCCGGCGCTGGGAGCCAAACCTTTGTTAAACGCTGTTGCTATGCCTAAAACTGCCACGCGAGCCACTTTGAGCCTGCTTTGGGGGGGTGGACTCATGCTGTTTTTCATCATCCTAAAAATCAGCATGAATAAGGAGGAAGACTATGATCTCGACAAATAAACGTTGGAAACCCTACTTAGCAACCATTCTATTCATAGCCGGAATGGCAGCCACGGCTGATGGAATTGCCATCTATCTCAAGGCTCACGCTGCACAAATTCTTATCGAGCAGGCCTGGAAAGAAAGTATTAATAGCGGACAAATCGTAAAACCATGGCCCTGGGCAGACACCTGGCCGGTCGCCCGATTGCGCGCTAAAGAAGCAGGAACCGACCTCTATGTACTTCAGGGTGCACAAGGAAGTGCTTTAGCTTTTGGTCCCGGTTGGATGGCCGATGGCGTCGAGCCGGAACAGCGCGGCACCAAGCTAATAGCGGGACATCGAGATACTCATTTTAAATTTTTGCAAAAAATCAAGAAAAACGATGTGTTATCACTGATTAACAAACACGGAACGGAACAACAATACCGCGTTCACAGCATTCAGATTATTGATACCAGTAAAGAGAACATTATGATAGATAGTAGGGAAGAAAAACTAGTGCTAATCACCTGTTATCCCTTTGATGCCATTGAGACAGGAGGCCCTCAGCGCTACATTGTTAGCGCTGTGCGGGATTGATCAGGTAGTTTGTAAACACAGATGTGTCCGCTCTCAAGTTTGACCTAGGGATTACTTTCTTAGATATCTCTAATATCATCTGGATTGATAAAACAGATATTCACGTCAGCCAGGTAGTCTGAATATCTGTTCTCGTCCAACTGTGTACAGGCATCGCAACGCGCTGATTGTTGTTCAGACATACAGCTCGCTTTTCCCTTCTGTCGTTTTCCGCGTCAACGAGAAATTCCTGACGATATTAAGCTGCTGCGATAATGAACAAACAGCTTTGCTTTGACATAGATGGAAGATTTTATTGTTGGCTTTCTAACTAAACGCTCAAATTTAGCTCGACTTTATAAGAGCAACATTGCTTAGCAGTTAGTTCATGTCTAAATATTTCGTACCAATGATATATGCCTCTCCCATTATCCTTTCGATTTCACCTGACTCCTTGAGTTCTTCGAGGCGACTTTCGATTAGCTTAAACGCCTCAAGATGAGAGCCGTGACAAATAATATTGTCGCGACTGACCAGGGGGCTAAAGCTCTTGTCATAAGGGAAGTGCTGCTCCATCCTCAATGCCTTATAGGCATCTATTACTGCCGGGTAAAATACTACGGCCTTGCTTACACGGCCGGAAGAGAGCATTTTCAAATTTTGCAACTCGTTATCCACTTCCACAACATCGCCCGCTTCATTTAACATCTTTTTCATGTCGGGGCTTAAAGCCCCCCCCTTAACAATACTCACAGAATCTGAAGAACTGATATCGGAAGCTTTGGTGGCAACAGAAATGCGATCTTTAGATATGACTCTAACGATAGCTTTATTTAAGGGTTCGCCGTTGAGTAATTTGAATTGCTTCAGTTGTAATTCCGGGTTGTCTAAGTGCTCATATCCGGGACAAAAACAGGCAAATTTCTTTATTCGAAATCCTCTTTTGGCTCTATCCATTGGGTAGACTTTCAGCTCATAACGTTGCGCCAAGCCAGTTGATTTTAGAATTTCGGTGATAACATTATAGTAAGCGCCGTTGTCGACATTCCCGTCTTTATCGAAAGTACCGTATTTATTGAATCGTGAAAAAAGCTCTCCCGCAGCAATTATGTCTTTTTTGACCGGTGTTTCGCGTCCAATTACTGGCAGCGCGAAAAAAGCCAAATAGCTTATTAGAATAAATAGATTTTTCATCTGTCGTTGCCCGGCGCGATCCCCGCTGGCTCCTCTTCGTCTCGTATGACCAACTTTCTATCGGTGCAGTATTAACGTTTCTTCAACTCACTTGATAGTAGCACGCATCTATTCAGGTGAGTTGAAGGCGGTTACGAGAAAAATGAGAACGGGCATGAATGGCGTGTCCGGAGAAAAACGGGAAAATCGATTCAAGGATCATTTGCACCGTAGCGCTAGCGGAGCGCGCTTAATTTTTATAAAGATGCCCCTTACCAGTGAGAAAAATTGGCCGATGTGTGCCGCTGTATTAGGTGCCAATGAGCATCGCATCGACAATGAGGTATTTTTGCTTACCGAAATATCGGCCATGCCGATGCAATACACCGGTAAAGCCATCATGGAGAATGGTCAATTCGATGGTGCGCGTATAGAGTTCACGCCACCTTTTTATCTTTTTTGACACGGCTATTGCCGCCATCCCGAACAAGCAGCGTGATGAAATACGCCATAAATGATACCGGTATCAACACTAACCATTTAATGCGTCCGTATGCTAACATGCAACGAATCGAGATTTGCCAATGGGCACACAGAGCTCATGACGGGAAACAGGCGCTACAAGACATCATCCAAAAATGAGCGAGTAACTTATCCTTAATAAAAAAGCGACAATCAATGATGTGGCACGACTCGCTGGAGTTTCCAAAAAAACCGTTTCCAGAGTGATCAACGACGAGCCAAACGTCAGCACCAAGACTTTGAGCAAGGTTAAAGACATCATTGCACAACTCAACTATTCGCCCAACCCGCAAGCCAGAGGATTGGCTTTCAGCCGCTCATTCCTGCTGGCTGTGGTTAACGATAACCCTAATGCGTCTTATGTCACCGAAGCGATGTACGGAGCATTGAGCCAATGCCGCCCAAATGGCTATGAATTAGTGGTTCACCCTTGCGACTCACGCCATGTAGATCTACTTGATGACATCATAAACTTCATTAAGCGGGTAAAAATAGATGGCGTTATATTACTACCGCCAATCTCTGAATCTGAAGAACTAATCAGCCGATTAAAGGCCATAGAATGCCAGTATGTTCGCGTATTATCAGTTATAGCCGATGATAGCGCCCATAGGGTTCGCTCCAATGATCGCGAAGCCGTCCGCCATGTCGCCAACCACCTAATCGCACTGGGCCACAGGGACATCGGCTTTATCCAGAGGCCAAAAAACTCACAATCCACCACTGAACGTCACGTAGGATTTCGCGAAACTCTCGAAGACAATGGCATCTCTTTGCCTCAGAATCGCATAGCGATGGGCGACTACACATCCCAATCGGGCGTGGAATGTGCTGAATGGCTACTGAACTCAACCCCTCCTCCCACTGCAATATTCGCCAGCAACGACCAAATGGCAATCGGGGTAATGGCCACCGCTAAAAAAATGGACATCAGAATTCCCAACGACCTCACCGTTATCGGCTTTGACGATAATCCGCTCGCCTCCATGGTCTGGCCGGCATTAACCACCATGAACCTACATACCAAAAAAATGGCCGAGCTAGCGACACAAAAATTGCTGGCACTGTGTGATGGTGATGTCGATCGCGCGGCAGACATACAATCCGAACTCGTCCCGAACTTTATTCAACGGCAAAGCACAGCAACCCCCAAGATTCAACCACTCCAATAACTAGCCGCCCCAAGAACAAAGAACCAGATCCAGAACCAGAACCAGAACCAAGACTAGACATATCCGAAATCCGACAATTTACATCTATGTTGACACACCAAATTGACACCGGTTACCATATCGATATACAAAACGGTCAGACTAATACATTCCTCCTAAAAGCGACCTTAAAAACACTTAACGAGCACTGCTAAAAGTAAACTGGATAACTGCAATGGGAAAACCTTTAGAACTGCACCCGGACCGACTCTTCCCCGCAGACGCTAACTGCCGAACAGTCGCCCGCCGACTGTATAATGAAGTAAAGGGGCTGCCGATTATCAGTCCGCACGGGCATACTGACCCGTCCTGGTTTGCCGAAAACAACAACTTTTCCGATCCACAAGCGCTCCTTATAGCGCCCGATCACTATTTGCTACGCATGCTTTATAGCCAGGGCATCCGCCTGGCAGATTTAGGAATTCCAACTAACAGCCAAATTCACGGAGGAGAAAAGGTTGCGGACCCTCGCAGTGCCTGGCGCCTGCTTGCAAAAAACATTCACCTTTTCCATGGCACCCCAACCGGGTTCTGGCTCAATCATGTGTTCAGTGATATTTTCGAACAAACTGAACAACTCGACGAAAGCACAGCAGACCACTATTTCGACAGTATTTCTGAGCAACTTCAAAAAGACGAATTTCGGCCTCGCGAGATATTTGATCGATTTAATATTGAGTTTTTGTCGACGACCGAATCACCCATCGACACATTGAAGCACCATCAAAAACTCAGAGACAGCGATTGGAATGGGCAAGTGGTCACGTCCTATCGCCCGGATGCCGTTATCGACGCTGAACACCACACATTTCAACAATCACTGCAGTTTTTTGGCGAGTTGACCGGGGAGGATGTTTTCTCATGGACAGCTTATCTCGAAGCCCACCGAAAAAGGCGCGCTGACTTCATTGCTGTGGGTGCCACTGCCAGTGATCATGGCCACCCAACAGCCCAAACAGCGAATCTGACGACCGCCGAATGCCAGCAACTCTTTCACCGCATTGTCGCTGATCAGGTCAGTCCGGAAGACGCAGAATTATTCCGAGCACAAATGTTGACCGAAATGGCCCGCATGAGCCTTGACGATGGATTAGTTATGCAAATCCACCCCGGCTCTTTCCGCAATCACAATCAATGGCTGTTCGACAACTACGGTAGCGACAAAGGCGCGGATATACCTAAACGTGTCGAGTATACGAATGCACTGAAACCCCTTTTAGATTGCTTTGGCAACAATCCAGACCTGACCCTCATTCTCTTCACGCTGGATGAAAGTAATTATGCCCGCGAATTGGCGCCTCTCGCTGGCCACTACCCCTGTCTGCGCCTCGGTCCTGCGTGGTGGTTCCACGATAGCCCCGAAGGCATTATGCGCTTTCGAGAACAGACCACGGAAACCGCTGGTTTCTATAATACCGTGGGTTTTAATGATGATACCCGAGCATTGTTCAGTATTCCTGCCCGGCACGACATGTCGCGCCGCGTCGATTGCTCTTATCTGGCGCGACTCGTGTGTGAGCACCGCCTCGAAGAGGCAGATGCTCTCGCCATAGCAATAGATTTAAGCTACAACCTGCCGAAACTGAGCTACCGTGTTAGCGACGCAATGGGCGGAGACCGATAAGCTATGTGTAGTCGTTTTGCTCGGCTGTTAATCCTGGCCTGCCTATTCTGCACGAGCGAATTGAATGCTGGATCTAACACCTTGATTTTTCGAACAGCGGAAACTCAAGCGGCAGACTATCCAACCGCACTGGCAATCACCTACATGGGAGCGCTGCTCGAAGAATGGTCCAGCGGAGAACTGGCGATTAAACTTTACGCGGGGGGCCAGCTGGGCGAAGAAAAAGATACGCTGGAGATAACCATCTTTGGCGGTATCGATTTGAATCGAATCAATATGGCGCCCCTTAACTCAATCGTTCCGGAAACCGTCGTTCTTGGACTACCCTTTTTATTCCGCTCTACCACCCACATGCGCAAGGTGCTCGATGGAGACATCGGCGAAGAAATTCTTGCCTCGCTAGAACCTTTCGGCCTCATCGGTCTAGCCTACTACGACTCGGGCGCACGCAGTTTCTACAACAATCAACGTCCTATCCACTCACCCGCTGACTTGCGTGGGTTAAAAATCCGGGTTCAAAATTCGGAATTGTCCGTCGCCATGGTCGAAGCCTTAGGAGCTAACCCGACTCCGATGGGGTTTGGACAGGTCTACGAGTCACTACTACTAGGCACCATCGACGGCAGTGAAAACAATTGGCCATCCTATGAATCGACCGGACATTTTGAGGCTGCAGGACATTACACATTAACCCGTCACACAATGACCCCTGAAGTGTTGGTGATGTCGAAACACCGTTGGCGAAAATTATCTGCAGAACAACAAAAGTTGATTCGCCGCGCAGCAAAAGCATCCGTGCCGTATATGCGGCAGCAATGGGATAAACGGGTGGCACTGTCACAAAAAAAAGTACTGAAAGCGGGTGTAAAGGTCATTAACACACCGGATTTGTCGCCCTTTGCGGCCGCCATGCAGCCCGTTTATAAAAAATTCGTCACCTCAGAGAAAATGCGTGACTTGTTAAAACGTATTCAATCGGTGCAGGAAACACCATGAGTCCACGATCACCAAATAAACCGATGACGGCCATCGACCGATTAGCTGCAGTTACTCATAAACTCACTCGTATTGCGCTGCTAATTTCTGCGGCCGGGCTGGTTTTGATGACGCTGATTATCGGCTGGCAAGTCTTTGCCCGTTATGTGCTCAATACCAGCCCAGCCTGGTCAGAAACCTTAGCGCTGCTGTTAATGCTGTATTACATCATGTTGGCGGCCGCTGTCGGTGTCTATGAAAACACTCACTTGGGCCTAAAAGTTCTGCTGGACTCCGTTCCAGCCAATACAAGACGCGGACTGGAAATCATTAATAATTCCCTGGTTCTGGTCTTTGGTCTGGCAATGCTGATTAATGGCACTCGCCTGGCTCAATTTACGGCAGATCACATTATTCCAACGTTGAACATCTCTCGTGCTGCAGCGTACTGGCCGTTCGCCACCGCTGGCTTACTCATTTCAATCTTTGCGCTGGAGAAGCTATTGATGACAGCCTCTCGACACGAGAATTAGTTCATGGAATTACTCATACTATTTGGAACATTATTTACCCTACTGATCATGGGCGTACCCGTTGCATTCTCCTTAGGCCTCTCATCCCTTGCTACTCTATTTTATCTGGACATCCCTCCTGTCGTAGCGTTTCAGCGGATGGCTGCCAGCATGAATGTATTCGCACTGATGGCGATTCCATTTTTTATTTATGCCGGAGAGCTGATGAACCAATCCGGAATCGCCGAACGCCTTGTCCGGTTTGCGCATTCACTATTAGGAAGGGTTCGAGGCGGTTTAGGTTTGGTCAATGTCTCTTCCTGTATGATGTTTGGCGCCATATCCGGATCGGCAGTCGCCAGCGCTTCCGCGATGGGTTCAACACTGATTCCGATGATGAAAAAAGAAGGTTATGACGCAGACTACGCGGTGAACGTGACTGCAACAGCCGCTACGACCGGTCTGCTAATCCCACCGTCGCACAATATGATCATCTACGCCATTGCGGCCGGCGGAGTATCAATAGGCTCATTGTTTCTTGCCGGTATCCTGCCGGGGATATTGTTAGGACTGGGACTGATGATTGTGACCTATCTGGTGGCCATCAAAAGGGGGTATCCCAGCGGCGTATTCCCAGGCTTCGGGCAAGTACTTCGATATTTTATTGGCGCCCTGCCCGGCTTGTTTACCGTTTTTATTATTCTTGGCGGCATTCTGTCCGGTATTTTTACTGCAACCGAATCCTCAGCCATTGCAGTGATTTATACGGTACTCATCGCCGTATTTGTCTATCGCTCGCTCGACTGGAATGGCTTTGTGACCGCCAGTGTTAATGCGGTAAAAACCACTGCTATGATATTGTTGATTATTGGTACTGCCGGGTCCTTCGGCTGGTTATTAGCCGTGACTGAAGTACCGACACAACTATCAAGCACTTTGCTGGCAATATCCGATAACCCTTTGGTGATTTTGTTGATCGTTAATATAATATTATTGATGCTGGGCACCTTTATGGACATGTCGCCACTCATTATTATTACCACACCCATTTTTCTGCCGGTCATGGCAGGTCTCGGCATGGACCCCGTGCAGTTCGGTATCATGTTGATTCTTAATCTGGGTTTGGGCGTCGTCACGCCGCCCGTTGGCACGGTGCTGTTTGTCGCCTGCGCGGTGGGCGGCATTCGAATTGAAGATACTTTGCGCTCTATTCTGCCTTTTTATCTGGTGTTCATTGCCGTATTAGCACTGGTCACTTATGTACCGAGCACAACGTTGCTTTTGCCCGGCCTGTTTAATCAATAGTTGTTTAAGCAATAGCCGTTTTTAACCAATAGCATCTTTAAATCAATAACTGTGAATGAAACTATAAATCATGCAACAACTGAATCAAAATACCTTGGCAGACTGCTTAACAACCGCAACCCGAACAGCTAATGTGACCAGTTATTCGTATGATAGAGACAATCTCCAAGCCGGAATTGTGCATTTTGGCGTGGGTAACTTTCATCGCTGCCATCAAGCCGTTTATGTAGACAAACTCCTAAGCCAAGGCAGTAAAAATTGGGGCATCGTGGGAGTTTCAATGCGCTCCAGCCACCTCAGGGACCAACTCGCGCCACAGGACTTTCTCTATACGGAAGTGACGTTAAACAAAGACAGATTTGGCGAAAGCACTAGACTAAGACTCATCGGGTCGCTTCTCAACGTCCTGGTTGCGCCAGAAAATTCTACTGCAGTGATTCGTCAGGTAGCTGACGGAAAGATCAAACTAGTAACCACGACGATCACTGAGAAAGGTTATTGCTTATCTTCAGGATGCATCGATAAAAAACATCCCGATTTCCTTGCGGATAGCGCATCCCTCGACAGTCCTCGGACGATCTACGGATATATAGCCGCCGCGGCTATCCAACGCTGTAAACAGAACGGACCACCGCTTAGCATTCTTTGCTGCGATAACATTCAGAGCGGCGGCGAACACCTGCAAACAGGCGTGCGAATGTTATTACAACAACACGACAAAGAAACGATGGACTGGGCAAAAAAACAGATGAGTTTTGCCTCATCCATGGTTGATAGAGTAGCGCCCGCTACCGAAGACTCCTTAAAACAGTTAGTCCGCAAAACACTCGAGCTAGACGATGCCTGGCCGGTCTCTGCAGAACCCTTTAGCCAATGGGTGATTGAAGATAATTTTGCCGGAGAACGTCCTGCGTTCGACAATGTCGGTGCCCAATTCACCGACGACATTTCACTTTTCGAACAAATGAAACTGCGGTTTCTTAATGCTGGACACTCAATCATTTCCGTATTGGGTTATCTCGAAGGCCACCCAACCATTCACCAGGCATTGGAGCAAGCAAGTATCCTGGACTTTGTCCAACGGGCATTGCTTAAAAACGTGTTACCCGTGGCGACAATACCCGTCAACGTTAAGGGCGAAGATTATATTGCCGATGTTACAAAACGCTTCACAAACAGCGCTCTGCCCTATAACGTACAGCAGGTAAATACCGACAGTTCGCAGAAAATTCAGCAACGCTGGTTCCCAACCATTGATGACGCTTTGGCGAAAAGCTCGACCCAAGCTGCGGACACAACGCTTATGAGCTTTATGGTCGCCGCCTGGGTACTCTATATTCAAAAAGCTCTGAACGCAGGTGAATTAAACGATCCTCTGCACGATCAATTTATCGCGGCGCAGCTAACGATACAGCGACAGGAACCCCATCGCCAAGACGAGGGCCTTGTTCATCAATTTCTTCTCATAGCGGGTGCTGGTCGATTTCGTTTTCTTAATTCCGCCGCTTTTATGAGCACTGTATTGAGCAACTACCAAACACTTAAAAACACAGACATCAGCACCGCTTTAGTCCAATTGTTATCGCGACTTTCATTACAGCAAAAGGAAGTACCCCATGCGTGAATCCTGGAGATGGTTTGGCCCTAAGGATCCAGTTAGCCTTGATGACATAAGACAGACCGGTGCTACCGATATTGTTAGTGCCTTACACACAGTGCCAACTGGCGACGTATGGTCCGTAGCGGCTATCAAGGAATACAAATCGACGATTGAAAGGGGCAATAGTGAACACAGTTCAATAGTGTGGTCAGTGGTCGAAAGTATCCCCGTGCACGAAGACATAAAGCTCGGCCGAGAGGAATGTCAAATCTATATTGATAACTGGATCACCTCAATGGAGAACCTTGCCCATTGCGGCGTAAAAACCATTTGCTACAACTTTATGCCAGTGATTGATTGGACTCGCACAGACCTGAATTTTCGTTTGAGCAGTGGTGTCTATGCGCTGCGTTTTGATCAGAAAAAATTTGCTGCCTTTGACCTGTTTATCTTGCAGCGACCCAATGCCGACGCTGATTATACTGAACAGGAAATCTTGGATGCGGAAGATATTTTTACCGAGATGTCGGCCAAGGAACGTGACCAGCTTACCCATAACATCATTGCGGGCTTACCCGGTAAAATGACGGATGCCTATACGCTGGCGGATTTCAGACAAGCCTTGGCACAATATCAACATATCAGTCATAAAGATCTCAGAGGGAATTTGTATGCCTTTCTCGCCCAGGTATTGCCCAGAGCCGAAGCTCTGGGCGTAAAACTTGCCATTCATCCGGACGACCCTCCACGGGATATGCTTGGCTTACCAAGAATCATTTGTACCGCGGACGATCTGGACAGCTTGTTTGCGGATCAGCCCAGCCCGGCAAACGGTATCACGCTGTGCGTCGGCACCTATGGCAGCCGACCCGATAATGACTTACCCGATATGGCGCGCCGATTTAGCTCCCGTATTCACTTTGCACACTTGCGTGGAGTGAGCCGGGATCCCGACGAACAAAGGTCTTTTTATGAAGCGAATCATTTAGATAGCGATATCGATATGGTCAGCGTTATCCGAGAATTACTCACCGAGGAACGCAATCGATCACAACAGCATGCATTGCAATCAAAAGAGCAACAAGACGTTGGCAATAGCGCTGCCGAAATTTTTATTCGCCCAGATCATGGCCATCAAATGATGGACGATATCGGTAAAACCGTGAACCCGGGTTATTCGGGGATTGGACGCCTTAAGGGGCTCGCGGAAGTTCGCGGTGTTATCCGCGCGCTGTCTTCAATGATCTAAACCTCGATCGGTTTAGAACTTCACCGATTTAGGCTTTAATCAATTTAGGTCTTGATCCATTTAAGTCTTGATCCATTTAGCTCTTAAACAATTTAAACATTCATAGATTTAGACGGTCAACGACCTGATCCCGAAACAACTTAGTGGCACTATGACAATGACCCTCTCCCAATCCGACCCTAAACCGAAGCCCGAACCGAATCCGCAGTCCGATGCTAAATCATTAAACATTCTCTGCGCCGGTGAATGTATGGTGGAACTGCGGAGCGAGGGCGACGTCTACCATCGCGGATTCGCCGGCGACGTCATCAACTTCGGCATTTATCTAAAACGATTGGTCCCAGACGCCACGGTCAACTTATTGTCAGCGATTGGTAGCGATTCACTCAGCCACGAAATGCGAGCGTTCCTCGAACAGGAGGGAATCAATACGGAGCTTGTGTTCACCTCCCCGGACAAAACCGTCGGCCTGTACATGGTACACACCGACGCAGCCGGCGAGCGAACCTTCAGCTACTGGCGCTCCGACTCCGCTGCCCGGCACATGTTGGCACTCAGTAAAAACACGCCATTAGACGAAATGACAGGAAATACTGACTACTTTTATTTCAGCGGCATTACTTTAGCGATACTGGACCAACCCGGCAGAGAACAACTTTTTGCTCTTACAGAGCAATATCGTCGCCTTGGGAAAACCATTATCTTCGATCCGAATTTCCGTGCAAGATTATGGCCGAGCCACGAGCAGGCCTTAGCGCAAATTGAACGGTGTTACGGCTTATGCAATATCCTTCTCTCCAGCGTCGAGGACGAACAACTATTGTGGGGTTCATCCACCAAGGAAAACACAATGAAACGTCTGGCCAACTACCCCATTGACGAAATCATTTTGACCAATGGTCCCGCCGAAATTTCAGCGTATGATCGTGGCAGGCAGTTTCAGATCCAGCCGATTAAAGCAGGCAAAGTCGTTGATACCACCTCCGCTGGAGATGCCTTCAATGCCGGCTATATCGGCGCAAGACACGCTGGCTATTCCACCGAAGAATCTATTGAGAAAGCCTCGGGACTCGCCTCTGTCGTGATCGGCCTGCCCGGAGCCATTATTCCGACATCCAGAATGTCAGGACCTTGATGCCAGCTCCGTGATGTTAGCGCCTTGATGTTAGCGCCGTGATCTCAGCGCCTCAATACCAATCCATCGTCACTGCGCCATAATTGTTGTATTAAAAGCACCATCGACACTGGAAAAGAGATATTATTAGGCCTCGGTCATTGACCCATGCGTTATTCGACATACTGCATAGCTTTTACACACATCTTAATGAAATCTCAGAAATGTCTTTCCTGATTTCTGACAAATATCAGCAATATCGGAGGTATACAGTGCCAGACCCAACTTCACTGCCGGAATGGAAAGAACTGCTTGCACGATCACAGCTATCTCAAGAGTCCACCATCACTGAGCTGTTTGATGCGGATCCCGGGAGAGTAGACAAATTTTCAGTCAACTGTGGTGGCCTTTATCTTGATTATTCAAAGAATCTGGTTTCAGATGAGGACAAACAGGCGCTACTGGGACTCGCCGACAGTTCCGGGCTGAGCGAACGAATTGAGGCGATGTTTAAAGGAGAGAAGATCAATACGACGGAAGACCGCGCCGTATTACATACGGCGTTACGTAGTCTCGAAAAATCCGACATTGAATGCGACGGGCTTATCATCGGTGACGGAATCGAACAGCAGCGCGACCACCTCAAACTTTTTTCCGATCGCGTAAGATCGGGTAACTGGAAGGGAAGCACCGGAAAATCCATCAGAAGTATTGTCAACATCGGTATCGGCGGATCGGACCTGGGACCAAAATGTGTTTGTTCAAGCCTCGAAGAGTTTGCTCACCCGGAGATGGACTTTCACTTTGTATCGAATGTAGACGGGGCTTGTATCCGCAGCTTATTGAAGCGGCTAGACCCTGAAACCACGTTATTTATAATCCAAAGCAAGACCTTTACTACCCAGGAAACACTACTCAATGCGAATGCAGCGATAAACTGGTGCGAAGAAAAACTGGGATTTCAGAACGCGCAAAATAGTCCTCACTTTGTTGCGGTCACAGCCAGTCGCACGAAGGCCGAAGCCTTCGGTATAGATAAGGAACAGGTATTTGAGTTCTGGGATTGGGTAGGCGGACGTTATTCGCTGTGGTCGACCATCGGCCTGCCCATTGCTTTAATGGTTGGCTTTCCGCGGTTTATGGAATTGCTGGAGGGTGCCGCCGCCATGGATGATCATTTCCGACACGCGCCGTTCGAAGAGAACATGCCGGTATTGATGGCACTGTTAGGAATTTGGTATAGCAACTTTTTAGGCGCCGACAGCATTGCCGTTATTCCCTATTGCGAGCGACTAGGATTATTACCCTCCTACTTGCAGCAATTGGATATGGAAAGTAACGGCAAGTCCACATCCCTTGACGGAGAGCCGGTATCTTATGCAACCGGGCCTATTGTCTGGGGACAAACCGGTACCAATGGACAACATGCTTTTTTCCAGTTACTACATCAGGGCACCCGGTTAGTTCCTATTGATTTTATTGCAGCACGGCAGGATGAAATGAGTTATCCGGACCAGCACCGGGTTTTACTGGGAAATATGCTGGCACAAGCGGCTGCTTTGATGACCGGACAACATTCCGAAGACACCTCGCCCCACAAAAACTATCCGGGAAATCATCCCAGTAATACGCTTTTGATGGACCGCCTGACGCCAGCCAATCTCGGGGCGTTAATTGCGCTCTATGAACACAAAGTATTCGTTCAGGGGGCCATTTGGAATATTAACTCCTTCGACCAGTGGGGCGTAGAACTTGGCAAGAGTATGGCAAAAGAGCTTCTCGACGAAGAGACTAACAAGAGTGCAGAGTTCGATGCATCCACAAAACATCTCTTTAAGTTAATCCAGGCTGAAGCAACCTCGACGAGATAAAGTCGGCATTCAGCGGCTATCGTTGCCAGCGAGAATGCGGAATCATTGCTCTCGTTGCCAACGCTGATCGGTTTGTACTGAACGTGGTAAAAGCCTCTTCAGCACAAACCATACTCGATGCTACGCTTTATATGCGATCAAATGACTTCAATCTTTAAGCGATAGATTTATTTGGGTGTGCTTCCCACTTTGAGTACAATATGGTGTTAAATAACCAGCGCGCGAACTAACCTCCCCCTATGAATCGAGACGTTACAAGCCCCACAAACCACACCCCATGATGCATCGGGATATTAAGATTGATTTATAAGGATTTTGTCAAGACGACAAAGAAAGACTACGCTTAAAGTTACACTTACTAATAAGATTGCTTGAGATTCAATAAACTTCAACAGTACTACGTGATTCCCTATAAGCCTTGCAAGACCTTTATTACATCACGCCTAAAAGCAAAGTTCAAAATGACCTGTTTGACATACCCGCTGAACAGGAAGACTAAAAAAGCGAAGCCGTACAATCTGTCATTGAAAACATTAATAACCGATACGGACTTGGTTCATCAGTGATCGCAAGTCATAAGCAAGGTGCTGACTGGCAACCAAAATCAGAACAGAGGTCACATGCCTACACAACAAGCAGGGCAGATATCCGCGCAGTGAAAGCGTAAAGCGTGTTTAAGCTTCAGGACAAGTTAACGGCATACGTTCTTACTCTTTTCGAACTATTCGAGACATTTTAATGTCTGCTAACGGGGGTATAGTGAGCATTGGCCTGATATTACCCCTTTAGGCTAATAATTGACCCAAAACGACCTTATCCACAGCTATCACAAATGGGAAAGATGAACGCAAAGCAGCGGTGTTGTACCCATGACAGCTCTTAACAGGCCAAGGCACAATTTGCGAAATTACGGCCGCTGCTGCCGAATTGAGAAAGAAAAACACTCAATGTGGC
>CAJVZD010000011.1 GCA_913019905.1 uncultured Cellvibrionales bacterium
TTTCTCTCGACAGTCGCTTCGGCTTTGTGTCTTTAGCGAAACTAAACCAAGTTGCTGTGTTTGATACAAAATCCAAAAAAATCATTAAGCATCTTGAAACAGGAAATAGCCCTAAGCGTAGCCTGGTTATCGATCATGACTAGCGAGGAGTCGTCCAGAACTATCATTTTGAAAAGCATTTTTCTTTTGTAGGTCTGGTTTTAACCCTGAAATACGGGGTTTTCCGTCACTTTTCATGTCAGTTGTTAATGCCACAGTAATTCCGATCTACAGAAAGTGAGCTGTTAGCTTTCGACTTTATTTTGACTCAAGATTTGAGAACAACATTTATGAAAAACCAGTCTGTTTTGATCATTGCATTAAGCAGAGAAACGCTAACCGTTGCCAGATCCCTAGGTCGTGCGGGTTTTCACGTCATTATAGGAAATAGTGGACCAGCATCGGTTATTGAGTCCTCCCGCTACTGTCACGAGGTATGGCGCCATCCTCCCATTGAAGATCATCTTATGCTGGAATCCGCGCTTATTGGATTTTTGGACCGTAGACCAGATATTCGATTCATTTTCCCAATCGGAGAGCGGGCTCCGGTAGCGATAAGTTCAATGCAAAAGATTCTTGCACGAGACATTATTCTTGTGATGGTCCAACCTCCACTCCTTGACAATTGCCTGAATAAATCCGCAGCCAACGAGATGGCAGTTAAGCTTGACTTCAATGTCCCCCAATTTTCCGAAGTTCAATCAATCGGCGAAATCCAGTCATTTATAGACAAGGCAGAGCTCCCGATAATTCTAAAACCCTGCCGCTCGACAAAAAAGATTGTCGGTCGAAAAGCATACATCTTGTCGACTCAAGAAGAGTTTGAAACCGCTTTTCGCGAGTGGCCACCTGATCATACACACCTTATCGTGCAGCAATATATCGAGGGCAACATCGAAGGCTGTGACTTCGTTGCGTCAGACGGAAAATTAGTGGGTTATTTTGAAGCCGAAAGTCTTAGAACAGACTTACCGGATGGTACGGGTTTCTCCGTTGAGTTGTGTTCGCTGCCGATATCACCGGATGTTTTGTCTGCCTGTAGGAATCTCGTTAGAACCTACCGCTATTCGGGCGCTGGGTTGATGCAGTTTATTCGTTCAAAAAGAAATAACCGACTGTATTTTATCGAGATTAACCCCCGCCTATCAGCCGGAATTTCGCAAGCTGTAGCATGTGGGCAAAATTTTCCCTTACTAACGTTAAAAGCTTTTTCTCCGCAATTTAAGCATGAACTGGAAGAGGTGGACGAAAGTAATAGACTTTATCAAATCAACCAGAAAACCCACTGGCTACAAGGTGATATTGAGGGCTTATTAGCTCAACGATTCAATTTGTCGCTGAAAGAAAAACTGCGGTGGTTGTTTAAACTGCTAGTCTCCTTTGTTAGCGCTGATGGCCACATGAATTGGACACTGACAGACCCGCTTCCTAGCATCAAGATCTATTGGGGATTATGCCTACGTCTGTTTAAGCGCTTGAGCATGCGAAGTAAATCAATACGCACGCCACAAAGTGATAATTAATATTTTTCATAAGAGGGAATATCCTCTACTGGCAGTGTTTTATCACTGAGCGACCTGCCGCCTCGCAGAGCTGTGGAGATTTCGTTATAAACACGCCACAACTCGGGTAATGGATCAGACAAATCAAAGTCGTACCAGGTTTTACTATATTTGATAGGATCACGTAGTGCTGAGAAGCCCTTTGCTCTCCATAGCTGAATCAGAGAGTAAGGTGTGCGACCTATGACATATCTGCACCGTAAGTCCGCGGGCAGCGCGGGAGCTCTCGTAACCTCCTGATGTAATGCGAGACTAACCGCCATGGCAGGAAAGTTAATACCGGCCCGTAGCCAGGCACCTGTTGTGCCCCAGAACCTGGGATTAATTTCTATAAGAGAAAATAATTTGTCCCGTGGATCTCTCTTAAATTCAAGCTGAATGGGCCCCGTCCAGTGCAGCGCTTCAACAATCTCTATTGCCTGTTGAGTCAATTCAGGAATCTCGATTGTCGTTAAAGTCGATGCCACTCCCCCTGAGATTGGGTACATCAGACGTCGCGCCTGAGTCGCGATACCGGCTATCTTCCCATCTTTAGCCACGACGCAGGCATCAAAGAGGGTGCCGGGAATGAATCGCTGAATCATCAGATCGGATAGTCTTTTGGTAAAACCGCTTAGCTCTGTTATTGCACTATTCAGTTCTGGCAGACTCTGTACACAACGTACTCCCCAGGAACCACTGTAGTTGCGCCGGTGCTTTACGACTAAGGGGAAGCCAAATTTCGCGACGATATCTTCAATGTTTGTTGCCGCAGACAAAATGACTGAATCCGGATAATGAAAACCGAACTGATCACACATCTCAACCGTTTGGATTTTATCCATGCCGATCGCGAACTGTACTTGCGACGGCATCAAGATATGAGTAAGAGACGATAGTTTTTCGGTATGTGGCAGCAGTGCTTCCAGCGAATTAACACTCGTGGGAAGTACGACGTCATAGTTTCCTTCCCTACATAAATTCAACACGGCTTGCGCATATGCGTCGGGATCTTTTCCCGCATCGGGCACCTTGTGCAGTCTTTTGCAGTGCTTGCTGTAAAGAGCTCGACTTAAGCGATCCTCGGGCCAAGCAACATGACACTCATGTCCCTGTAGTCCCGCACCTCTCAGTACAGCAATCTGCATGATATCAATTGGACTGGGAATCAGTATCCGTGCCAAATCATTCACACCTGTTAAAAAGGGGAGAACACCACATTAAGTTAGAGCTCCCTCTCCGTGAAAGAGGCAGGAAGTTATGCTGTAACTCCCTTACCATTCGCCATCACAAAAACTATTTTTTTAGACCGACGCTGCTATACTGGGACGTTCTGCTATACGATCGTACAGCCCTTTTACATTCGTTAGACTCTCATCGAGTGGTTGACCTACTGTTCCACCAAACTCAAGAAAGGCGTATAACATAATATCGGCTAGAGTGAAGCGGTCACCACAGACGAATTGTTTTCCTGCCAACTGTTTGTCTAACCATTCGAGTTTATCTTTTGACAACGCCTTAAGATCGGCGGCAGCATCGGGGCTCACTAACTTCATACGATTTTCAAACAATGGACGGCCTTCTGTGGCGCGAAAACCGTTTGCCATGGTTTCACAGATGCCTAAATCCAGGCGACGGACCCACATCCGCACTTCGGCTTTTTCTTCCGGCGTGACACCAATCAGCATGGTGCTGCCATTGGATTCGTCGAGGTATTCACAAATAGCCGTAATCTCGGAAATAACCAGACCGCTGTCTAGTATCAACGCAGGCAATTGACCCGCTGGATTGAGCGTTGTGTAGCTTTCCTGCCGGTTTTCGCCGCCCATTAAGTCCACTTCCTGCCGCTCGACATCGAGGCCGCGTTCAGTGATAAAAATTTTAACAACTCTGGGGTTAGGTCCGATTGACTGTAATAATTTCATAATTTCTCTCTTATTTTATGTCAGTGATTACTATTGGTTCCGCTTATTAACTCGAGCGATGTCCTTTCTTTAATGTACTTATCAAAGGACGTTTTTTTGTATCCAGTCTTTCCATTGTATGTAACGACTTCAGCCGAGACAAATTAACTAATTTTTAGCTATGACCATTCCCGAAAACAATCTGCATGACTGTTCCTGAATAATTTACTTCATCTTAAAATGGCCAGACGACTGGCACCAACAATACGGTGGTTATACCCACGATAAACGTGAGCGGTAAACCGATACGCATGAAGTCGATGAAACGGTAATTACCGGGCCCGTAAACCATTAAGTTGGTCTGGTAACCAATAGGCGTAGCAAAGCAGGTGGATGCCGCAATCATTAGGGTGACAGCAAAGGGAATTAAATCGACATTTAATTGTTGGCTCGCGGCGACGGCAATGGGAAAAACCAGGACAGCGGCAGCGAGATTGGAGATCACCGCCGAAAAGACCGCGGTTAATACGAACAGCGCAGCCACTGTTGCTGTTGGGGAGTCTGCAGCCAAACCGACCATGGCTTCGGCTATGGCAGTCGCCGCTCCCGTTTTATCCATGGCGCCGCCAAGTCCAATAGACGCGGCTATCACTAGCAGAATTTGCCAATCGATACTTTGTCGCGCTTCTTCTATACGTAAGCAACGGGTCGCTATCATCAGCCCTGCTGCCAACAAGGAGGCTTTGAACATACTCAGGAAACCAATGCCGACCATTAATACCATAGCGATCAAGATGGCAGCCGCAACGTTACGCTGCTCATGACGTACCGGCCGCGAGTTTTCAATTTCGCTAACCAGTAAAAAATCTTTCGCGTATCGTTGCTCGCCGACAAACTGATCATGAGTTTCCAGTAATAGCGTATCACCAGGTTCCAACTTGATGTCGCCGATCTTGCTCTTAATCGTTTCGCCATCGCGGGCGACGGCAAAAATTGCCGCACCGTACTTATTGCGAAAACCGCTGTCTCTAATCGTTTTACCGCGGCAGGGAAAACTGGGCGATATCACCACTTCGACCAGACAGCGAGCATTGATGCCACCCTGTAACTTGAACACTTGTTTTTCGGCCACTTTAAGACCGTGGATATTTTTCAGATCAACAACAGACCGCACGTCACCGGCGAAGATTAGATGATCCCCTGCACATAACATCTCCTGCGGAGATACCGCTGTGATCAATCGTCCACCGCGATCAATTTCTACCAAAAACATGCCGGGCAATTGGCGCAGTCCGGCCTCTTCGATTGATTGTCCAGTTAGCGGGCTATCGGCTTCGACTTCCATCTCGACGACGTATTGACGAGCGTCTTCAAATCGTTCGTTCTTACCTTCCCTTTTTGGCAAAAGCCAACGACTGAACCCAATAGTAAAGGCGATAACGATAATGACGCAGGGTACGCCTATCCAGGCAAGATCAAAAAGCGCCAGATTATTATGCGAGCCATAATCAGACAACATACCATTGATCACCAAATTGGTGCTGCTTCCGACCAGAGTGCAGGTACCGCCAATGATGGCCGCGTAACTTAAGGGAATCATCAACTGCGATACCGACAGATTATTACGTTTAGCCCAGTCGCTGACCGCGGGAACTAACATCGCAACCACGGGGGTATTATTGAGAATGGAGCTTAAACCGGCAACCGGTAACATAAGACGAAATTGAGCAACGGCGGTATTGCGAGGGCGACCCAAAAGCGTATTGGAGATCCAACCGACCACTCCTGTTTGCGCGAGTCCTCGTGCCACAATAAACAGTACGGCTACGGTCGCCATCCCTTCGTTCGACATCCCGAGCAGAGCTTCAGTGGGTTCAATGACTCCCAGTAGTAGTAGCAGCGACAGACCACCTAACAATACCGCATCAGCGGCGAAGCGTGAGAATATCAGTAGCCCGAAGCAAATGCCAATGACTGAAAGCGTTTGTATAGCTTCAAAACTTAGTGTCATAAGTAGGTTCTTGTTGGAGACATTGATGCTGTCATAGTCAATTGCTTTTCGATTAGTTGAGAACTTCTCGGTGTTAACCGTGTATGTTTATCTATTCATTTATTTATTCAGGAATCTAGCTACTAACAAGCTGCTTCAATTTTACAACTAAACAACGATACCTAAACGCCGTCACCAAATGACTATTGTGAGGACCCGTAGAAATCACTAAAAGTATCGATAAACAAGCTTAGTTGGTCGGCGGGTAAATCGTTAACGCCTGCCGCTGCCGATCGCCCTCCTCCCGTTGGAAATTGTCGGCATAACTCGTCTGCGCCGGTTTTATTGTTCAAAGGCGCTCTGATGCTGATGAGATAGTTGCCATTAGCTTTTACGGTCAATACGGCATGCGCGCGATCGGGTGAGTTATTCGCCAGGTCGTTACTGTAAACGCCACTCACCCGCCGAGCCCAGGCTTCGTTGGGTAGTAAAAAGGCCGCAACAGATTTGTTAGCAAACTCCGCCTGCAAGTTCGACGCGGCAGCCATATCTGACACATAGCCGTTTTCCAGCTTTTCGAAGCTAGGTTTTGCCTCGTTAATAAACCCAAACGGACTAGCGTGCTCGCTTACTTCACGATACAAAGCTTCGGGCGTAAAATGCAGGTCTTCGAGATCCGAGCCATATCCATTGTAATTGATATAAATGCCCAAATTTTCCAGACTACTCAATTGCTCATCTGCCAGACCGAGCGGTTTGGCCAAGGCTCTTGCGCTTGTTTTTAAATTGTCGCCGAAGGCGCCTGTGATTGCCCATTCAACGAATTGACCCTGCAGATGTTTATTCACCAAAATGCTGGTACACACATCGGCGGCGGTATTGATAAGAGTGGTTAATTGGGGTGAATCAGGTATGTCACCGGCAAAGTGATGGTCGACATAGAAAACGTCGGCCCCGGCCTCAAGCGCTTTCAATAAACCTGTGCGGTTTTTGTCCAGAGAAACATCGAGTACCGTGATCTTATCTTTAGCAGTGACGGTTAGCTTGTCCATCAACTGAATATCACGTTTGACACCCGTCACTAAAACACTGTCGACAGGCTCGGCGTTGCGTAGTTGCGTGAGCGCACAAATACCGTCGGCGTCACCATTAAAAAGATCGTATACAGCCACTATGATTTTCCTGTCTTGTTGCCCTGTGAAAGTTACCCTATGAAAGTTGCAGCCGCTAGTCTACCCCAGAATACAGACCGGGTGGAACATTAGAGGCGTTATAGGCCAATGTAACAAGGCAGTTTAGCTACAAAATCTAGTCGTGCAATCTAGTCGTGCAATCTAGTCGTGCAATCCAGTCGTGCAATCTAGTCGTGCAATGAAGAAGTGTAATGTAGAAGTGCGAGCTAGCAATATAGTGAATAAGGAATTTGAACCCAATTGGGACGGGGTTCTGTTAAGACCGGCAATAGCCGGTCTTAACAGAACAGCGTAATTGTTGCTCAGTAGTTATTGGGTTTTGATTCGACTCCTATTTTTGTTGATCAATGATTCCCCAATCCCTTTCACGCCTAACAGGTCGTCGGCCGACTTATACTGGCCGTTGGCTTTTCGATAGGCAATGATAGCCTTTGCTTTCGACTGACCAACACCGCTTAAACTCTCAGACAGCATTTCCGCATTCGCAGTGTTGATATTGACCGACGATAGCGGTGAAGTATCTTCCGCATACGATAGAAAGGAAAAAAGGGACAAACATAGGGAAAAAATAAAAAAACGGATAAATCTCATGATAACTCTCCTTGTTTTATAACTCATAGAACGCAAGCTAGCGTTCTTCCATGGTGTGACTTGTGCGGCCTTTTTGAATCCAGATAGATGAAATCATAGCCTGAACCTCGAAATCTAGTACCTCGATATCTAAAACGTCGAATTTAGTACCTAGAAATATAGTACCTAGAAATTCAAACCTACTCGGCTCTCTGGAACCTCAAAACTCCACATTCACTCGTCGAAAAAACACAATTCATTTGTGTCGTATAAGATCGACAGAGAAATAGTAGCACATTTTTTAAGCGCAGCAACTTATCAGGAGCTAATTCCACTTTGGCATGGGTCGAGCTATCATCTGCAACCGACATTATGAATGAGTAAGCTGCCCACTTTCTCTATGAATAAATAGTCGATCCGGGAAATGCAGATCGCAATCAGTGTCAAACACTTAACTCTATGTACCGTATTACCCGATCAAAAAATCCGATACCCGGCATTTTTATAGCCACATCATATTGATCCAGCCCTTCGGGGCATGCTGAAACGTTTACTCCATGCAATGTTTTCGGTCAACGACGCGACAAAGGGATGTGTCACCATTGCCCAGTACGGCCAATGCGATCGCAAAAACACCAGAAAAACCAGGTTTTTTCGCCAGTATTTTTAGCAGCGACGGACTGAAAAAGGCAGGGAAGACTTTTTCAATGCGTACTAAATGTCCTCGATCCGGGCGAAAGCCTCAGCAATTTAATTCAGTATTGATCGCAGTCAGCGACTGCAGGGGCTGGGCATGCTGGGTGATTGGACGACCAATTACCAGATAACTGCTACCCGACGCTATGGCAGAACTCGGCGTGGCCACCCGACGCTGGTCTCCTTGCGCTGCATCCAGTGGGCGAATACCCGGAGTGACTAATAAGAACTCCTTCCCCAATGCAGCACGTAGTGCCGTCGTTTCCTGTGCAGAACACACAACACCGTCTAAGCCGCATTGGTGAGTTAATGCGGCAAGACGTTCGACTTGCTGGAGAGGATCGCAATCCAGACCTACGTCAGACAGATCTCCGCGCTCCATGCTGGTTAATACGGTCACCGCGATTAATAACGGTGCGGATGAGTTATTCGCCAACGCTTCTATGGCCGCCTCCATCATGCGCTGACCGCCCGATGCATGGACGTTGACCATCCACACTCCCATGTCGGCAGCCGCTTTTACCGCGCCCGCAACGGTGTTGGGAATATCGTGAAATTTCAAATCAAGGAATACATCAAAACCCCGGTCCTGCAAGTTGCGCACGACCGTTGGCCCGCAATAGGTGAAAAGTTCTTTTCCCACTTTCAGTCGGCACATGGATGGGTCGAGCTGATCAGCCATCGCTTCAACGGAGGCTAAATCGGAGTAATCCATGGCGACGATAACGGGCGAACTAGTTGGCATTTTTTTGAATCCTGCTTAGTATTGATTTGAGAATTATCGTGGTGGGCACGACCTTGGATTTCGCGCTTTTCTTGTAAACATTACCTGTAAACATTGCCCTGTTACATTGACCTGGCAGCATTCCCAGTAAACATCACCCTGCAAAACCTAATCGTAAAAAACGTCCCCGGTAGCACATTTCAAAAAAAATGTGCTACAACGGCTACTCGGCATGCCACAAGGACAAGGCCAAGCCCGACCAAATCATTGAAACCTTAGTCGCCTTCTGCGCCTCGAATCGGCTTTATTTGGCCCCATTCTTTACAGCCAGGACATAACCAGTGCATATGTTTGCCAGAGAATCCGCAGTGCTGGCACTGATACTGGGCTTTGCTTAACATTAACTGTTTAATCAACATCTGCAGTAGACCCAAATTTCCCTTGGCTGGATCGGAACTGTAGCTCATATGCAATTCAACCAACTTAGCCAAGCCCCTCAAAGACGGACGGCGCTTTAATTCAGTGCCTAGAAAGCTCGCAGCAGCTTCATCGTCCTGCCTTGATTGTAAGTCTTCCACCAGAGCTAACATGATGGCGGAGGACGGATAGACCTTTAAACAATCAGCCAAATAATCGAAAAAACCCTGATCATCTCCCATCTCATGATAAGTCGATTTTAACAACGGAAGGGTCTCGGTTACTAAAGAAATATCTTGGTTACGCACTTTGCGCAGCGCTTTGATCGCCTTGTCATAGTGCTTGGTGGTATGTTCGATTTTTGCCATCAATAGCGACGCACGCACGCACTGAGGATCACAATTTAGGGCGTGTTTTAAATGGCTGCGGGCGGTGGTGAAATCCTTTGCCGCAATAGAAATCTCTGCTAATTCACAACAGTAGTGCGCCATGGTGACGACGATCGATTTGTCTTCCGGCGGCTTCGCTTTCAGCAGTGACTTTTTTGGGCGCAGCTGTTTGGCCGCGGCAATGGCTTTCTCCCACTCCTTTTCGTCTTGATAGATTTCTAACAAATGACGGCGGGCGATAGCCTGAAGTTCGGGCGCCTCAACTAATAAATCTTCGAGTAAACGTTCAGCCCTATCGAGTAAACCTGCACTGATAAAATCTCTAGCCAATTCCAGATGTGCCCGATGTAAATGCTCCCGGGGTAAGCTGGGACGAGCTAATAAATTCTGGTGAATGCGAATGGCGCGTTCTACCTCACCTTTACGCCGCATTAGATTGCCAATCGATATATGAGTTTCCAACGTTTCCGTGTTCACTTCCAGAGAGGAAATAAACGAATCCAGCTCTCCGTCGGGCCGGTCGCTGAGCAGGTAGTTTAAGCCTTTGTAATATTCGGGGTGAAATGTGGCGTCGGCACTTCCGGTGCCCGTTTTTATACCGGCACGGTGCCCTAACCACCAACCGATAGCGATAGAACAAAATACCAATAAAAACAGCCATACGTCCACTGTGATCATGCCTTCGGCGTGACGGGTTCTTTATCCCCGGCTGTCAATGTCGGGGTAAACAAATCGGAACTACGAAGTTTTTCCAACTCGGCCTCGCGCTTCTTTACTTTGCGATTCAATAAAACAATATCACTTTTCAGCCGCAGTATACCCACTACGCTAATCCCCATACCAATAAAACCGCCGGCAGCAAATGCCAACAAAATCCATAGCGTTATTCGCTGCTCCGAAAATTGGATGACTAATAGGTCCAGAGGTGCGGTGGCCGTATTTTGAAGAGAAAACAAAATGCCCATTAGTAATACAATAAGAAACAGTAGTATTGCAGTGGCGCGTTTTAAGAGATGCATCGGTCTACTCCACGGACGTCAATATAAATGTTCTAGTCAATAAGGTGGTATTTTAAGATTGCCATATTAGTAACAGAATAGCACTTGGCCTGTTATACAACCGAGATTAAGCTTTTAACTCATTGTGCTCAATTATTCAAAAAAGAGAAACACGCAGACTATTGCCGATATGAGCCTATCTGAACTAGCGTTCATAAAAAAACGGTAGGGCCATGGACCATACCGTTTTCAATTGACCGTGTACCATCAGTTTTTCATCTAACGCGACTAAAGGTTTTCAACTTTAAATAAAAGCCTTTAACAAATCAGCCTTGCGCTTGCTGCAAACTTTCTTGCAAGCTTTCGTTAACTCTTTCACGCATTTCCTTACCGGGCTTGAAATGAGGCACATACTTGCCACTCAATTCAACTTTCTCTCCAGTTTTTGGATTGCGGCCCTGTCGAGGCTCGCGGTAATGCAGAGAAAAACTGCCAAACCCTCGAATCTCAATACGCGCGCCTTCCGCCAAACTTTTAGACATTTGCTCGATGATCGTCTTGACGGCTAACTCTACATCTTTTGCAGACAACTGTACTTGTCGCGATGCGATGCTTTCAATCAACTCAGATTTTGTCATAACCAGTAACCGTTTAATTCCCAGATCATTTAACAACTATGATTAAGGATAGCACTGGTTTTGTCTAAGCGCTAATTATTGATGGAGAAAAAACTCACCCCCATCAATAACTTAGGCCGATAATGGGGTTTAAGGACTAGTCCTTATTTTCCATCTGTGCTTTTATCAAGTCGCCGATAGTGGCAGCAGGTGCTGGAGCACTATCCTTCAGAGATTTAACCGCTTCTTTCTCGTCTGCCATGTCTTTCGCCTTAATAGAAAGTGCGATAGTACGGTTCTTGCGATCAACACTGATCACCTTCACCTCAACTTCTTCACCTTCTTTTAATACGTTACGAGCATCTTCGACTTTATCGCGACTAATTTCAGAAGCTTTCAAAGTACCTTCAACTTCACCGTCGAGGGTAATGATGGCAGCTTTAGCGTCAACTTCTTTAACCACACCTTTTACGATGCTGTTTTTGTCGTTTTCAGCAACATAGCTTGAGAACGGATCGTCTTCAAGTTGCTTAACACCTAAAGAGATACGCTCGCGCTCTGGATCAACAGACAGGATAACTGTCTCGATCTCATCACCCTTCTTGAATTGACGAACCGCATCTTCACCGGTTTCGTTCCAAGAAATATCAGACAAGTGGACAAGTCCGTCGATAGCGCCATCGAGACCAATAAAGATACCGAAGTCAGTAATAGACTTGATAGCGCCTTTGATCTTGTCGCCTTTCTGGTATTGACGGCTGAAAGCATCCCATGGATTTTCCATACACTGCTTAATACCGAGAGAAATACGACGACGTTCTTCGTCGATATCCAGAACCATCACTTCAACTTCGTCACCTAGGTTAACGATTTTTGAAGGGTGAATGTTCTTGTTGGTCCAATCCATTTCAGAAACGTGTACAAGACCTTCAACACCTTCTTCAATTTCAGCGAAACAACCGTAGTCCGTCAGATTAGTAATAGTCGCCTTAACGCGAGTATTCTCTGGATAGCGAGCAGTTAATGCCAACCATGGATCTTCACCCAGTTGCTTAAGACCTAATGAAACGCGATTGCGCTCACGGTCAAACTTCAATACTTTAACGTCAATTTCTTCACCAACATTAACGATTTCTGAAGGATGTTTAATACGCTTCCAAGCCATATCTGTAATGTGCAATAGACCGTCTACACCGCCCAGATCAACGAAAGCACCGTAATCAGTAAGGTTTTTAACAATACCTTTAACCGCTTGACCTTCTTCAAGCGTTGCTAATAATTCATCACGCTCCTGGCTGTTTGCATCTTCCATAACAGCACGACGAGAAACAACAACGTTGTTACGTTTCTGGTCCAGCTTGATAACTTTAAATTCCAGCTCTTTACCTTCGAGGTGAGTTGTTTCGCGCACAGGGCGAACGTCAACCAAAGAACCGGGTAAGAACGCGCGGATAGAATTCACATCAACTGTGAAACCACCTTTGACTTTACCATTGATAATACCAATAACTGCTTCTTCTGCAGTGTAAGCAGCTTCAAGAACTTTCCAGGCTTCAGCACGCTTGGCTTTTTCGCGGGACAACTTCGTTGCACCCCAACCATCTTCAACGGCCTCCAGAGCAACCTGAACTTCATCTCCAATTTCCAGTTTCAGTTCGCCACTGTCTGTAAGAAATTCTACTCGCGGGATTACGCCTTCTGATTTTAGACCTGCGTGAACGGTTACCCAATCACTATCAATATCGATGACAACACCGGTTACGATTGAACCTGGCTTCATGTCTACTGTATTTAAACTTTCTTCGAATAGTTCTGCAAAGCTTTCGCTCATCTTTTAATACCTATTTTAAAGTTAGTAACTCGGGTCTTGTCTCATATAGAGAGGGAATAAGCCTGTCGTTACTCTCCCTGTATTCAGCTTACAGGGGCCATTTACAAAAAATCCACACGTGGTGACAGCTGACGTCTCACCTCGAATGGAACTCGTTAACTATTTTTAAATCAATGACTTAGATAGTAAAACTGCTTCTAGAACAGTTGCCGTTTAAGCCGATCAAACACTTGTTGAAAAACATCCTCAATGGATACTCCGGTGCTGTCTAGCAGTATTGCATCGTCTGCTGGTTTTAGCGGAGCAACGGCACGATTCATATCTCTATCATCGCGCTCTTTGATGTCTTCTAAAAGGGCCGCGAGATTAACACTTTCGCCCTTGTTAATCAACTGCTTATGCCGCCTATTTGCGCGCTCTTCTGCAGAGGCCGTCAGGTAAATTTTTAGCGGTGCCGCAGGGAAAATCACAGTACCCATATCGCGGCCATCGGCGATTAAACCGGGTGCCTTGGCAAAGCCTCTTTGTAGATCTTTCAGAGCGTCCCGCACCCCGTTATAAACTGCCACTTTTGATGCTAATGTGCCGGTTGTTTCGGAACGGACCGCCACGCTAACATCTTCGGCGTCGAGTAATACACTCGACGGTTCGCCGGACTGTCCCGCACGAAACTCAACGTTCAAATTTGCTGCGAGTTTTGCTAACGCTGCTTCATCGGAAAAAGAAACGCTCTGTTTTTCTGCAGCGAGGCCGACGATACGATAAAGCGCACCGCTATCAAGCAAATGCCAATCCAGTTCGCGCGCCAGCATTTGACACAGAGAACCCTTGCCAGACCCACTGGGACCATCGATGGTTACGATAGGTACGGCTGCGGAAGAAGATGAAGTAGAAGTAGAAGAACTCATAGACTAATTATTCACTCGTAATGGTAGACAAGCTTTGTTTTTCCAACAGCTGCGAAAATTGATCACGGGCGGACTTCGCGCGCTCAAAGCTGGCCATGATTTTTTCACTATCCGACGTTTCAATGGCACCGCGAACCTCAGCTAGCTGTGCAGAGAAAATGTCGATCATCTTTAATATAGCGTCGCTATTAGCGAGGGATATGTCATGCCACATGGTAGGATCACTGGAGGCAATCCGGGTAAAGTCACGAAAGCCACCGGCCGCGTAACGGAAAATATCCTGCTGCTCTTTTTGACCCGCCAGTGCATCGACTAGGGTATAAGCCAATATATGGGGTAAATGGCTAGTCGCAGCCAGAACCTGATCATGGTCTGTGACCGGCATTTCGACCACGTCGGCCTCGGTCGATTCCCACATGTCACGAACAACGGCGATCGCCTGTTTATCCGTTTGCGCATCCGGCGTTAAAATCACCCGATGATTGACAAACAAATCTGCCTTGGCCGCTTCAACGCCACTCTTTTCTGAGCCGGCAATGGGATGACCCAAAACCAAATTAGGTGGCACCTTACCGCAGCACTCGACGGCCGCCGTCAGTAAGTTTCCCTTTACGCTGGCGACGTCGGTAATAATGGTTTGTTCGGACACGGTCTTCAATAGCTGCTTAATCATATCGGCGGCAATTAATGTAGGTGTTGCCACCACAATGATATCCGCGCCGGCAATGGCTTCGGCGAGGTCTAGGCTATATCGATCAATAATGCCCAAATCAAGACCGGTTTTCAGCGATTTTTCACGCCGACCCCAGGCGACAACTTCTCCGGCAAAGCCATTGTCTTTAATTGCTTTAGCCAGAGAGCCACCGATCAACCCCAATGCTAATATGGTCACACGATTTACTGTTGTCATTATGGTTTAAAGTACCTTCTTAAGAGCATCGAGCAAAACGTTGTTCTCTTGCTCTAAACCAATAGACACGCGCAAGTGGTTGGGCATTTCATACACGCCGACGGGGCGCACAATAACGCCTTCGTGTAATAATTTTTGATAAATCTCATCGGCGTCCTGAGAAAACTCAACGGCAATAAAATTACCAGCCGAGGGAATAAAAGATAAGCCGAGTTCAGTAAAACCTCTTTCTAGCTGAGCCATACCCGCGCTGTTAACCCGACGCCCTTCGTCCAGATAGTCGCCGTCAGCTAAGACCGCGATTGCACCTGCCAGGGCCAGAGAATTAACATTAAACGGTGCACGGATTCGATTCAGCACATCGGTAATTTCAGGCGACGCGACACAATAACCCACTCTCAGTGCCGCTAAGCCGTAGGCTTTGGAAAAAGTTCGGGTCACTATTAAATTGGGATAATGTTTGAGTAAGGCAATACCATCGACCGTTTCTTCGTCACCGTTGGTATATTCAATATAGGCCTCATCCAAAACAACGACGACATCTGCCGGGACTTTATCCAGAAAATCAACCAGACTCGACTCACTCACTGTCGTGCCCGTTGGGTTATTGGGATTGGCGATGAAAAGTAGTTTGGTGTCGTCTGCGATGGCATCGGCCATGCTATGTAGGTCATGCCCCCAGTTTTTTGCCTTGGTGACAATAGGGCGTGCACCACAGGCTTGCACCGCAATCCGATAAACAATAAACGCATGCTGTGAGTAAACCGCCGATTTTCCCGGCTCAAGATAAGCCCGCGCAACAAGATCTAGTACATCGTTCGATCCGTTTCCGAGGGTAATTTGCTCGGCATTCACCCCTAACTTATCTGACAGCGCTTTTTTTAGTTCAAAACCGCTGCTGTCAGGGTAACGGACAATGTCTTTTGAAGCCTCTTTAACTGCCTCTATCACCATCGGACTAGGCCCTAGCGGGTTTTCGTTACTCGCCAGCTTAACGATATGTTCAAGCCCCAGCTCGCGCTGTAACTCTTCTATCGGTTTGCCCGCCTGATAGGGATGTAGCCCCTGAATCCCCTTGTTTGCCAACGCTATATAATCGCAACTCACCTCAAACCCTTCCCGGTAATTGATAACGGGCGCAATTGTAAACCAATGTGACCGACGACACATCTATTAGTAAAAAACTGTTTTTATTCAAGACAGCAAAAAACACGGTAGAACAAAAAGTAGAACAAAAAAGCGAAGAAGGTATACTAGCGCATTGATCCGTATTTCATCCTTAACCACTACTGTAGCCATGCAACCCTATGAACAAATTATCAACCGATCTGATTCAAAAAAACGTCGGTAGCACCTACTTTACGCGGGGAGAAGAATATTACAATAACGGTCACGTCATAACGCTGGAAATCGAAGAGGAAGGTGATTCTCTCGCCGATTTTCACAGCGAAGTAGCAGGCAGTAAACGCAAACCGTATAGTCAGGAGATCTACCTCGACTGGAGTGGCGACAAAAGTCTTGTCGAAGGTGAATGCAGCTGCCCAGTTGGCTATAACTGTAAACACGTGGCGGCGGCCTGTATTCAATATGTAACACAACGGAATGGCAGTGGCGAAGGAGTCCGGGGCGCCGCTACCGCAAAAGTCGATAATAGCTGTCTGCTGTGGATTGATACGTTTAACGATGTCTCGACGAATCACTCACCCAGCGACGCGATGAATCGCTTCCTGGTCTATTTTCTAAAACCCGCAGCCAATAAAACCGGTGGTTTGGCCGTCGACATTTGCCTGACCCGATTCGATAAACGAGGCTCACTTGAACAGGGCCGCCTGGTTACCACGACCAAACTCACCCAAAGCGATTCAACGGCATCATATTTGCGAGCCCACGACCGCGAGATAGCGCAAATTATTGAAGCGGGCAATCAACTGTCTTTGCAGCGTAACCAATTAACCGGCAATCTGGGGTTTTTGGCGATTAGTAAAATGTTGCTGACCGAACGCTGTTTTTGGCTCGACTCCAATTCGACGTTACTACACCAATCCGAAGAGCGAATTCTGTCTACCCAGTGGCTTGCCGATGATAGTGGCAACTACACCCTGCAAGTTTCCGTCGAACACGGCGGCTCCTTGCTGCTTACAGATCCCCCTCTTTACCTTGACACAAAACGCGGGCAAGTCGGACCACTGAGCCAATCGGCTTTTAACACCGCGCAACTACAACAGTTACTGCAAACACCGACAGTGCCTGCCGCGCTGGTTGATGAGTTCAGCCATCGTTTAGCTGAAAAAATTCCCAGTACCGTACTGCCCCCCCCCCAATCTATCTCCGTTGAAGAAATCACCGCACAAAGTCCGATAGCGTGCCTCTATTTGTGCTCGAAAGGAAAAAGTAAAAACAACTATCATATTATGCGTATTAGATTCGCATACTGTGAACATCAACTGCCTTATTCCGCCGACAAAACGGATTATAATTTAACCACCGATACCAAACTAATACGGATATGGCGCGATCTAGAGGCTGAACATAAGGCAATCGACCTGCTTAAAGAGCTGGGGTTTGAAGGTTCACTCGACGAGGATGGCCACGACTACCTATTTATCAGTACCAATAACAAAAGCCCAACGGAAGGTGCCAGTCGCTGGTTCTCGTTCATCAATGAGTCAATCCCGCAACTGGAACAACTGGGTTGGCAAATAGACATTGCCGACAACTTTAAACTGGTTTTTCACGAAGCGGACCAATGGGAAGCCGAAATTGACCCGGTCGACAGCGGAAATGACTGGTTTAATCTGAGCTTCACCATTGAAGTTAACAAAAAACCCTACGCACTGCTGCCGCTGGTCGCTCAGGTACTTGAATATTATGAACCGCAAGACCTACCGGAAACCTTAACGCTGCGTTTGGACAACAATGAATTTTTAAGTATCGCTCGCGAGCGGCTGCACCCGATACTCGATACTCTGTACGAGCTCTTCGGCAGTAAAAGCCGGAAAAAGAATCAGGCCGTGGAGTCAAACTCCCTACGACTCTCGCGGTTTGATGCAGGTCGCCTGCAGGAACTCGACGATCAGGGCGAGCAAAACCTGAACTGGCGTGGTGGCGAAGAACTTCGTCAACTAGGCAAAAAACTCCGCGACTTTAGCGGGATAAAACCCGTGCTTCCTCCCACAGGGCTAACCGCTAGTCTGCGAACCTATCAGCAGGAAGGACTTAACTGGTTAAACTTTCTCGGCGAGTATGGGTTTTCCGGAATCCTGGCAGATGATATGGGTCTTGGCAAAACCGTGCAGACGCTTGCCTATTTGCTGCTTGAAAAAAATCAGGGCCGAATGGTCAAACCCTGTCTCATCATTGCACCTACCAGTTTAATGAGTAACTGGCGTCGCGAGGCAGAACAATTTACACCTGAGCTTAAAGTATTGACCTTACAAGGCGCAGACAGGCACGAGCGCTTTCGGTTAATTCCCGAGCACGATCTCGTGCTAAGCACGTATCCCCTACTCCACCGCGATGAAGAATTATTGCTGGCCCACGACTACCACATCCTCGTATTGGACGAAGCCCAGATGGTGAAAAACCCACTGTCCAAAGCCGCAAAAGCCATTCGTCATGTGAATTCCACACACCGTTTATGCCTGACGGGCACCCCCATGGAAAATCATCTCGGTGAATTGTGGGCTTTGTTCGACTTTCTCATGCCGGGATTTCTCGGCAGCTCGCGGCAATTTAAAACCCTCTTTCGCACACCGATCGAAAAACACGGCGCCATGGAGTTACAACAACAATTGGTCAGTCGTATCTCGCCATTTATGCTGAGACGGGCCAAGTCTGATGTAGCCCAAGAGTTGCCGGAAAAAAATGAAATAATGCTTTCGATTACCCTTCAGGATAAGCAGTCAAGCCTGTACGAAAGTATTCGCATGTCTATGGAGAGAAAAGTTCGGGAAGCGATTGCCAGCAAAGGTCTGGCACGAAGCCACATCACTATTCTGGATGCGCTTTTGAAACTACGTCAAACCTGCTGTGATCCACGCCTTTTGTCGCTCAGTCAGGCAAAAAACGTTAAGGAGTCGGCCAAACTTGAATGGTTAATGGAGGTATTGCCAGAAATGCTGGAGGAAGGTCGACGCATACTGATTTTTTCCCAATTTACCAAAATGTTAGCTTTGATAGAACAAGAAATCGAAAAACAAGGTATCAGCTTCAGTAAACTGACCGGTCAGACTCGACATCGTGATGAAGCTATCGAAAAATTTAAATCCGGTAACGCCAACGTTTTCTTAATCAGCCTCAAAGCGGGTGGCGTTGGGCTTAATCTCACCGAAGCCGACACAGTGATTCACTACGACCCCTGGTGGAATCCGGCCGCTGAAAACCAGGCCACCGATCGTACTCATCGTATCGGACAAGATAAGACTGTGTTTGTTTACAAACTCATCACGGAAAACAGCGTCGAGGAGAAAATTTTGGCCATGCAAGAAAATAAACAAGCGCTGGCCCAGGGTATTTACGACAACAAACTCTCAGACGCGGAAGACTCCTTAACGGCGGAGGACTTACAACAACTTTTCGCGCCGATGCAATAGAAATTAAGACATGTACGGCAGTGAAAAATAAGACAGCGTTAGTAGGCTCACAAACTTAGAAGGCTTTTCTGAGACGCGTATGTTCAATAGTGCACAGCTAACCATATGGTTTCGATATCCGGAGAGGTCCACTCGACTTTATGCCGGGTATGTGCGGGTATATCAAGGTAATCGCCCTCGCCCATGCGGACCTTTTTTCCATCCTCGAAGGCGACAATCGCATCTCCTTTCAGCACAACAACCCATTCATTATCGTCTTGATCGTACCAACCTGTTGCCGGAGAACTGTGGCCCATAGAGGCGATTTTCTCAATTTTAAGACTATTTTTGGCGACCAGCTGCTCCACGACTTCTTTACTACCGGCGCTTACTGAAGATTGGTAAATATTTCCCGATTTCACAGTCATATAGTTTCCGTTATAAAATAGCCACTGAGTTTCCGTTATAAACAGTCACTGAGTTTCCGTTATAAACAGTCACTGAGTTTCAGTTATAAATGATCACTCATTTTCGGTTGTTAACAGTCGTTTAATTTCAGATGATAGATAATCATCAATTTTCCGAAAAAGATACGCGCATAGTTTTTGGTATAGATCGTCATATAATTTCTGGTATAGATCGCCATAGAATTTCCGATAAAGATAATTACTCCCTGCCTTATAGCTGACTATTTACCTTCCTTACAGACAATTATTTACTTCCCTTATAGATACTTAATTACTTTTCGTCATAGAATCAGTGAGACTGACTGCTATTGTTAATAATGGGCTGAATTCTTCGGCAGTCACAGAACCGCCGATAGCTTGCATTTCGCTAAAAATATCACCTTACTATTTGAAGGAAAAAAGAGTCAATGAATCAGTACTGGAAAAGGATTGTCTTCAGCTCATTGATGATGAATACCATTATCTCAACATCCACAATTGCTCAAGAACCAAACCATCTGAAAGATCCAAGCTATCAAATAGATCGGGCAGAAGACAACACTCAAAAAAGCTATAGCAGCGAATCATGTTATACCTCAGGCCTGTCCCGTCAAGCTCAGTGTTACAGTCTGAAAAGACCTCTTTTTGTTGCCGACGCCGACGGCGACTCCATAACACTGGGGGGTATTATCGCTCCAGCACAAGCGCCAACATCGCTAACGGACCCACTAATTATTCTTGTTGGCGGCCCCGGCCAAGGTGCAAGCGACATGACCGGCGCGCTTCTCCCGCTATTTAACAAAGTCAGAAACAAACGTGACATCGTTTTTTTTGATATTCGCGGCACCGGAAAATCATCACCCCTAGCCTGCAGCCCTGAGAAAAAATTATCGCCGCTCACCCATGTATCTATCGAAGAAATGATCACACAGATAAAAATCTGCACCCAAGACAAGGCAAGGCAAATTACCAGTTATACGTCCATGACCGCCGTTGCAGACCTTGAATCTCTAAGAATGGCGTTGGGCGCGGAACGAATCAACCTATGGGGCGCATCCTACGGCACAAGATTGGCCCAACTGTATATGCGCAGCCATCCTGAGCGAGTTAGAACGGCGGTACTGGATGGCCTCGTCCCCTTTAAACCGTCCTACATCCAAACTCAGGATACCAACGCATTTGTTTCTTTAAAAACGCTTATCGAAGACTGTAAACAATCAATTGAGTGTAACAAAGCCTTCCCCGAATTTAATCCTATCGAGCTGCTAGATAGATTGGGTGACCGGGAACCGATCCGATATCAGCACCCAGTAACAGGAGACGAAATAGTCACCGTGACAAGTCGCTCCGTCGTGGCGCAAACCTTGTTCAGCAATCTCTACAAGACCCAGTCCCGTGCTTTTATTCCGTGGATCTTAACCCAAGCCGTTGAGCACAATGAGTGGGGACCGATGGCAACTTTGGCAGTGGATAGCGGTGAATACCTTGGCGTCAAATCCCTTTACACAGGCGCCTATTTTAGCGTTGTATGCTCAGGAGAATTGCGCCGAAATCCTGCAGAACACAGACAAGCTGATGTGCGCTCTCCCGCCTACGCCTTTTCCAAAGGTGTGCCCAGAAAACAGTTAAAAACCTTATGTGACAATTGGCCCGTCAGCGATGTCGCCGAAGTCTTACCTGGGCCGACGAAGGCGGCCGAGGAGATACCCGTATTTTTAATTTCCGGTGCGCTCGATCCTATTACCCCCCCAGTCATGGCCGACTCGATCATTGTCGAGTTTCCTAAAAGCCGACACCTCATCATTGAAAAAGGCGGGCATATTAATTCTGATCGACCCTGTATGCGCGACCTCATCTCTGATTTTTTAAGCGATCCAACCGATGCATTCAAGACAATCGATGGCAATAAAATTTGCGAGAATGAGGTTTTTAGTATGCCGTTTGTCACCAACACGCTAGGCGCTTTTGTCAGGGGCAATCGCAATGATTAGAGTCCGCGGTTTACAAAAGTCTTTCGGGGACGTACAAGCCCTCAAGAATGTGGAATTCCACGTGAATCGAGGAGAAATTGTCGCCCTTCTCGGAGGCAATGGTAGCGGTAAAAGTACCAGCATCAATATATTGACAGGCTTATTGAAACCCGATGAGGGTTCGGTGGACATCCAGGGCATTAATCCTTTCAATGATCCGATTGAGGCACGAAAGAAGATCGGAGTATTTCCCGATAAGCCTGGCCTGTTTAACTACCTAACAGTCAAAGAACACCTGGCATTTTTTGCCGCGCTACATGGTATGGAGGGAAAGAAAAAGCGAGAGGCAGTCGACCGAACTTTATCTATGCTGGGCATGGAAGATATTGCTAATCGTATCAGCAAAGGTTTTAGTCATGGTCAGAGCGTAAAATTAGCTTTGGGCCGCGCTATGGTGCATTCACCAGATTATCTGATCATGGACGAACCAACGAGAGGGCTGGACGTTTTCGCGGTAAGAAATGTAAGGGAAATATTACTGCGCCTGCGAGACAGCGGCACCGGAATTTTGTTTTCCAGCCATGTGATGCAGGAAGTTGAATTACTAGCGAACCGGGTTGCGGTTATAGCCGATGGAGAAGTTCACACTGAGGGCCCGCCCCTCTCACTCATCGAAGAAACCCGTACCAGTAATCTCGAAGACGCCTTTATCGCCATAGTCCGAAAATCATCGGCAGCCATTACAGACGGAAGACAAGAATGACACTCATCAAAACGATAAAAGTAATTCTCTTTAAAGAGCTGCTGGAAGTCGTACGCGATCGTCGCTCGCTCACCTCCGCCATATTGCTCAGCGTGTTGATGCCAGTCTTTATGTTAGCGGGTTACTATTTCGCGGCACAGGAGGAGAAAAAGGCTCAAACCGCAGAAATTAGAATATCCGGCGCCCAAAATGCCCCCTCGTTAATCTCTTTTTTGGCGTCAAAGGGCTTAACACAGGGCGACGAAAGTGAATTAGAACTCATTATTCCAGAAGATTACCGTAACAAACTGTCCAGCGGCTATCGCGCTACAGTGACCATTCGAGGCGATATGTCTAGCAACAATACGGTCACTGCCCGGCTATTTGGGAATATTCAATTGTTTGCCTCACAAATCGCCGGGAGCCGCCTGGTCGCAAGAGGCGTATCACCCGTCGTTATGAATCCCATCAACGTCAATAAACAGGACACCGGAGAAGCCTCTTCCATTGCACGGTTTGTCGCGCCATTGTTTGTTTTTATGTTACTGATGACACCGATCTATTCTGTGATGCCCGCCTGTATTGATTGCACCGCCGGCGAACGGGAACGCCACGGGCTGTATCCATTACTTTTGCAGCCCATTGCACCTATCAGTATTCCGATCGGCAAATGGCTTATGCTCATTACCGTTGGTATGTCCGGCTTACTGCTGGCCATCTGCTCAGGTTTTGTTGCTTATGACAATATCGAGTTTAACGGTATGACTCTTGGTCTGAACCTAACTGTTGTGAGCGCTGCGCTTTTTTTACTCGTTGCGCTACCCACTATCGCTTTGTTGTCTGCCATGATGATGGGAGTGGCGACTTTCGCAAAAACCTTTAAAGAGGGCCAAACGTACGTCGGCCTGGCTACAATTTTCCCGGTTTTTATCGCAGGCGTTGGATCGATCGCCGATGACAAGTACCAGGCGTTTTTACCCCTGTGGGCCGAGGCGACATTGTTGGGGAATGTGTTATCGGGCACTGAAACCCATTGGCTACCGTGGCTATTTACCGTTTTCTGTTATGGCCTGCTGATTAGTGCTTTCTTGTTCTGGATGAGCCGGTCGATTCAACGGCAAGCGCTGGAGTCTTCAAATTAACGCACGCCCTTAACGTAATCGGACAGTAGTCAGCTTAGCTGTGGGATACCCTTAGGAGGGCGTGGGGTTTCAACCGACTAAGGGCATCCCACATCGAAGATGACGGGGACCTGTGGTGCAGCTAAAGCCTTGCACTAAAGTGCATAGTTTTTACTAATGAGCTGCGGCAATAAAACGGCCCTAATTGCGAGCCGTTATCGTCGTTCTTCATTCGTAACGTGATGAATGTTATTCAGCCTCACCCTGCAGCATCATGGGCAAAGACATTGCGCCTTCATCAGCTTGAATCGTTGGGCTTTGCGCGGCCGCGTCATAGGCTTGATGTACCCGTTCGGCTTTAGCTTCCGACACAACTTTCCAATTGGGGTGAGTAAAAATATAAAGCGCATCTTGCTCCATACTCTCGACCACCCACTTACCCACCGTGTCGGGTGATACCCCAGCAGCCAGCGCCTCGGCAACCATACCTTCTGCATCATCGAGCATACCCGTTTGGTCGGTCACAGCTTCTGCACCACCTGGATGATTTCGCCGACTATTAATAATTTGCGTGTTTACCCATCCAGGACAAAGAACTCCAACGCCGATACCTTGAGGTGCCAGCTCAGCATTCATGGATTCGCTATAACCGACCACTGCAAACTTGGTCGCCGCGTACGGGCCCATACCCGGAGCGCCTACTTGACCCGCCATTGATGCTGTATTGATAATGTAACCGCCTTCACCGTGCTCTTTAATTAAGGGAACAAAAGTTTCACAACCGTAAACCACACCCATAAGGTTAACATCGACAGTCCATTTCCAATCTTCCAGTGAAATGGTTCCGGTTTCGCCGCCGCCGCCGCCAACGCCGGCATTGTTGACAATAACGTGAACTTTTCCAAATACTTCAATCGTTTTGTTGGCGGCGTTTCTGACAGCGTCAACATCGGAGACATCACAAACAACGCCTTCAACGCCACCATTGCTGTCGCGCAAGCTTGCTACAGCCTTTTCTAACGGCTCTTTTTCGATATCCGCCATCATGACCTTCATACCGCGCGCAGCAAAAGCCTTCGCGATACCAAGACCAATGCCACTTGCGGCACCCGTGACAAACGCGACCTTTCCTTCAAACTCTTTCATACAGGATTCCTAATTGATATGTTCTAGAAATGTTCCAAAAACATTTTGTGCCAACATTCGAAAAACTAACTATACACTATCAAGATCACGGAAAACTCGATACACCGATTATTAACTAAGTTGTAATCTACACGCTTATTCAAGCGTATTTCCGAAGGAAATCCAGACACAAAATCCCGTCGAGTGCCTACCAGATGACCCAAGTATTTGGTATTACACACTGATTTCATTATGACTAGGAGGCACTTAACTGCCTGTATCCAACGCGCTGGCAATGACTAATTGCAAATTCTGTGCATGTGCCGCGGTTTCAATATTAACGCTGCGTTTGCGTTTCTGCTCTTTTTGAATGGAGTTCAAGGCGTAAACGGCCATATTTTGCGAGGGCGTATCGTAGCCGTTCTTTCCGTTAGTACCGACCATTGTCACCAGTCGATTGACGTATTCCATTTGCAAATTCTGTCGAAAACTATTCACATTACCGCGCCCTTCCGCCGCAAAGATTGCATCAGTTAATTCGGTAATGAACATCGACACATCATATTCATTTCCGTACAACCGCGTATCTGTTAATCGCTTCATCACGACCGGGTGCATAATGTGGTCCAGTACGTTCTTTTGAAGATTAAGAACCAGATCGTGTATTTTGGGATCTTCAGTGCCGCCCATGAAATTAAAACCTCGACGCTGCTGCGCAAGGTGACGATAAAGATCTTGCGGGGCAGAAAAAGATGTTGGTGAAAATACCTTGGCTTTCAGTACGGACATCGATTTTTTCTGTCGCTCCAGGGACACCGGCGTAAATGGAGCCGCAGCGCCAGGTTGCCCGGACATGCCCCGATCGACATAGACGCCTCCTATATAGCGGGAAATGACGGCCGCGGCTTGACGCCATTCAGTCATTAACATGCGATAGGCATCCAGGGTTTCCTGGTAAGACTTGCCTTTATCAGGATAGTGATCAACCATATCGTTCATGGTCACTTTTACTAAATCGATACGATCGGCCGCATAAGTCACCGCGTCGGAACTCATATCATAGATGTTAACCCGCGGATCAATCGCTTTGCCCGGTGCACGCATATCATCGGCGTCGTTACCAAAAGCTAACTGTGGCTCTGTCGACCTAACGAGTATCGATTGAAGACGGTTCTCTTCGGCAAGGTCATCATTCAGATGGGACGAGTAACCGTACTCAATAGCCCAGACGTCATAAGGCCCAGGTTTTGTCGGGTAAAATTGCGTTTGCGTTTTCCCTCGCGGCGCGAAATTGACTGATGGGTAATCCATCACCGAGCTGCTCAATCCCAGCTTCGCTACCACATCAGAGTCAAAAGCCTGTTCTGGCGACAACAGTTGGGTTGCTTTCATATTGTGATTTAAGCCCAGGGTATGACCGAGTTCGT
Organism: uncultured Cellvibrionales bacterium; assembly: GCA_913019905.1. Classification (GTDB taxonomy): domain Bacteria; phylum Pseudomonadota; class Gammaproteobacteria; order Pseudomonadales; family Dasaniaceae; genus Oceanicoccus. The sequence goes on from CAJVZD010000011.1 coordinate 26,130, forward strand.
GTAATATCAGGTAATGTATCGCGTCGCTAGTTAATTGTTTTTCAAGATCGACACCAAGCCCCCCAACTTCAGCTGCCACCATACCAAATAGGGTGCTATTTTTTAGGCTCTGTCCGAGCATGCAATAACGACCCGAATCCAAGGTGTGCCCTAACAGCGATCGTTCTGATCCAGAAGATGACCCTGAAGATAATAATTGACGGGTGCGTTGGTATCGACTCAAAAAGGAATACTCCAACATCACATCTGCACCAATTATCTCGCCGGTGCGCGGATTCGAGAAACTCGGCCCATAGCCACCAAAAGGTGGATTGGGCGACGCCGTCCAGCGCAACACGTTATAGCGGATGTCTCCTGCATCCCAACTGGCGTCTTCCGGTTGCACTTTTACCACTATCGCATTTTTAAAACCGATGTTTTCAAAAACAGGATTCCAACTTAGCGCGGCGCTCTTAATAAGCTCCCTATATTCGAGCGGAGTGGTGTTTTCTATCCACCACGTGATGGGCGTCACCGGTTCCGATAACTCTGCTAGAGGGTCCTTTTTAACAAGATTCCAACGTTCGATAAAATCTCGAAAAGGCGTTGCACTGAATGAGGTCAACTCGGTTGTCTCGGTGTAAAAATACCCAACGCGAGGGTCGTCGCGGCGGGGTTTGTAATTATTCACAGGCATTTCTATTAGGCTATGTAAAACGCGAATAGGAACGTTGCGGGCATCCGTAACATCATCTCCACCCAATACGGCCGGCGCTTCCTGACTGAACACGTACTCAACTTCCAGATCTGTGTTTTGAGGATAACTGCGTACTCCAATAAACTTGCTTTTACTATCGGATAACTTGCCTAGGGTAAAGTTTGTTTTAGGATCGGCATCGGGATCAACAGGAGGTTTAATTTGTAAAAGCGCTTCTGTCAAAAACACTTTGTCTACATTGATTAGAATCTCACCAGTGGACTCATCTTCGGCAAGGATTTTTTCGACCGCCATTATACCTTTTGAAATATTCGCATCTGCTGCTTTTGACAAGGCGTTAGCTGGATCGAAGTAGTACGCTGTATTTTCACGAACAAATTCGATTCTATCGAAATAGCGGCGCAGGGATAGGACCCCATTGTCAAGATACGCACCTCTAAAATACCCGGCTTCTACAGCGCCATTGGACGCATTTGCAAAATAGATGAACTCCTTGTCTAATTGCTCCTTCTTTATCAACATTAAGACTTCGCCGGTTTTGTTGTCCTGGAATAGGGTAAAAAGTCCTTCTTTCCGCAGACTATTCTCGGTCAGCTCAGCGACCGTTTTTTCCTTTTCTGGCTCGTCATCGCCCTTCTTGTCCTCCGCAAACATGACGGGAGTCTTAATTAGAAAACACACCAGCAGTAAATAATTTAAATAGAGGAATATACGGTTTTTCATTTCAACTTTCCGCTCTTACGTTAATCTTGGTTTTTATTTTATCAGTTTATTTCCATTCGACGCCGACTACGCACGCTTACCACGCTCAATAGACCGTCCAATGGAAAACTTTTATCTGCATTATGCTACATCAGACTTGTCCAATAAAGCACAATGATTTCTCAGTAATAACACTCGCTTATGCAAAAACCGGGTACAGTGATGTCAGCAGTAAAACGGCCATTGTGATGTTAAACGCGCGCAGACGAAGATTACTGGTAAGAATGCGGCGAAGCTGCTGTCCCATAACAGTCCAAACACTGACCGATGGCAGATTGATTAACCCAAAAATCCCCGCCACAATAGCCACGGAAACAAAACTTCTCGACGGCGCATACACGCTGATAGCGGTAAGTGCCATGGTCCAGGCTTTTGGATTTATCCACTGAAACAATACCGCCTGTACAAAAGAAAACGGTGTCGACCTAACATTGCTATTGTCGATTGGATCTACTGCTGTTGCCATTTTAAAAGACAAATAGAGCAAGTATGTCACGCTGATTATTTTTAAAATTTGGTAACTCGGCGGATAAATGTCGAAAAGCTGCATAAGTCCCACACCGACCATAACCACCATAAAAACAAAGCCCAAGCCCACTCCTAACATATGTGGTATGGTTCGACGAAAGCCAAAGTTGGCTCCCGAAGACATCAACATCAAATTGTTGGGCCCCGGCGTAATTGAAGAGACAAAGGCAAAGATCATTAAGGCAGTCAGAAGTTCATAGTTCATGATGTTATTCGTTTCGTTGCTATCGGAATAGTCCGACTGTTATCGCCGCCTATCGGCTTGGCTTGCAATTATAGTTACATATTGGAGAATTTAACTTGCTTTATCAGTCTAATATTGAGTAAATTTGCAACTTATGAATCGATTAGACAGAATTAGCGACAAAATATTGTCAGAGCTGGAATCTGACGGCCGAATTAGTAACCTGGAGCTTGCTTCGCGCGTGGGCCTCTCTCCGTCGGCGTGTCTAAGGCGAGTGCAGGAGCTAGAGCGTACCGGGATCATAAAAGGTTATCGAGCTATACTAGACCACGGTAAATTAGGCATAGGCTGCATTGCTTATATTGCCGTTGGTTTGTCTGACCACACAAAGAAATCACAAGTTGCTTTTGAAAAAGCCATAGTACGTTCACCGGAAGTTCGGGAATGTCATAATGTCACCGGCTCTTATGAATATATGTTGCGGGTAGAGACTGCAGACTTAGCTGCATATAAGACTTTCCACACGGATGTATTAGGCACTTTGCCTCAGGTCAATTCAATCACAACCTATGTCGTTATGGATTCGGCAAAAGACGTTCGCTCATAGCGAGTCGGCTGCCCCACTCTTTAGCAATACGAGCAAGCAGATTTTCACTACTAAGGACGATAAATTTAAGAGAGACGCTGAAGCCCTATCGGAATCAACGACTTTACACAAATTATCAACAGCCAGTCTTTCGCCCATCGAATTCGACCGGTAATGTCATATGCCGTATTCAATCACTAGCCCGATTAAATTAGACCATGATCTGTGAGCAGCGCCTCGAGCTTTTCAGCCGAAGTAAAATGATGGCCCAAAATGCCGAGATTATTGGCAGCCATAACGTTCTCCGGATGATCGTCCACGAAGATGCATTGTCCTGGAGCGATGTTCCATCGATCTATTGCGAGCTGATAAAACGCCGCATCTGGTTTGCGCATCTGCTCAATGCCGGACACGACAATATCCTGAAATTTGTCCAAAAATCCGTAATCGTGCTGGACATCAGCCTGCGGGTGACTTTGCGGAGGCCATACCTGGGCAGGCCAATTGGTCAATGCGTACAGTGCTATATCGCGATCATGTAAACGGTGAAAAATGTCCACCGTATCCATCATGGGACCCAATACAAACTTAAACCAATCCTGACGAAAAATATCGACTTCATCACTTAATTCAGGGCGTTGCGCGAGGAAGGTTTTAAAGGCCGTATCCCACGACTCAAGGGTATTGTGTCCGTGATCCAAGATATCCCAAATGATCCTACTATCGAAGAAATGATGGAAGGCAGCCTCACGACCAGAAAAGAAATGACGATAAACCGGGCGCGGATCAAAATCGATCAGCACATTGCCCAAATCAAAAATCACGGTATCTCTATTTGACACTAAGCTGAATCTCCAAAATCACACACTTAAGCGTTAGCTTCAATTCAGTAAAAAAACCAACAACCTTATGTAGACGGCGGCCGCTTATTTAATAGCACCACGGCTACAAAGCGCCCTACCGATAAGAAAAAATATAGCATAGAGGATACTGGAAAAAATAAACAGAAATAAGCTGAGAATCTAATGGGTGCCGGTCCAAAAATGTCGGTTTAAGATTGGTGTTTCTATTACAGGCCAAGTCTTAACTCAGCAATCTAATGATGCGAACCGGATATCAATACCCGCATTTGCAGGGCCTACAGCAGCTTGCCACGTCGATGCGTCGATGCGTCGAGCCGTAAAGATCGCGATGACATACTTGAAAAACAGCTGTTTCTGGATGAGCACTAATAGGTAGGAAATTGAAGTAAAACAAGAAAAAAGCATCAAGCGGGAACAGTCGTCGCACTAAAATACAGGCTAGCACTTAATCAACTACTGATAATAACTTGAGTTCGGGTCTTTTGCAGGAGAGATATTTCAGACAAAAAAAGGGGGAGAACATAAATGCTCTCCCCATTACCTAGCTAAAAGCCAAGTAAAAACTTAGTGAGTGACCTGGTCGGGATTTTCTACTGATTTTACTACTACTTCTTCTAAAACTGGTTTAGCAACGGCGGTTAGAACCGGTTTAACAGCCGCTTCAAGAACAGGAGGCTTAGCTGCCGTCTCTACAACAGGCTTAACTGTTTTTTTTTCTGTAGATTCTGCTGCTTTTACCGAAGGCTTCGCTGCTGCTTTTTTGGCCGCAGGCTTAGCTGCCGCTTTTTTCACCGCAGGCTTAGCCGCTGTCTTTTTAGCTGCCGCCTTTTTCACTGCAGGTTTAGCTGCCGCTTTTTTAGCTGCAGGTTTAGCTGCTGCTTTTTTAGCTGCAGGCTTAGCTGCTGCTTTTTTTGCCGCTGCTGGCTTAGCCGCTACGACGTCTTTTGCAACTGGTTCCGCAGTGGCTTTCTTCGCTGCCTTAACAACAGGAGCCGCCTTAACGTCCTTTACTGTATCAGCTGAAGATTCGTCTTGCTGATAAGTAGCTCGTACAGCTGCACTGCTTTCTTTAAACGCATCTTTGACAATTTCAGTGTTAGCTTGAAAAGAGGTTTTTACGCCTTCCCAAACGTCCTGATTATATTCACGCTGTAAGTCCAAAAAATTCTTAATGCCGCCCACTTGAGGCAATTTTCCAAAATAATCTTTATTCAACTCGACATACTGCTCGAAGTTGTCACGTTGCAGCTCAACAAGGCTGCGAAGACTGTTGGCGTTAATCTGGTATAAATTCTTACCTAATGCTGTTTGCTTCTGTAATAAGCTCATGATTGCCTCCTCTGGCTATGTTGCACTGCGTCATTATATCGTGCACTGCAACAAAATCAAGCAGTGAAGTAATTTATTTTTGCTTAAACCGAAAAAAGTTATCCGCATGACAGTAAATTTGATACTAAAATCTTTCGTTCATCGTCCTTTAATACCTTCCTAGCGAAAATGTTCCTTTTATTTCTTGACGAATCTTATCGTTTAGCTGATCTTTATAAATAGAAAGTACTTTTGGTCACAGGGTATAATAAAATTAAAACGACACCCGCAAGACCCGTATTCCAAAACCTCACCTTTTATTTTTACCGGCATTAATCGGAGATCACAATGAGCGATGATAAAGCAACGACCCCAACGGAGCTTTTCCAGGAATGGGTTACTCAATGGGAGCGATCCGTAGACAGTTTTTCCAACAAACTCATGGGTACAGATGAGTTTACCCGAGCCATTAACTCAGTTCAGAATACTCAACTGCAAATGCAAAAGGTATTCGGCGATATGATGGCTAAGCACCTGGCAAACATAAACATGCCGAGCCGCGAAGATATACTCCGCCTTGAAGAAGACTTCCAGGAGATGAACGCCAGACTTGCACGAATGGAAGTACAACTCGAAAAAATTTCTGGTGCGACAAATGCCGTAAAATCACCAAAACCAAAAGGTCCGCCACGAACTAAGAAGCCACCGTCGGCAACAAAGGATACAGAAGCTAAACATTAATTTAGGACGTCCTTAATTTTAGAGACAAAACGATATGACAGGAAACGCAGGGAATTCATCGATCAAAGATCGCGTCAATCAACTCGTAGATAGGACAGTGCAGAGAAGTCGCAAGGGCTTTGATTATGTACGGGCCAGTAAAGCGTCGGTCGGCTTAACTCCGAAGGATCTTATTTACGATAAAGGCACCTTACAGCTTTACCACTACCGCCCTATCGCAGATGAAATCTATCGAGTCCCGATCATTATAGTGATGGCGACGACGAATAAAGGCTACCTCTTTGATCTATTACCCGGACAAAGTATGGTGGAGTTTTTACTGAAAAACGGCTATGACGTTTACATGATTGACTGGAATCCCCCCACCTCAAAAGAAAAACATCTTGGGCTGGCGGATTACACTCAGGATTTCATACCTAGCTGTATAGAAAAAGTACAGGCAGAGACCGGAGAAACCGACGTATCGATTCTCGGCTACTGTATGGGAGGCGTGCTGTCGGTTATGTATGCAGCTACTCATACCGATGGTCCGTTAAAAAACCTGGTATGCCTAACCACGCCGATCAACTGGCACGAAATGGGTTTAATGACTCACTGGAACGATGAACGTTACTTTGACGTGGATCGCCTGGTCGACACACTGGGTGTCATTCCAGGCGACTTTATAGGCTCCAGTTTTGAAATGCTGAGACCCGCACAAAAAATTGCCTCTCGAGTTAGAGTGTGGGAAAACATGTGGAACGATGAGTATGTAAAATCCTATCGCGCTTTCGACCGCTGGGGAAGCGAATACGTGCCACTGGCGGGAGAGTACTTTAGAGAAACTACCAAAGATCTAATGTGGCATAACAAATTGTTTCGAGGGGAGCTAGAAATAGCGGGAAAAAAAGCCGACCTAGCCAATATTACCATTCCGATTATGCACACAATTGCGCTGCACGATCACATCGTGCCTCCTTCCGCCAGTAAACCACTGCTGGATCTTGTCTCTTCTGAAGACAAAGAGGAGTTAGTATTAAAGGGCGGCCACGTGAGTCTTATCGCCGGCCCCAATGCAGTCAAAAGAATGTGGCCCAGTGTTAACGCCTGGTTAGGAGAGCGTTCATCTTGAAAAATGATAATAATAGATACCCTCTAACGGGGAGCTGTAAGGACGGAGAAATAAAACTGGAGCTATTTTCGGCCGAACGGCGCGACGATATGCTCGCGTTTGCGAAATTACTTCCAGAACATGATCTTCTCTTTTTGAAACGCAATATAACTGAACCAAAGGTCGTGGACGCCTGGATAAACTCCATTGAAGCTGGCGATACAGTCAGTATTATCGCCTGCCGCGACAAAAAAATTCTGGGTTGCACAGCCCTGCTCACCGACAAGTTTTCCTGGTCATCGCACGTCGGCGAAGTTAGGGTCCTGGTGGCATCTGAAATGAAGGAGCAAGGCTTGGGCCGACTACTCATTCAAGAGTGCTTTATCGTAGGCTTGCAGCTTGGCCTAGCCAAGCTTACCGCGCAGATGACGGCTGATCAGGAAGCCGCCATTACGGTGTTCGAAGATATGGGATTTAAAACGGAAGCGATGTTAAGAGATCATGTAATGGACCAAAACGGCGAGAAACATGACATCATCACACTGAGCCATGATGTTGAGCAATTTCATGCTCAATTAGATATGTACGGGTTAAACCAGGCTTTTTGAAAAACTGCAGGCGTCTTAGTTAGTCTGCACGGAAAAAGCCTTCTATGACTTTTCCCGTGCGTCGCTGCTAAAAAGCACTCGCACAAAAACGTGGCTTTGCTGGTATTTTTTGCGCTAGCAGTGCCCATAACGGCCAATGATGACACATCCCTCTGTTACGTCATGAACCAGAAAACGATACGTAGAGCAAAAGTTTCAGCGTGCCCCGAAGAGGTGGATCACCGGGATATGGGCTATAAAAATACAACATATATGCAGCTAAACGTTTGAAATTGAATCGACCTGCATTTTTCGGGATCAGCTAATTACCGCTGTCGATCGCTTAGGCCGAGCGACAGAGGCGCACGCCGTATTTTACGGTATCCCTTTCACTCCCTCTAGCCAGTCTTTTTAATTGGCCATTTTTATTGGTCTTCTTTACTAGTCTTTTTATTGGTACTTTTCTTAGCTGCACCTGTGGTGGTCAGATTTGTCCAGAAATCCATATTCTGCTGTATTGCTTTGCGGACAAACGCCACTGGCTCGACTTCAGCTAATGATTTCATGCGCTTACGATGAATTTCTTGCTGCTGTATAAACGTCATTATACTTTGCTCAATATAACGGCTCACTAAGCTCTGCATCGAATCCCCGTAAAAACGAATCAATTGCTCCATGACTCTATTAGTGAGAATCGGTTCGTGCCCCTCTCCTTCCTGCTCCGAAATAATTTGCAGCAATACACTTCGTGTCAAATTTTTATCCGTTTTAGAGTCAATAACGGTTATAGATTGACCGTCAACAATTTCTTTACGAATTTGCTCCACGGTAACGTAGCTGCTTTGCTCAATGTCATAAAGCCTGCGATTGGGGTATTTTTTATAGTGTTTCATCTTTAGTCCGCTCATGGGTCTGTGCACCAGACTCTTTGAACGGAATTGTAACAGATTTCACTTTTTTGCGCTGCACAAAAGTAATTATTGACAAAAGAAATAATGTAAATATAATACGCGCCCGAATATCGACGTAATTGTTGCAGCGCACAAATCACTATCTGTCGAACAATTAGGCATTCGTCGATCTGGAGCCACAGTTTGAAGACACATAGGCCGTGTCCAGTTCAATAGTAAAAGCAACAAAACCAAGATTATTACCGCAAGATTCGCGATAACAAACGTTATCGCGCTGCACTTAATTTATTCATCACTTTACAAACAACGGAGCGAAAAACGAATGCAAAAGCTGGGTGCTTTAGATGGAAATTTCTTCTATACCGAAACGGACAAAACCCCAAATCATGTTTCTTCAGTACAACTCTTTGAATTGCCAAAGAAAACGAATGAAGAACAGTTTCTTAGTGGCCTGAAAGATTTTTATCAATCACGCATCCACCTTGTACCTTACTTAACCCGCATTCCCCGTTTTGTGCCCGGCAACATTGACCACCCCGTTTGGGTCAAAGACAAGCATTTCGATATCGAAAACCACATCATTCGAATTAATATGCCCGCACCTGGATCCTTTGAACAGCTCGAGCTAAAAGTCGCTGAAATTCACGCTGAACTCATGGACCGCAACAAGCCACTTTGGCAATTGTTTGTAATCACAGGATTAGAAGACAATAAAATCGCCTTCTACAACCAAGCTCACCACGCTTGCATTGATGGTATGGCAGGCCAGGCAGCAACCATGATTATGATGGATACCACGCCGGATCACCCTACGATTGAAAAACCAGAAGCAAGCAATAAAAAAGAAGAGGGGATGGCAGAGCTGTTTCGCCTGAGCTTCGAGAACCTATTAAAGTTTCAAATTGATCTTCCCAGCCACACATTAGGCAGTATCGACGCGTCGGCACGCTTAACAAAACTTGCCTTGACGCCCGGCAAGCAAGTGAGTAAAACCTTTCGCTCGGCACCGAAGACACGCTTTAATCGTATGGTTGGCAAGAAAAGAACCTACGCAGCTGGAGACATGTCAGTAACAGAACTAAAAGCAATGGGCAAAGCCGCAAATTGTAAACTGAATGACATTTTTATGGCCGTCTGCGCCGGAGGCCTGCGTAGCTACATGGAAAGATCGGACGATCTTCCCCGCAGAACGCTTAAAGCTGCATGTCCGGTATCTCTGCGTAAGCCGGGAGATACCAGCATGGAAAATCAAGTCACCATGATGACTGTTGGTCTCGCAACAGATATACGTGACCCACTATTGCGACTACGCTCAATCATCGATTCTTCGCTGCTCGGCAAGGAGATAGTCGCAGCGGTTTCAGAGGGCTACAACCCTAACGTTTCAATGTTCGGCTTGCCAGCACTTATCACCTCCGCATCAAAAGTTGCCGAGTTCTTTAACATGGCGAATGTTGCACCCACACCGTTTAACCTTGTTATTTCAAATGTACCTGGTCCGCGCGAAACACTCTATTCGAACGGCGCAAGGATGCTCACCCATTATCCTGTCTCTATACCGGTACACAGCCAGGGCCTTAACATCACAGCCAGTAGTTATATTGATAGCTTGTACTTCAGCGTCACAGCCTGTGCGCTTGCTGTACCTGATGCGGTGAGACTACGAGACGACATCATGACAGCATTCATTGAGCTGAAGAGCCTGCTCATTCCAAACCCAAATAAAGTGACGGACTTACAATCCAGGCAATCCGACATCGCTGTAGAGCCCGCTCCAGTTATAGAGGACTTGGATATCGAAGATGACTTGAAAAAGGCATCATAATTTTATTTTCCCAATTATCTTGCATTTGTTGCAGTGCACTATATAATGACGCACTGCAACATACACTTATAGGAGAGTTACAATGAGCATCATTGAAAAGCAAACAGAATTAGGTCGCACTTTATTTCAAATCAACACCAGCACTCTGCGCGAATACACTTCAATGCAGCGTGACAACATTGGCAAATACGTTGAGCTAAACAAATCTTACGGCCAGAAATTGCCAGAAGTTAAATCAATCAGTGATTTTGTTTCTTTACAGCGCGACTACAATGCGTCAATCTGGAACGGCCTAAAAGAGTCTGTATCCGAGCAAGCAACTCTTGTTAAAGGTGCGTTAGAAGAAACGGGCACTGCACTTAAGACAGCTTTCTCTAAAGCAGACGAAGCTGAAGTTGAAGCTGAAGCCGCTTAAGTCAATCGCAGTTGAATAAACAACTGTCATTGCCTAAATAAGTCTTTTGCTGGAATTCATAGTCAGGTTTTTATCAAAAAATCTGACTATGAATTCCAGCAAAAGCAAGCGTCTATTTTAACTAAGGATGCAAATTATCAACTCAAATCTTTTCGCCTTACTCGAAGCTCCTCGTGCATTAACAGATCTTGCCTCCCTCCCTTTATCTACACCTATTTTAAATCAAATCCCATCCGGTGACGGCCACGGAATCTTCGTTATTCCCGGCTTTGGCGCAAGTGATAGATCGACCTTCATTTTGCGACGTTTTCTACAAAGCAAAGGCTACCCATGTTCTGGCTGGGGAATGGGCAGGAATTTAGGTATCGAACGTAGCGGCGGCGTCAATCAGCTCAACGACAACTTCATGGAATTTCAGGAGAGAACGGGCGATAAAGTGAGCCTTATTGGCTGGAGCCTGGGTGGAATTCACGCGCGGCGAATAGCTCGGTTACACAGAGACTCAGTGCGGCAAGTCATCAGCTTGGGAAGCCCTATCAACGGAGCGCCCATTGATACCGGAGTATGGAAAGCTTACCAATACATTAACAAGCGCGTCGTCACCGCTGATCGAACCGAGCACGGCTCAACACGCCTATTCAAGAGCATCGAAATCCCCAGCACGTCCATTTACAGCAAGTCAGACGGCATTGTCCCGTGGCATCTATCGCTGGAAAAAGAGGCCTTACAAGCGGACAATATTGAGGTGGTAGCGAGTCATATCGGATTGGGAGTGAACGCCTCAGTCTTCTATATTATTGCCAATCGATTGGCATTGCCAGACGGCGAATGGAAACGTTTCAACGCAAATTTATGGCGGCATCGGCTGGCTTTGGCAGCGCTTAATCCGCTTGGTACAATCGTTCAATCTATAGATAAAATTTCGAGCCGAGACTAATACTGGCTAGAGAAAAACTGGCAGAAATAACGATTCCACCAGTTTGCTTCCACTCTACTCTGCACTAACTCAGCCCCGACCCTGCCTTAACTCTACATCGAAAAACTAGCCGCTGTGACTTAGACTGACTTTCTCTTTTTATAGATTCTCTTCACATCGTGATCCGAATGATGATCGAGAATTGTATCCAGGCATTTACCCACTTTCGAACTGATTCTTATTTGCTCAAGGTTAGCCCATGTAGACCGCTCGCCTTCCGCTGCTAACTCTTCCATCTCCTTGAGGGTCAGATGACCTAACAGTTTTTGCGGATCAACAAAGCTAAATGAAGGTGCAATATTTACGTCTCCGGTATAGTTTTGTGCGGCGACAGAATAAAACATATTCATTGCCTTGCTAACTCCGGGCCAGGGACTCAGGTAACGGCGGCTCAGCTCCTCTCCCGACCGAAGCGCTTCGCGCCCCGCGTGCCGCACCACATTTTTTATACTCTTAGGCGCAAACCAGTACTCGTCACCTTTTTGAATCATTAAGGCCAGCGGATTAGCCTGACTAACGATATAGTGATTAACTCCATATAATCTAGCCAATCGCTTAGCCGGTAAATCGTCGGTGACGGCGCCATCGACCCAACGCCTGTTGGGCAAATAGGGTTGAGCTTCACCGAAAACATTCTTTGCCATCAGCATAACAGGTGGAAAGACACCCGGAACCGCACAGGAAGCCAGGACAGCAGTACGAATAAACACGTTAGGCGATGTTGTCGCATTCATCAAACGTGACGTTTGGTGTTGTTCAGCGGGAGCAATGGTTACATTAATCAAACGTCCGGTTTTTTCGTAGGCCTCTTGAAAAGTCATATCCGGTATTAATTCTTTCAGCATTTGATGGACATCGTTCACATCAACCTGCGGCCGCCTGATACCCAGACTTGCCTCTTCGAGCACTCTCTGGCCGGAACTCATCATGCCTTGATCGAGTAATATTTCCAACTCACTTTCCGTATGAGTCCCCAATACGCCAGCAAGCACCGATCCTGCACTAGAGCCCGAAATAACAGCCGGCATTAAATTGTGCGCTATCAGAGTCTTAACGACACCCGTATGAAAATGGCCGAGAGAACCGGCGCCACTCAGCATCAGTGCTGACCGACCAAAACAATGACTGGCTCGCTCAAAAAAGTCGAGCTTCTCTTCAAAAGGAATTTCGTTTTCGGGCAGGGAAGAAATATGCTGCAAGCTCGTTACCAACTCATCGACATACTCTTCGATTAGAACCTTGGTTCCGAATTTGGCGCGCTCATACAATACCGACTTACCCATGCCGCCCATATTGCCATGGATACCTTCGTTCAGCGCGAATAACAGTCCGATATCGTCACCGGCTTCCCGGAGAGAGCGAATTTCTTTCAAGCGAGTTTGAATATTGACGTAGTCATAATCATCAGATTTTGACTTTTTTTTCCACTCCTTTCGTCCGGAAATATCATCATGCTCCAATGCATTCCTTTTCCACTCATCATAAGTGGCTGCGTTTTTCATCTTCTGCTCAATTTTCGTGAGTTCAACAGATAGTGATTGGACCAACATGTTTTCTCCAGTCTCAGTTATGAATCTTTATTACCCTTGTTTTTCCGCACTGCACAATCCAATTGAGTATTCATCAAAGGCACTTATACAGTCAAGATATTTATTCATCATTTATGACATTAAATCACTTACTTATCTGATTAACCCACATCAGCCCCGTCAAAGAGACAGTAAAGAGGAAAGAACAACGAAAAACTATAACCTATTGTGTGCCCCACAGCACAGGTCCAACAGTGTGCGAAATTTGAAAAGGCGCACAAATAACGACCAACACAAAATCGTCAGTCCATAGCGATTTTTGTGTTTACCTTCGCAAGCCATTGATGCCTATAGATTTACCGTTTTGAATCAACAATGGCACAGCTATTGCTAAATAGTTTCTAAAACAGTCTCAATGAAGCGTGGAAACTACCGGATTAGCAAAGTTATGCCGCCGCAAGCTTCAGTTATAGGCATGCAAAATGAAATGACCTTACACATATTAACGAAATCTTTAAGGGTTATTAATTTCCCATTAACAATTTCATTAGATATTTGGTTTTGTCTAACGAGTGCATAAGTTAGACATAAACCAAGCATATACAACCCGTAGCCAATGCATAAAGAACACCCGGAAAAATTGCTAATTGAAGCAATACAAACGGCAGGTCTTACACGATTGCCATGGAACAAACGTTTTCACGTAAACATTAACACTACCACCAACACTGACACTGACATATCGATTTCAAACCCACTTAAAGGAATAGTCAATTGAAAAAACTCAGCGCCCTCGATGCAAACTTTCTCTACAGTGAAAGTCCGAAAACACCGAACCATATTTCTTCCGTTCAGATATTTAAACCGACAAAGAATCAATCGATCGATGTATTTACCAAAGGGCTCAAAGAGCTTTTCAGATCGAGACTGCATCTAGTTCCTTATCTCACACATAAGCTAAAATTTACGCCGGGCAATATTGACCACCCCGTATGGATGGAAGATACCGAGTTTGATATTGACAACCATTTTTTTCGTATTGAACTCACAGCACCCGGGTCTTTTACTCAACTGGAAGAAAAGGTGGCGGAAATTCACTCTGAATTAATGGATAGATCAAAACCCTTGTGGAAAATTTTCATCATAACCGGACTCGAAGATGGAAAGTTTGCTTACTATAATCAAGCCCATCATGCCTGTCTTGACGGAATGGCAGCGCAAGCCGCGACTCAGACTTTGATGGACACCACCCCCAATCCAACGATCGTAACCCCGGCTAGTGAACCCCGCACAAATGACGAAAACCTCACAGAACTTTTTCGTCTAAGCGCTGAGAACCTTTTCAAATTTCAGCTGGCTGTTCCGAAAAATACGGTGAACTTTATGAATTCCCTTTTCCGACTATCCAAACGCGTCATCGATCCCGACAAGTCGTCCGGGAATCTGTTTTCGATTGCACCGCCAACACGGTTTAATCGTTCTGTTAGCAGGGAGCGTTCATACGCAGCCGGAAACATGTCAGTATTGGAAATGAAGGCAATGGCAAAACTCTCATGCTGTAAGTTGAACGACATTTTCCTAGCAGTCTGTGCAGGAGGATTACAACGTTACATGCTTCGATTAAACGAACTTCCTTCTCGCTCACTCATCGCTGCATGTCCGGTATCACTGCGCAAACCGGGAGACATTAGCATGGACAACCAAGTCACAATGATGGGCATTGCTTTAGCTACAGATCTTTCTGACCCTCTTTTGCGACTAAACGCGATCACCCATTCATCGCGTACCGCGAAAGAACTTATCGCTGATGCCGCAGGCCTACAAAATACAGAAGTGTCGCTCTTTGGGCTACCGGCATTCATGACTTCAATCTCCCGTATTGCCGAAACAATCGGCCTAGCGGATAGAATTCGCAGTCCAATGAACGTCCTTATATCCAATGTACCCGGCCCTCAAGAAACATTGTACTCCAACGGCGCAAAAATGCTCACTCACTATCCCGTCTCCATTCCAACGCACGGATTCGGATTGAATATTACCGGTACAAGCTACGTAAATGACTTTTGTTTTGCCATAACATCTTGCGCAAAAGCGGTACCGGATGCCACAATTATGCGAGACGATATTATGGATGCCTACGAAGAACTAAGGTCTGTACTGATACCAAAGTTCATCGTTGTCGAAAAGACAATAGCAGAGGAAGGATTTGCCGATGAACGCACTGATGCGGTTTCATTAGGTTCCACGTCAACGCAAGCCGAAGTCCGTGTTGCCTAGCCGGCCTGTGCATCTAACCACCTTAGCACTAGCCAGAGTACAGCCAGAGTAAAGCCAGAAGAAGTCATGAGCCGACTCCATGTTGTGATAGTCAGCCATAACAACATTTTCGGCGTTGAAAGTAACCTCCGAACCGGCGCACCGCTGACGTTTTGTCAGAAATCGACGCCACTACCTTTAACTTGGAAAACGGATAGGTCAAAAATGAAGAGCTGCACGGCAGCGTCCAACTCTTCATTTCTTTAAGACGAAATGCTAATCCTTTTAACGTCTTTTTTCTCAGTAGCATGCCGAGGAATTTTCAGGATTAGCACCCCATCTTTCATTGTTGCCTTCAGGTCGTCAGCAGCAGCGTCTACCGGTAAAGACAGCGTTCTCTGAAACGAACCAAAGCTTCTTTCTACCCTATAGAAATGTTTATCTTTTTCCTCTTTGGCTTCCTCCTTCTGACCTTTGATGCTTAATACATCACCTTGCAGTTCAATAGACAGATCTGATTCTGTTAATCCAGGCACATCCAGTGTCACTTCATATTGATCCTCGCTTCCCGATATATCAATCTGTGGGCGATATACATCGACCAGCCTATTTTCTGACAATCGACCTCCCGTAGTCATATTCCCAACTGACGGAAACCCATAACCACGAAAAACCTCATCAAAAAAGTTGTTCATCTCTCGATGAATTCGAGACAAATTCCCAATACCATCCGATGAGGGAGTAACATCAGTACTTTTCCTCGTCACAGGGATATTTCCCTGCTGATGCACGCCCCCCTCCTCGTGCTTAAACCAATTCCAGGGATTCAATTTTTCGAAATTCATATCGATAACCTCCTAGTAATTTTCTAAAACCACTGCCATATATTAGTAATGAGAAAAACTGTTTTTAGTATTAACCTCTCATCAGTTATCCGCACTAACTCAGAGCGCTCTACCATTAGACGGTAAAATTGACTGTTCGCCCATTACCGTTCAGCTGAGCAACTTCGTTCTTATCCCGGTCAAACTCATGATCTCCGTTGTGTTCATAATCAAATCTCCTGAATTTTTCCCAAATCACTTTCCGCTGAGAAATTACACCGGCAAAATATTCGCTAGTAAAATCAATTTGAGGTTTCTTCAGCATTTTTCAAGAATCATCTTTATAATAATTTGAAATATTAGAAATCATTTTAATAGATGATTCTTCATGCCTTCCAATTCAGTACAACAAATCTGAATTTCTCTGCACACGACTCACACGTCAGCATTCCTATAGCGTTAGAACTTACTTACCGACTTCCTCCAACAGTAACATCAGCAGTCGGCGTAACGGTCGGCATTGGAATGACAGGCCGCGATATTTTCGCGCCACCCAACACAATCGTCGATTCGCTCGAAATTGTCGCTCTAGGAATTAGTGTAGAACGAAGCTCCTCCCAAGCCGCCAGAATATCGTCTCTAATAATCCCGGCATTCGGTACGGCTTTGGCGCAGGAGGTCACTGAAAAACATAGCGTATTCACATAACTGCTGGCCGTAATATTTAGTCCCAAACCATGTGTTGGAATGGACACTGGGTAATGGGTTAGCATTTTTGCACCGTTGGAATACAAGGTCTTCCGCGGGCCGGGAACATTGGAGATAATGAGATTGAAAGGGATCGGTAAGATCTCTGCTAGACGCAAGGTTTCGGACATCCGGTAGCTCGACGTCAACCAAGCCGGAAACCCGGCTAACGAAATCTGTAAGTTCTGAAGCGCCGCAGTGTCGTTCGACACTTCCTTAGCGATTCTGGATGAATCAATTATTGCATTCAATCGTAGTCGCGGATCTTCGATATCAGTTCCGAGGGCAACGCTCATAATCGATACTTTGTTATCCATGGAAACATCACCCGGCTGGCGCAATGATACGGGGCATCCAGCCACCAGTGTTCGCGCCGGTAATTCATTCGTACGAAGCAAATACCGCCGTAAACCACCGGCACAGATGGCCAATAGCACATCGTTTAAGGTACCGTTACACATTTTTGCCATTCTTTTAAGATCCGCAACCGGTATATCACCGGCAGCGTAGGTGCGTTTTTTTTCAATACACCGGTTGAAACGAGTTTTCGGTGTGGCAGCGGGTATATAGTTAAACGGCATGTTCGGATCAAAAGCACGTTTGGCCATACGAAACGCCGAGCCCAAGATATTTAACGCCTGTACGGGGCTGTCAATTTGGTAGTTTACAAGGTTATCAAAGCTTAACCGAAGTAGTTCAGACAGACTATCATCTTCAGTTGGTTTTTCCGTTGCCGGTTCTATTGGTTGTGCTTTCGCCGTTGTATCCATCATAATCATCGTTGCAGCTTGACCAGCCATTCCATCCATTGCAGCGTGATGAGCTTGATTATAATAGGCGATTTTTCCGCCCTCCAGACCCGAGATTAAAAATAGCTTCCATAGTGGTTTATCCCGGTCCATCAATTTCGCATGTATTTTGGCGACTGTCTCTTCCAATTGACTAAAGCTCCCTGGCAGGGCTAGCTTTATGTGCTCAAAGTGATTGTTCAGATCGAAGTTTTTGTCTTTTACCCACACGGGATGATCGATATTACCCGGAGTAAATTTGAGCTTTCGAGTCAAGTACGGAACCAAATGAATGCGTTCCATGAAATAATATCTAAGACTACTAATGAATTCATCCAAACTACATTCATCCGGAAGTTCAAGTATCTGAACCGATGAAATGTTATTCGGTGTCCTTTCACTTTCAGAATAAAGAAAATTGGCATCCAGAGCCTTGAGCTTTTGCATGTTCCTATTCCTCTTAGGTTTGTGTTATGTGTTTTCGCGTAATTAATTACCTTCTGACGTGGGAATAAATTGGAATTATTTTGTACGTTTACTTTCAAGATTGAAAAGCCGATCGATAACCAATCTGTGAGTAATCGGAATAAGTCCAATCGCCTTACCTTGATTATTCTCCTTTTTAAATACAGTTATTTGATTAGTATCAACTATTTGTGCAGTCAGGGTATGATCAGTTGTTTAATAGTAGCTTTTAGCTCTTCGCTTTGTTCCGAGCGATCAAAAGACCTTCGTCGAGAAGCCGGCAACCGTCCAATTTGTAAAAGGCAATACAGTCGAAATAAAAAACCAAAATACCGAGTACAGTTTTTGAATTCAATGCTGTCGAAAAAAATCACCACTGGAGATAGTTCTACTGCAGCATTCTCATTAGCGACGTTCTTCGTAGTTAACACAACTGACCCCGCAGCCAATAAATAAAGAATAGGACGGCATATAGAAATTTGGTGGGGTTTTAAGAAATAGTTTTCACGTCTTTTTCGAAATCAGAAACGAAGATTTTCAGCATGTTTAGTCTGCCTTGAACGCGAACAGAGGATTAGCCAGCGCGATTTATGCTCAACACTAATCTAAGCGACTCGTGCTTATTGACATCCTGGTTTCGAGTTTTGAGTTTTGAGTTTTGAATGAAGGCTCGAGTATTCTGCCTTGAAGTTGATGTCGAGCGTATAAGGAAATGCAACAATGAAAGACGGGAATTGAAAAAGACAAAAGAGAACGGTTTAATCACCGTCCTTTTTTGTCTTAAAAGTTGACAAATACTAAGGCGAAATAGAGACTAATTAAGCCGCTGCTCCCATGACCTTATCCGCCAATAAAGCTCTGTGATATTTTGCGTCTCCGTATAGAACTTGATTATGCATTTGCCGCTTAAAGAACAAGTGCACATAACATTCCCACGTAAAGCCTATACCTCCATGAAACTGCACGGCGCGACTGGATGAAAATACAGCCATCTCACCGGCCTGAGATTTAGCCATATGTGCAAACCCCATCGCATTATCCGGGTCCGTGTCATAGGCACATGCCGCGTTGTATGCAAGAGATTTCGATCGATCAATATCCAGCATGACATTAACGAGAGGATGCTTCACTGCCTGAAAGAATCCCAGAGGACGATCAAACTGTACCCGAGTTTTTGCGTATTCAATGGTTGTTTGTAGCAACCATTCACCGGCTCCAACCATATCGGCTGAAACAATACTGAGAATGGCAGGCATCGCCTTATCAATTATTTCGTTGCCAGTTCCAGGAGCCGCCATTTCCGTCGCGCTAGCATTGGAAAAAACAACATGGGCTTGATCACGGGTCAGATCGATGATGCCGTCGGCAATCATTTCTACACCAGCAGCCTGTACATCAACCAGGTAAAGTCCGATGCCGGCGCTTGATTTCGCGCTGACCACAAGTTGCTCTACCTTGCCCGCGTCCTGAACAAAATAAGCTGTGCCACTCAAGGAGCCGTCACTATTGACACCGACGTCTGTGTTTAATGAATCCCAACTACCGGCTTGATCTGTAATCGCCAGCGTAGTGGCTTTACCGGACGCGATTTCACCGAGCGCCTGGGATGCAGCTTCTGACTGACAATTGTTTAAGACAAATGTTGCGTTAAATGTCGATAACATGGGTGACGGAAAAGCTGCCCTGCCCGCCTCTTCTGCCAAAGCTACTGCAGCAACCGCAGGCATACCAATGCCTCCGGCAGATTCAGGTACACAGACTGCGGTCCAACCCAAGTCTACGATTTGTTGCCATAGGTCTTTGTCCCAGACACTGTCGATACTGCGGTGAATATCCGGGTCAGTGGCAACCAGTCCGTGCAGTTTGTCTGCTGAACAGTTGTCGGTGAAAAATTTGCGCGCCGAATCACGGAGCATGGTTTCATCTTCGCCGAAGCCGAAGTTTTTTGGTTGTGTTGACATAATTATGCTCCCGCTTATTTAGACTTAGGTAGGCCAAGTACTCGCTCACCTAATATGTTTCGTTGAACTTCATTGGCACCCGCCGCGATGGTAACGCCGAAACTGTTCATATAGGCAAGAGGCCATTGTCCACCGGCTGGTGCACTTTCATCATTCACATAAAGTGTACTCGCCATACCTTCGATCTGATAAGCCAACTCTGCCATATCCTGATTGAGTTCTGTTGCTACCAACTTGCCTTGTAAAGCAATTCTCATCGGGTGATCAACAAGGCTCGGCACGCCAGCGCGGCGTCCATTTTGACTCATCGCTTCACGGCGGATCATCAGCTTCATAATCTCATCCCGAATCACTGCATCGTCAGCCGCCGTCTTGCCGCTTCTTTTTTGTTTTTTAGCGAGGTCAACCAGAGACATCGCGTTACTTGTCGAGACACTCTCCCCTTCTTCCAAAGACATACCACCAGACGAAGGTGTTACCAGAGGGCCTGCTCCACGCTCATGGGCCAACGTTGTCATCGCAACAGCCCAGCCCTTGCCCACTTCGTCCAGTCGATAACGATCTTCTACGATGAAATCTTCGAATAAGACTTCATTGAATCCTGTCTCCCCAGTCAATTTTATCAACGGGCGAACAGTTACACCTTTGCCCAGAGCGGATTTGATCGGTACCACGAAGTAAGACAGGCCATTATATTTGTCGCTCTTATCCGTTCGACACAACAGAATCATCCAATCGGCAAAATGGGCCAGAGAGGTCCATACTTTGTGCCCATTGATCACCCAGTTGTCCCCATCTCGTTCCGCAAAGGTTTGTTGATTCGCGAGGTCAGAGCCTGCACCAGGCTCACTGAAGCCCTGGCACCAAATATGCTCGCCCGACAATAAGCTAGGTAGTAATTCTGCTTTTACTTCATCCTGCGCATGGAAAAACACGGTCGGTGCTGCCATTCCCATGCCGATAATATTAGGCAGATAAGGCGTTTTCGCCTTTTGCATTTCCGCATTGGCAATTGCCTGGCAATTGGTTTTTCCACCCCCGCCTACTTCTTTGGGGTAATCACACCCGATCAAACCGGCATCATAAGCCGATTTTTGCCATTGCTTAAGCCATTTAAGAGCGTCGGGGTCGGAAAGTTCCAAAGCACCTTGAGGAATTTTTACCGTTGGCCGTCCCGGGTGGTTATCGGCTAGCCAGTCTTGGCAATAGGCACGGAATTCAGCCTGTTCAGGTGTATCCTTTTTTGCTGCGTCGGACATAATGCCCTCCTTAATCGATTGAAAATCAGTTCTCTAAACTACGCTTTACATTCACTAAATGGTGGGCGGTTACACTCACTAAATGGTGGGCGGTTACACTAACTTGACTCTGCCCAATGCTCCCATAGCGTTTTTCAGGAGTGGGTTTGTACCCTATTTTGGATAAATTGCCAAGTTATTATGACTACTTTACTGCCATTAGTTCTGAATTGGCTGACCGCGAAATAATTGAATCCCAGTGAACATATAAGATGTTTGTTTTATATATAAGCCAGTACACGTCTGCTCTAGCGGCACCTTCAGACACTCAAATCTTTGATTTTTCAAAGCAATTGCTTACTTAGCCACCGTTAATACCCGGTGATCGCAGTCACCGAACGCATTGGAGTAATTCATTCGACTATAAGGAATTGCTAAAATCGGCGATGAGATCCTGCTGATCCTCTATGCCTACCGAAATACGGACCGTATTATCAGAGATACCCATAGACGTTCGTCGCTCTGCCCCCATTTCATAAAAAATCGTATGGGCGACTGGAATACACAAGGTTCTATTATCGCCGAGATGGCTCGATAAAACGCAGCACTGTAAACGATTGAGAAATGCGAAGCAGTCATAGCCATCCACTAAATCGATACTTAATAGACTGCCGAAATCTGCGAATAAATCACGTCCACGATCATGTTGCGGATGCGCTTCGAGGCCAGGATAATGAACTTTCTCGATTGCCGGATGCTCGTCAAAGAAGGTCGCCAATGCTTTAGCGTTAGTACAGGCTCGCGGCATTCTCAACTCCAGTGTTTCGGCCCCTAGTGCGATCCGGCTTGCCGAATCAGGTGCTAATGTTGCACCTGTATCTCGCAAGCCTTTCTTGCGAATTTGTAACAATCCCCATCGTCTATAATCGCCCTTTTTGTAATTATTCAAAATGTTTGGAAACCTCGACCAATCAAATAGTCCAGTTTCAGTCACAGCGCCACCGAGAACGTTCGCGTGGCCTGCAATACATTTGGTTAGAGAATTAATGACTAGACCCGCCTTTACATCTTTGGGAAGAAACAACAGTGGTGATGTCATGGTATTGTCAACGATATAAAGTAATTCTCTTTCTTCGCAGAATTTACCGATTCCCGCCAGATCGGCGATTTGAGTGCAGGGATTGGCAATGGTCTCTACAAAAACAGCTCGCGTATTTGGCAGAACAGCTTCTTCCACCGCCGATACATCGGTCCCGTCAACGAAACTTACTTGAATGCCAAATTGCGTCAAGGTATTAAAAAGACTGTTGGTATTACCAAACAAATATTGACTGGCAATCAGATGATCTCCTGAACGCAATAGAGAAAACATCGCTGCACTAATCGCTGCCATGCCGGTCGCAAAACAAACGGTTTCAAGCCCTTGCTCCATCAGTGTGATCTTTTCTTCAAGTGCTGTCGTTGTCGGATTATTCTGACGGCCATAGGAGTAGCCTTTTTCCTTTCCTTGAAATACCGCAGCCAACTCTTCAGCAGTTTGATAAGCATAAGCTACCGAATTATGAACAGGCTTATGTACGGAACCGTGTTCAATTGTTTTCTGTCGATCCAGATGCAGGATTTTTGTTGTAAAACCTTTAATATTCATTTTAGTGACTCTTTAAAAATAGATAGTAATGACGGATTAATGAATTCCTGTATTCTCAGTTGGCAGTTAATCGAAAAAATAGAGGTAGCTCACCCCATCGTTATTTTCGATACCACACATCTTGTGCCTACTTATCGATACCATGGCCATAAATCGCTTACTGTTTTTTTTCGACAAGCACAGAGAAATATTGGAGCGCAAAAAGCTCAAGTATCACGTTTATTCCCCACAACGTTTCTACCGAATTATTTTCCGATTTCCATTCGTTATCTTTCACGGGCCGTAGCTACGAACGTCGCGGTTTGCACCGGGTATCAGATAATTAACAAAGATAATACAGCTTTAATATATCCGAGATCTGGTTCGCCACTCGGAAAAATAGAGGCAACAATACACTTAATCTCTTGAAGTGCTCCTCACAGCCAAAGGAATAGTGGCCTAAGATATTGAAAGATTTAACGGAGTGGAGCGAGTTTTTTAGGGACGCCTAGACGACGTACAATTTTCAACTCGCTCCGCACAGCATTCGCTGTCGGTTGGGCCACATAGTGGATTTTGGTTTATTTGGACATAGCGAGCTTTTCATGGCCAGAATCGTAACAGATGCCTCAATGGATTTGCAAGTCCCGAAAAAACATGAACACCTGTAACAGTTTTAATTTTCGAGTTGCTTTTTAAGAGTATTCTTCACAACTTATCTAAACTTCCGGGCCGGTAATGACTTCCACTGCAACCAGATTATTTTCCATTGCCCCGGCCAGATCTTTTTCGAGATTTTCTTTTATATCATCATAGGGTTCCAGTATTTTATCGACAAAGTAGCCTCGGTTTCTGCCGTGGACTTTGCCGAGATAAAGTGCCATATCGGCCAACTTAAGCGCTTTCGACCAATCAAATTCTTCTTCACTCAACTGGCCAAACGGCAGCGGAATGCCACCGACAGAGACAGTCACAGTAATAGTTTTATCACCAATGCAAATAGGCTTAGAACCAATAGCATCAAGAATTTTTTTTGTAATTAATTTCGCCTCGCTCGCTTCAACATCTTTAGAAAACACCAAAAACTCTTCTCCTCCCCACCGAAGTATCATGTCCGTTTCCCGCATAATCATTTTTAAACGCCGCGAGATTTCGATAAGCACGACATCACCGGCTGCGTGCCCATAGTTATCGTTCACCTGTTTAAAATTGTCGACATCAAGCAGTATCAAAGAATTCGGAGCACCGGGCATACTTGATCTGCGACCGACATCGGAGTTTCTTGACTTCATTAAATTTAAGAACGAACGTCTATTGAGAAGCCCAGTCAGGGGATCCGATATCGATTGGATTTGTAGTTTTGAGTTTGCGTCCTCCAGTTTTCTATTCGTTTTTTTTACTTTTTGATATAACAATATTGTAAGCAATAACACGATAACAATGAGAGTAGCTGCCAAGGCCGTCACTTTATGTTGAAGGTCTAGGTTTTCAATTTCAAAATCGTTGATTCGGTTCTCTATTTCAAGTGACTCAATTCGCTTTTTGCTTTGCACCGCATTGAACTTTTCCTGCAATTCAGCAACAGATTTATCCCGATCCGATTTGTATAAACGCTCACTCACGATCATTTTTCGCGTGATAGCGTCGAAGGCCTCTTTATACATACCTGCATGGTCATACAAGCGTGCCAAATCATTCAACGTCGATTCAACGTCGAGCAAGCTGTTCGACTCTTCAAATATCTCTATCGCGGCCACTACTTTTTCCGCCCCTTCAGTCACGAGCCCCCGACCGGCTAAAGCCATTCCTATGTTGGCATTGGCAGTCGCCACGTAGCTCTGCTCTCCTGCATTTATCGACGCGGCCAGTGCGTCGCGTCCATATTCTTCGCTACGCTGATAGTCTTCTTTGCGAAGAAAATAATCAGAAATATTGATTAAAGCTACCGCTACCGCATGAATAGAGTTAATTTCTCTACCGACATCCAGTGCTTTCAGGTAGGACTCGAATGCTTCGTCTATCCGGCCAATATCGTCATAGGCGTAACCTCGATTGAGGAACAAGGTTGCAATAAGGCTTTTGGAACCTATTTTTTTGGCTTCTTCAAAAGCAAGCTCATTGTATTCCAAGCCTTTTTGCGGGTCTTTCATACTCATATACAGCAGGCTAATATTGTTAAGCAACGCTGACTTTTTCCACCCTCGTCCGGTTGTTAGATGCTCAGTGTGATCCAGTGCCTTGAGATAGTGCTTTATGGAATCCTTAAAATCCCCTACGGAATTTTCGGCGGAAGCCAAATTGCTATACGCAAATTGCGCTATATCGTGCTCAACTATCGCCTCGGCCACTGCAACTGCCTGATTCAGCTTAGCAATGGCTTGATCAAATTTGCCCCGAGAAATAAGAATAGAGCCTTGGTTCGCAAGACCATCGGCTCGCGCTACCTCGTCGGAGTATTTAACTCCAATTGCCTCGAGCTCCAAGGCGATGTCCCACGCTGCCTCCTGTGCTCCCGAATCGCCGTAGGCGCGAACCAAAATGGACAAATATTTGCGCCGTAAGCTCACGGGCGAAGAAGCGTCGATAGATTCGGCAAGTACAGTCAATAAACCCAGTGCTTTCGCACTATCTTCATATCGAATTTCCTCTATTCGATTGAGTTCCGAATGAGCATCATCACTTGTCAGTCTTTCAGCCAACGCCAATGGCAACGTCACTGAAAGTGTGATGAATATGAACGCCTGCATCACGGACTTTTTAAACTGCAGTATCAAATTTACTTTCAAAAATCTGCCTCAAATTAATAGAGCTCAAATGGCTTACTTAATCATTGATCAAAAATGGTTTCCGTCGACTCAATACATGAAATGAGTCATTGGATTATCTCGTTCGTAAACAAAGTAATAATTTCATCTATCTTTCCCCTCTCGTGCAATTTCTGAGCCTCTCGACGAAATTTTTCTACGGTGCTAGATTGAGTGCTTTTACTTAACGCAAGGTACAGCGTACTTTGTTGATGCAGCGGCAAGCTGAAGACAAGAGTAGGACGTTCTACCTCCAAAATTTTAAAATAGCGCATCCAACTATTTCATCAGTAAGCCTGGAGCTAACACCAAATCTACCCGACCGCTCATCAGCATCTTATACATTTGCTCAAATGTGGCCATTTCTACCAGGTTGTTGTCACTAACGTAAGCAATTGACTGGAAGTATTCTATCGAAGAACTACTATGCATTATTCCGACAGATAAGTCCGTTAAATCAGCCAAATTCGTCAGAGAAAAATGAAGGCTTCCTGGAATAGAATACACACCAATATCGATAGACGTGACTGGTACCAACCAGTGAAAATCAGACTCATGCTCTGGACTTCTAACAAGAGAAAAAATAAGGTCATTGGGTTCGGTAGAGACAATCAGTAATGATCGAGCCCATGGCATCATTTCTATCGTCGTCTGAACATCGAGCTGGTCTAATAGAGCAAGTACTACTCGAGTCACAGCTCCATCAATATTACCTGCTTGATCGATATAGCTATAGGGCGGAAAGCTCTCTGTCACTACGCAAATAAGCTCTTTGTCATCTGGCTGCCGGCAATCCTGGGAACTACCTGCAGAACCTTCGGCTGCAACCCAACAAAGACAAAAGCACAACAACCATTTCGAGTATGGAGCCAGCATTAGTAAACCTTATGGTTGCAATATTAGACACGATCCAGTGCAGCCCCATTGAATGCAATGCTTTACTCGGCCGGTTATTACGAGTCCATTTCCCCTAGTGTAATAGATATAAGAAAAAGGCGGCAATTGTCGAATTAAGCGGTTTTGTGCTTCTTCAAAGCATAGTATACATTTGAATAGAGCACGAATTGCGAAAGGAAATGTACCCACAGGCAGGCAGAAACTACCGAGGGGTGTTAGGGTTTTAATAGACTGACACCATTGATGAGTCCGATCTACCACCAGATGATCTAAAACAGCAGCAGATCTAAAACAGATCCTCGAACCAGCGCGACAAATGCCCTATGTCTCTTTTTGATGCAGCAATAACAACTGAGCGACGTTTTAATGGAAGAACCGAAAAAAAGCGGATGAAACTACACCCGCACTTTTGGTGTTCCAACAAAACGGATGTCACGACATCAGTTTGTTGATTTCGGCACCGGAAGCCATACTACCCATCCAGTTAAACGTTCCATTTTCAAGCATTTCTCTGCCCGCCTGAATTAGCGGGTTTACAGTAACCCAGTTTAATGCACCACCAACACTGATCCGTTGAGCTCCCGCCTCCATCATTTCAGACACGCTTGCGGTGGCCAGAAATGGTGCTAACACATTAAATGGTTTATCTACTTCGCCAGTGACTAATTTGAGTTGTTCAAGACTGTTGATACCTGGTGCATACAAAACGTTCGCTCCAGCAGCCGAATAAGCTTGCAAACGTTTGATCGTATCATCGATGTCATTTTTACCGCGCAATAAGTTTTCAGCCCTTGCTGTCAGCTGAAACGGCATATCTAATGAAGCAACAACTTCAACTACGGCTTGTATCCTTTCGACAGCACGTTCGAACTCGTATAAAACTTTTTTATCACGGTCAAAATCCTCAATCGAGCATCCGGCTACCCCTGTTTCAATCAATCTATGTACATTTTCCACGGCGATCTGGGTTTTGTCAGAGAAACCATCTTCGAAATCAGCGTTGATAGGGATATCTGTGTTGGCCGCGAGCGCCGCACAGTGAGCAAGCTTTTCTTCGAGCGTGACCTCCCCGTCATTTCGACCTAAGGTGTAAGCGAGACCTGAACTGGTTGTTGCTAATGCTTTAAAACCCAGCCCTTGCAGAATTCGTGCGGAGCCTGTATCCCAGGGATTGGGAATTAGGAAAGGTTCCTCGCGATGTAATAGAGAAAATTGCAGGCATTTATCTTTTTGACTAACTGATTGTGACGTACTTGGATTCGACATTGATAGTTCCACTCGTTTAATTTACTAATTTCCTCAGCGACGTTGAATTACTGAGTTTGGCCAATTAAGCCTCATTTTGAAAGACGAGTTTACGCGAAACCTTGCGCACTATTAGCCATAAACGGACCTGGTTGTAGTGCGCATTAACACGAAGGCTGGTGGACCATCCCACGATCATTAGAAAATGGGGGATGCGCAAATAAACGACTTCGTTAATCCATGAGTATAATGACAGCTAACAAGGTAGCATCATGCTTACTTCACCGCTCCATTTCACCGCTGCGTTCTCGGACGTATTCACCACAGACAGTGCTTTGAGCTGATCACAACTTTTCAAATGCCTCACCCTTGTTACGCTACAGATTCGTCTGCAAGCGCGTTGAGCTCATCATAACTTTCTTGAATACAGGTTCCGAAAAAGTCTGGATCAGGCATCATATCTCTACAGGAATTGACTGTAATTGTGATTTGCCCGCAGTAGCTAAACACGGGAAAAATTAGACCCATACCATCAAAAATGGGCCCTAGACCAAATTGGGTTACGAGTTTTGCGCCGGCGGAATATAAAGGAACTTGCGGCCCTGGTACGTTGGTTATGACGCAATTAAATCCAAAATTGACACGTTTGGCCAGACGCATTTCTGTGTATATTCGAGTAGCTAAAGCTGCTGTAGTTGCCGGGATAAACTGACTGAAATCAGTCATTAGTTTCGCGCCTACCGCTTTCGTCATTTCTTTCGACGAGGAAGCAGCGTCGTGGACCGCCTGGAGCCGTTGCAACGAATCCTCGATATCTGTGCCCAATTTGACTGTCATCGCCGCCACTTGGTTGCCCAGCGCATTTTTACCCTCTTCTCCACGCACAGAGATGGGCGCCATCGCGATTAACGGTTCGGGAGGAAGCTCCTCTTTTGCGATAAGATATTTTCGCAGAGCGCCGCCAACGATAGTCAGGACTGCGTCGTTAACTGTTGCCCCCGGAACCATGGATTTTATTCGTTTGATATCATCTAAATCGAAACTACGTCCTTCTACAACTCTATGGCTTGAAACAACGCCGCCAAATCGCGTTTTGGGGGCTTGAACACTGACCGAGAATTTCTTTTGCAATAGACCCTTCTGAAAACGTCCCATCGCAGGCACCGCACGGGCCATAACTTCTGCTAAACGAAAGGGTTGACTCAAATTATTGATATTCGCACGGGTCACCAACTCAACGGCATTGGGCGTCGACTCTCCTTTCCAGACCTTGTCGGGCTCTGGAGGCGCTGGCGGAAACGGTTCGAGGCCGTGAATAGCCTCGGTAATATCGGCACCAGACACGCCGTCTATGCAAGCGTGATGAATTTTAGACAATATGGCGTAACATCCCTTGGGCAAGCCGGGAACATCATCGAGACCCTCGATCACAGTAAATTCCCACAATGGTTTCGTCAGATCTAACGGTCTTGAGTGTAGCCGTGCCGCTTGAATACACAATTGGCGCCAATCACCAGGCTCGGGTAATCGAATGTGACGGGTGTGAAATTCAATATCAAAGTCTTTATCTTCGATCCAATAGGGGTGATCGAGATTAAAGGGCACCTCAACAAGCTTGCGTCGAAAGGTTGTCGCAAGATGTAATCGCTCTTCAATAAATCCAAGAATGTCCTTAAATCGTTGTTTTCCATCCTGAAGGTTCGACGGATCATATATTGCCAATGCACCAATATGCATCGGGCTCTTTGATGTTTCCCCATACAAAAACGAAGCGTCCTGTCCTGTTAATTGTTCCATAGTGAAATCCTGTTGTTATTCGATATAGATAGCTTGTCGTGATGTTTAGGTAAAACTTAGACTCGGAGTCCGTTAAGAATAGCACTGCTTTTCCGATAATGCTGCGGAGTAGTTGAGGCATGCCTTTCCCTCGATGGCCATCGAGGCTTCGAAGCCGTGCCCAAACCCACTACGATGCATCACATAAAAAATCGGAACGAAAAAAGCCGAGGAATTTCCCAAGCTTAGATTAATCGCGGAACTCGAGCAGACCGATTGAACTTTAAGCAATCACACGAAAATACGCTACGAACGCCAACCAACCCGTCGGAAACATGACAAGCGCGTAACTGTTTGCAATCTGTGAAAAATAATCGTCATAGTATCAACTGTTGGCAGCCCCCTGATAGAGACTGATTATAACTGTCAATGCATCAAATCAGAGTTATAATAGATAGAGGTATAAGTCTCTTCCCTTATCTGGCCACGAGAAACCCTGTTATGAGTGATGACCGAAAACCTTCTGAAAAAAGAGACAACTCTTTGTTTAAGGCCTTTGCGAATTATACCGAGGCAATCACTACCAATCTTGCCGACGTCGTGAAAACGGGCTCTGCAGTGCCATTAATGTATTCAGACAACTGGCTAAAAGACTTTCTGATGAAGTCTGCCGATCCCGAACGTCTACAGGCGATGGCCGATGCAGGTAAATTTCTAAAAGACGCGAGGGAAGTTTCCGGCCTAAATTTATTGGAACTTTCCGAAGCGCTCGGCCTTAAAAATGAAGACTTGTTACAGGAAGTAGAAGCGGGTCGTGCGACGCTACCCTTCGATATGATTTTGCGTATTGCTTCACTCGTCTCGCGACATGACCCGATCCCATTTATCATTAAATTCATGCGTACCTATAACCCCGCGCTAGAACAAAAGCTTGAAGCCTGGGGTCTCTTGCAACTTCCTAAACAATATGAAAGAGAACGCCGCTTCCTCAATTTGTTACGAAAGCACGACAGTATAAGGACAATGAGCGATGACGAATTTGAACGATTTATAGGCTATCAGGAAGAAGCTGTACGGTTTTCTTTAACGATTATGGACAGTGAAAAGTCAGCGAATAAAACGGAAAGCGAACAACCGTAACCAGGATCGCAACCAGAGACCCTCATAGTGTCTCTACCTACCGACAAAATGCGCTGCTTCTTGCAAATATCTTACTAAAATTGAGTTAGGGGAATTCGGTCAAATTTACAGTTTATTACTTAATCCAGAAATTTAACCGAGAAACGTTCTGCACAGTTCTATCTGTGAAAAAATGCGAGGGGTTTTACGAAGTTAATATTATGTGTTGTCGACTTACGGATTTTTTCTATTTCGCTCCGGGTCCAATTGATTCCGCCGCCGTTTTAAGCTCGTCAAAGGACTCTCTTAAGCACTGTGCGTAGAACTCGGGGTCAGCCATCATATCGCGGCAACAAACGAAAGAGAGATACAGCTTTCCACAATAACTCGCAACGGAATGAAACAACCCGGCGCCGTCAGCGATAGGGCCCAAACTGTAGGTCCCGAGAAGCTTTGCGCCGGTGTAATATAACGGAACCTGAGGGCCGGGCACATTCGTTACAACCGTATTAAATACCGGTTTTGCGTAGTTGGCAACACCAAACGAACTGGTGAGTCTGGCGGCGGACGCAGCGAGATTTGAAGGAATAAACCGGGTGTAATCCGTCATGGTTTTTGCACCAATTGCGTGAGTTAACTCCTTCGCATCTTTTGTACTACTGCTAATATCGACGAGTCGCTCTAAGGGATGCTTGATATCCGTGCAAAGAGACACCATCATCTGCGACACTTGGTTTCCACCACTGAATGCCTGATCTTCCGTTCTGACATTGATTGGAACTATCGCGATAATCGGAAAATTAGGCAGCTCATCCTTAGATTCTAAATATTTACGTATAGCACCACTACAAATAGCTAACGCAACATCGTTAATCGTTAGTAATTCAATACTATTCTTTATTTTTCGAATGTCTTCAAATTCAAACTCCAAGCCATCAAAAACTCGATGAGGAGAGACTGTTTTATTAAACCGAGTGCGAACAACACGCGTAAAACGTTTCACCGACTCAGTATTTATTTTCCTTCCCAACCGGGTCATGCCTGGAATGGCTTTCTGCATGAATTGCAACATCTGCCAAGGCCTGGTCAAATTATTCCACTGCGCGCGGAGTAACAAGTCCAAATCTCCCGGTGCATTTTCTGATTTAACCGGTACTGCTTCCGGAATCACCACTTCTGGGCTGAGATCATGCACGGCCGTCGTAATACTCATACCGGAGACACCATCAATAGCGGCGTGATGTACCTTGGTGTATACCGCGTAACAACCTGCAGGATAACCCTCTACATTGTCCAAGCCTTCTATTACATACATTTCCCACAAAGGGCGAGTTCGGTCGAGAGTTTTGGAGTGTAACCTGGCAAGAAGCCGGGTAAGTTGCTGCCAATCGCCGGGACTAGGTAAGGCGGATCGTCGTATATGATATTCCGGATCGAAATCTCCATCGGCTTTCCAATACGGATGATCCAGTTGCCACGGTACGTTGACGAGTTTGTTCACCATTGATGGAACACTGCCTGCCCGAACTTTGGTATTCTCCAGAATCTGTTGAAAATTAACTTCCCCGCCCGGAGCTGTCGACGGGTCATAGATTGACAATCCCCCGATGTGTTGGGTTGCATTGCCCGTCTCCGAATATAAGAATGAGGCATCTAGCCCACTAAGTTGTTCCATTACAATCCTTTTTATATTCGGTTGGGTTTAATTCTTGTATAACAGCTTAAGTTGTTTACTTTAGCATCGATAACGTTATCGCCGAATATATTTTTCCACGGGGTTATTACGAACATTCCGCATTTCAGGAAGTGACAATGAATGACAGCAATTTAACGTAATTATCGACCAAAGGGGTGCGAACGACTTCTTCAGATCTATTTAACTAATTATGTTAACGAGGTCACTCACTTCATGAACCGAACACATCGCCCTCGTGACAATATTGCAATTATAGCAGGGTTTTAATGATGATCCATGGCTAGAAGTGACCTTTGCAGATAGCTAAAGAGCAATTAACTTTGTCAAATGCCAAGCTGACAGACCACTGTAGCTCCGTTACCGCGATCCATTCAGATCACCAAACCCGCCATATTTCACTGACCCATAAAGTTCGGAGATTTTAGCCTAAATCGGGACGCCGATCGGTAAGTCTCAGTTTGAATCCACCCCGATAGCAAATTAACTCGTTAATGTCAGCAACAGTCGCGTCACTAGCCACAGTGAAGTTCGTACTTGGCGCTGCTCTGTCTCTCGAAAATGGTCTGTCACATACCACGAAAGGGCTAAAGACCCGATACCCAAAAAGCATTGCGTCTATTGTTCGGACAACGTGAGCGAAACTATGCTCTCTACAGAATAGCTGTACTAATAGATGACGGACCAAAGTAGCAGGCAATGTGCAGTAAATGTGCAAACAAAATGCAAGTAACAGCAAAAATGTGGTGTGCGTTACCGTTTAAAGATACTCTTAGAACTTAAAACTTTTTGACCATAAAATCATGCGAATACAAAACAAATTATTTTTCAGTTGGTTGCTTAGCAGCGCTGTACTGATAGCTATTATGGTCGTCATCATGCGTTGGAGTGTCGATCGGGGCATGCTGGAATATGTAAATACTCGTGAAGCCAATTCGCTACTTCCTGCCATCGAAGCGCTGGGAAACGTTTACAGTCAACAGGGTAATTTACAACGTTTTCGAGATAACGCTCGAGGATTGAATCGGTTTATCGATAATAACCGTCGTCATTTGTCAAACAGACCGCCGCCTCGGCGCGAGCCCGGCATCCGTGAGGGCGGCCGCAATGGCAGACCTAATCCCCCGCGCGAGCCCCCGCCACGCCCCCGAGGCCCCCGAGGCCCCGTAGGGGACTATTCGCTATTTGACGAAAACATGGTGCTAATCGCTGGAAATTCCGATCAAAGCAATCAACTTCTTCTTGATGTAGTTAGCGGTGATCAAACCGTGGCCTGGCTAGGCATGAGAAAACGCAGGGAGGTCACCGATGATTATGAGCTAACATTTTTGGAAGATACGCAAGATATCTTACTGACTTCAAGTGTCATGCTGATTTTAATTTCCATCGCTTTTACTCTGCCACTCGCTCGGCATTTCGTTTCGCCTATTCGTAAAATCGCAGACGTGATTCACTCCCTGACGTTAGGCCAATACGATTCAAGCTTAAGTACAAAACGCTCCGACGAATTTTCTCAATTAGCGGGTGACATTAACGAATTAACCGAAACCTTAAAAGAAAATGATTCTGTCAGAAAACGGTGGTTAGCAGATACGTCTCATGAATTGAGGACACCTTTGGCTATTTTACAGGGCGAAATAGAAGCGATGGTCGATGGAATTCGGCCAATGGACAGGGCCCGCCTGCAATCCATCCATCAAGAAATCATTCATTTGAACCGGTTGGTGAATGACCTGCAAGAACTCAGCAGCGCTGATATTGGGGGGCTTAGTTATCGCAAGGAAACTATTAACCTCTCAAGCCTTTTTCAGCAGCAAATCTCACATCATCAAAGTACCACCCAAGACAAAAACATTACGCTAACACTCACCTGCCCCACTGAAATTATGTTCAAAGCGGATCCTCAACGTTTCAACCAATTGATGGACAACTTGCTGAATAATGCCTGTAAATATACCGACAAAGGAGGAAGCATTGACATTAGTGTTCGGGTTGAACAAGAATCTATCCGTATTGCTCTGGAAGATAGCGCCCCGGGTGTTCCCGACCAGGCATTAGACAAATTATTTGATCACTTGTACCGAGTTGATAGTTCACGTAATCGCAATACCGGCGGCAGTGGTCTTGGACTCGCTATTGCTAAACGTATTGTCGAGGCTCACCAAGGCACTATTTCCGCTACTCATTCACCGTTGGGAGGTTTGAAAGTTATTTTGAGCTTCCCTCTGTCGTACTAGACTAAAGGTGGATAAATGCATCCTTTTTCGTATCCATAACAGGAATAGATCATGCCTGAATCCGTACTAATCGTTGAAGATGAAAAAAAAATTGCCGATTTACTCGCTGATTATTTTGTCAGTAGTGGCTATGAAGCTCATTGTATTCTTGACGGAACCCTGGTGGTTGAGGCGGTAAAATCATTACAACCTTCAGCGATTTTACTCGATGTGATGCTGCCCGGAAAAGATGGCATGACCCTATGCAAAGAAATCCGTGCGTTCAGCCAAGTACCTATTTTAATGGTAACGGCCCGAGTCGATGAAATCGATCGATTATTGGGGTTGGAACTGGGTGCCGATGATTATATATGTAAACCCTTTAGCCCGCGCGAAGTCGTGGCTCGGGTTAAGGCTATTTTAAGAAGACTGCAAAAAACTCAGCAGACAGAAAAGTCAAAGCTAACACTGGACGAAAAGAAGTACGTCGCCATCTACAAAAACACCGAGTTGAATCTTACCGCGGTCGAGTTTCAACTACTCAAACAGCTGGCCTCAGAACCTGGACGAATCTTTTCCCGTGATCAATTAATGAATCATATGTACAACGACCAACGTATAGTCAGTGACAGGACAATAGATAGCCACATCAAAAAGCTCCGGAAAAAGTTTGCTGAGCTTTTCCCCAACACCGATTTTATTTTCTCTCTGTATGGCGTCGGTTACAAATACGACATATGTGAAAAAGAGTAATCAACAGCGCTGGAATAGCAAACTGTTGTAGTTATTAGATAGAAAGAACGGCCAAGAAAAAGCCTTTTTGGGCAACGCAATGAAATGAAACAGCCTCTACAGAACACAATTATTTCAGCGCTGTAGAAGCAGCCGTCTATCATTTAGTAGTTATTCGACAATGACACCCTTTGGCGCTTTTTGCTTCATATAGCCGAACATATAACCTGCTATGCGACGCATTTGAATTTCGTCGGATCCTTCAGTGATTCGGTAGCGGCGATGGTGACGATAGATATGCTCAAAGGGTTTATGTCTGGAATACCCCATCCCACCGTGGACTTGCATAGCCTGATCAGCGGCATCGCAACACAATCGATTAGCCTGATAATTACAGATCGAGACTTTATCTGATACATTAAAATTTCCGTAGGTATCCATTTGCCAAGCGGTTTTATGTATCAGCGCGCGCAACATTTCGGCGCGAGCTTGCAGCTCGACCAACGGGAATTGAATACCTTGATTCACCGATAAGGGTTTCCCAAATGGTTTTCGTTCTCCCGCGTAAGCAACAGATTCATTAATACAAAACTGTGCTGCACCTAAACTCGATGCGGCCTGACGAATTCGATTTTCATTGAAAAAATGCTGAACAACTTGTAAGCCCCGCCCCTCTCCGCCAAAGATACTGGAATTAGGAACGACAACATCTGTTAGTGATACTCTCCCATGATCTGTTGGCATATTGAAAGTCCACAGCATCTCTTCCACTTTAAAGCCGTCGCTATTAGTGGGCACCAAAAATGCGGTTATGCCATGACCGTCACCGGCCTTGCCATCTGTTCTTGCCAGAATCATATCGTATTGTGCTTTGTGTATACCGGTATTCCAGGTCTTTGCGCCGTTAATGCGCCAGTTATCCCCATCTCTTACGGCACTGGTTTCCATATGAGTTGCGTCGGAACCATGCTCAGGTTCAGTGATACCAAATGCGAAACCACGCTTACCTTCCAATAACAGAGGTATCCATTCTTCCTTTTGCGCATCGCTACCATAAGCCAGCATCAATAGAAGACCTACGTTGTTGGCAACAATAGAATGTTCATTCTGCAA
Organism: uncultured Cellvibrionales bacterium; assembly: GCA_913019905.1. Classification (GTDB taxonomy): domain Bacteria; phylum Pseudomonadota; class Gammaproteobacteria; order Pseudomonadales; family Dasaniaceae; genus Oceanicoccus. Next base: position 62,633 of record CAJVZD010000011.1, read on the forward strand.
ATCGTTGTGCAGCCCGAGGCCTTTTGCAGCGAAATGTTCCCGAATAATCGCCATCCCCAAGTTCGTACCGTCTTGCCCGCCGTGCTCCTTTGGCGCGGGATAACGATAATGTCCAGCGGCATCAGCTAGACGACTTGCCTGCCTGAGCAGTTGCTCCCATTCTTCGTTTGGTAAACCACCGCGATCCCAATCGGTGCGCGCATCTTCTCTTCGATGGTCAAAAAATCGGTTGTTATCGTCTTTGTGCTGTAGTGGCAAAATTTCATCTTCAATAAATTTATCCAGCACGACTAGATAGTCTGCTATTTCTTTTGGTATATCGAAATCCACAATATCACTCCTCAGTTTGGTTTCTTACTCGTACTTATTATTGACTCCCGAAAAAAGTATCACAACAATGATGTACATCACATTAAAACTTTCAATTCTTAAGAAATGGTAAGTTTGAAAGCAGCCCAACTACCATGACCGCGTTGTTTATCACCATTCTAATGGCATCTGAAATCACAAGCCGAAAAATCAATTCGAAGACTATTATCTCATTCTTTAATCTGGCGTAAATAAAGAACTTCCGGCTACATAATTTACTGTTCCTCTGGTACCAACTCGTTCTGCACTAACGAAATCCGATAAAAACGCCTGGTCGTCAATCGTATTAGACATAAAGCGCTCTCCTTCGTCGGTGCGTCCTAACACAATCCCTTTATCCGGACTGCCATCGCGATCATATTTGACAGTATAAGCTTCGATCGTAGCAGAACCTTTCACTTTTTCATTCACTATGCAAGCGTCCGTGTTCATCCCCAATGACGGTAAATCGGCAATAAGCCCGGCCTTAGGTGAATCCACATGGGGATCGGAAGACAGTACTGCCGCGGCATGTTTAGTCAAATACCAGCCATTGCCTGTCACCAGTCCTTTTTCGGAGGTCTTGCCCCGTAGTTTGTTTACCAATGTTGCAAGGGAGTGGAGCGTGTACGCACTAGCGGGCCCGCCTGCATAGGGAAGGCCACCCGTCACCGTAAAACCGCGTTTATCGCTGATATCCAACCCGCTCATTGCACACGCCATCTCAACAGCGATCGGAAAGCAGGAGTAAAAATCGATATAATCCAATTCTTCTATCGATGTAGCGCTATTTTCCAGGCTACTAACCAGCGTATCTTTCATCGACGGGCATTCAGCAAAATCAGGACGCTCACTTGCCCACCAAGCTTTCTCTTGGCTACTCGCTCCCCCCAGCCAATAGACCCACTTATCTTCTGGTATGCCAAGTTTTCGGGCTTTTCCCGCGGACATCATAATCAATGTTGCTGCCTGTTCAGTATTGAGGACCGCATTTAGATACTTAGGATAGGGCCAGGCAATCATTCGGTTAAGCTGGGTAACCTTGGTTAGTTCTTCCGACGACCGACGAGTCGGAAACCAGGCGTAGGGATTTTGTTCGGCTACCTCAGTAAACTTCGAAAACAATGAGCCCATGTGGGCTTTATGCTGATCGATACTCAATCCCAATTTTGCCCGAAACGCATTTTCGAAAATGGGGTATATGTCAGTTGGGCCATTAAGGCCATATTTGTTTTCAAGATCATTATTACCGGGTTCATCGCCGCCGACCTGATCGGGAGTACCGGTGCCACCGCGCGTCCATTGCAATCGAGTCTTTTGCGCAATAGCTTTTAATAGAACGCGTAAATTATTACAACCACCAATGGTCGCAAATTCAGACTCACCCGCCAATATCCGTTCGCCAATATAGTTCGTTAACTGCACCCCCATTTGTCCTCCGACGCCGGTTGAAAACAGATGGTTCGGTTTTGCCTGGAGCTGCTCGGCAAGTAAACCCGGCGCGTTTTGCGGATTCCATCCTGACACCCCCACCAGCGCAACGGTGTCAACACCAGCTAGCGCTGACTCTGTAATACCCGCATCCTGTGCTGCAGTTTTCGCACTGTTGGTCAGCATTGCCAGCGGCTCAGAGTGACGCTCAATGGTCGCCTCCCGATCGACCAGCTGACTACTTCCTACAATAATAGGTGTGTTATCTGCAACCATGTTGGAATCCTTTTTATATCTCAATTTGAGGGTTTCTAGTAATAGCCCTGCTCGTATTGGCCTGTCTAGTAGTGTCCATTAGTAACAACTAACAGACCTCGATTTCTCTCTATTTTTTGCAACGCAGCCACTTACCCCTGCCTTGATATCCTCGAGTTCAGAGCGACGATCATCAAAGGTGTCAATATACGCATATTATTTACGCTGCAGAAACTCCTCTGCGCTGTTAGTGCGTGGGTAAGGTTCGTCCGGAATATCGCAACCGAGAAATTCGCACAGTGGAGGCCATCCCTCCGCTGCTTCAAAAATAAGTAAGCGATCGGTGGTAATATTTTTCTTTACCGCTTTGATATTTTCATTGAAAACATTGACGGCATATTCTCTATCCGTAATACGCCCGGAAAACGTTTTCTCCCAAATGAGTTTGTTGGCCCATTCAGCCCACTGTTTAATTTGTGTATCTTCCGTCGCGAGACCTTTTAACGTGGACGGATAAATAGTTTTGTGAACGCTATCAAACCAACTGTCGGGATTCCGTAAGCTCAGGATAACCTTTGAATCAGGATAATAATCTGCCAAGGTTTGCCAGTAACTACAAGCGGGCCAATCGACCGACGCCCGATATCCATCAAATAACGAATCCCAGTCACAATTACCGCTGTCGAGTGCCTGGGTCCACAGATCCAAGTGCTGCGGGTTTTGGAAAACCTCCATCATATGGTAGGTTTTGTTGAACCCCAGTTTTTCAAGAGCGATTTTCAGTGATAGTGTTCCCGTGCGTCCAAACCCCGCACCGACGATGTCGAGAGCCATTGCTCACTCCTCATTATTATTTTTCATTTTACTGCTTCGCCTCAGCATACATTAAAGACGATGTCTTTACACCGCTGCAGGACGAAGTCTCTCACATGGACAAGCAAGTCGATGGGCCACCAAACCTGACTGAAATTTAATCTACCGGATTCGAAAAGATCTCGCAGGCAGAGTAAACTAAAGCTACCAATAATTAATAAGAGAGAACACATTATGAGATCTGCGATTTGCGACATGTTAGGTATTGACTTTCCATTGGTCGCCTTTACTCATTGTAGAGATGTTGTCGTCGAGGTCTCGAAGGCCGGTGGTATGGGCGTATTCGGCGCGGCCGGGCATAGTGCGAAATCCCTTGAAGTCGAGCTTAGCTGGATCGACGAACACATCGACGGTAAGCCCTACGGCGTCGATCTCATAGCGCCAACGAGCATGGCGATATCAGACAACAACAATTCCTCAGAAGAGATTCTCGAAAAAGTACCACGCGAACATCAGAATTTCGCGGCCAACATTCTCGCCCAACATAACATCGATACCAGCGACCTCTATACTAATCAGAAGGGATCTGCTGGTGGATTTCTTACAAGGAATAAGGCGACAAATATCGTTGATGTTGCATTCTCACACCCGATAAAATTAATCGCCAACGCACTGGGGGTCCCGCCACGATATATGCTCGATATGGGAAAAGAACACAATGTGCTCGTCGCAGCCCTGGTTGGAGCAAAAGAACATGCCATCAAGCAGGTCGAAGCCGGTGTAGACATTCTAGTGGTTGCTGGCACCGAAGCGGGGGGGCACTGCGGAGAAGTATCGACCCTCGTATTGGTACCAGAAGTTTGCGAGGCGGTTGAGAAGTACCAGGTTCCCGTCCTGGCAGCGGGAGGTATCGTTACCGGACGACAAATGGCGGCCTGTATGGCTATGGGAGCTGCAGGGGCCTGGACCGGCTCGATGTGGCTCACAACATCTGAAGCAGAGACTTCTCCCGCCATCAAAGACAAATTTGTTTTGGCAAGTTCCCGACAAACAATTCGCTCACGGTCCAGAACCGGGAAATACTCGCGCCAGTTACAATCCCCCTGGACTGATGCATGGGAATCGGATGGCGCGCCCACACCACTACCGATGCCATTGCAATCACTGGTCAGTGAATCACCACTAGCAAAAATTACCAAGCTTGCCGATGGCGGGCATAAGGGTGCGAAGCAACTTGCCACTTCATGGGTTGGTCAGGGCGTTGGATTAATGAACTCAATACAATCAACGCGATCGCTTGTTTTTGAATTTATGGAAGATTTCTTACAGGCAGAGGAACGACTTCACAACAGCATTAACGATGACCCGGATATCGATAAAGCACGGTAGTCGCCCCGCAAGCACAGACAGATACCGCTAAGGAAACATCTTAAAACGATTAACCGGTAATCGCTTTATCTAAGCGCTTGGTTTTCGACCTTCCTTTGCCATCAAGGTAAAAATAAACAAACAGACATAAATAACAAATGCGAACCAATAAGGATAGGTTGGCTCTATCGAATACAGGAAGGTCCCCAGAAGAGGCCCGATAGTGAATCCCAACGGCGGGCAAGACCCGGCAACACCGGCAACCGCTCCCTGCTCTTCCGCAGAAACGGCGAGGGATGCTCCTGCCATAAAACCGGGGCCAGCCAGCCCCATACCAAACCCTTGCAAAATCATAGCCCCTGTCAAAGAGAACTGCGTGTCTCCCAGAGCCATAATGACAAAGGCGACAATCAATAGCGGCATTGCCATCTTCAGCAGGATAAAAGGTCTGACATCTGCGCGCGGAATCACCACCATTTGTACGAAAAGAGAGGCAGCGGCAGCTAACATCATACTCATGCCGACTGCTTGTGCTGTTTCAGCACCACTTAACTTAAGTATATCTTGAAATCGAAATGCGATGGTTTGCTGAACAATAGCGAAACCCATAAACATAAATATCCCGACAATGACAAAAGGTAAAATCCTCGGGTCGGTGTACTTTAACCTCGGCGGCTTAGTCTTCACTTTTGGCAGGGTTATATTTGGTAAGGTGTATAGCGCGACACAGGCTGAACCAAAGGTCAGCAATACCGAAAAGTACAAGGGCGTTAACAGGGTAATTGTTGCCAACATCCCACCCACGGCCGGGCCTAACATTGCACCGATATTGGTTGCTGCCCCCAAAGCGCCAATTCCTTTTGTCCGATTAGCAACGTCTGTTATATCCGCCATATAGGCGTTTGACGCTGGCATGACCGCCGCCATGACGGTAGCATTTGAAACGCGAGCAATTGTGAGAGCTATGAATGCAGCAAAAGGAGCTAACAGTCCGATCAATGCGGCCTGAAATACACCCGCAAAAAATGCAGTTCCCAACGAATAACCAAACAAGCCGATTAAAATAACCTTTCGTCGTCCCCAGACATCGCTAGTTCGTCCCCACATGGGGCTCGCCAAAAATACGGTCAAAGACGAAGCGGAGATAATGGCTCCGATTTGCATTTCTACAAGCCCGATTTCACGTCCTAACGGAGCTAAAATCGCGAATAGAACTGTTTGAGCAAAACCCACAGCAACCACTGAAGCCAGCAGAGTTCGCTTGGCAATCGTTACTTTTAAGTCAGCTACTTGATAATTACTCATAGGCCCCCATTGGGTGAAATTTTCGTTGCGTTGAAATTTGTTCACGAAGTTGTAAGTTGTTCACGAAGTTGAAAATTGTTTGCCGCGGAGTTTAGAGTGCAGTAAAAATGTTCGATTCACGAAATCGGGCGTATCATCTGACAAGCCTTTAGTACTAAAACGTAGAACTAGAACTAGAACTAGACCTAGACCTAGACCTAGAACCGTTACTCCAGTTTTGATGTAAGCAATCTAGTGTGACTGACTTTACTTTCCGCGTTGGATACCGCTGTGGAGCCCCACACAATTATGTGGGGTAACCAAAACCAACGACCGATTTAAGTCCCGCTATTTTTTTCCGCAAGAAAACCGAGGAAAAACTTTTTCAACACGACTTTGGTTATCGGTTTACTCAGATGTCCATCCATACCTGCATCAGCCGATTGCTGCATGTTCTCGTCCATGGCATGCGCGCTGAGGGCAACGATTTTACTGCGATTACCGTTTTCCCGTTCTAGCTCCCGAATGGCCTGCGTGGCCTCAAAACCGTCCAACACTGGCATATCACAATCCATGAATGTAATGTCGTAGGGCATATTTTGATGCTTTTTATGTGCAATAATGGCTTCGTGGCCATTGTTTACTATATCAGGATGAATGCTAAATAATTGCAACAAGCCCTTTATAACTAACACATTTGTCGGGTTGTCCTCGGCGACCAAAACCTTTAACTTGTTCAAATCAGGTAATGTATGATCGCTATCGATTTTTTCGACTTCAATAGCTTGCTCTGGTGTAGCTTCAATTAGCGGCACAGTAAAGGAAAACGTTGATCCCTCATTAAGCTTACTGTGTGCCTCGATGCGTCCACCCATTAACTCCACTAGCTGCCTGGATATTGCCAGACCCAACCCTGTTCCACCATAACGTCGACTGGTTGAAGAATCCGCTTGGGTAAAGGAATCAAATACGTGGGCACGCTGTTCCGAACTCATTCCTATACCAGTGTCAACGACCCTAAGTAATAAAAGTACGTTATGGCCTTCGCTGACGCGTTCCAGCTGGAGCTCTATCATACCACGTTCCGTAAACTTGTAGGCATTGCTAAGTAGATTAATCAATACCTGCCGCATTCTCATCGAGTCACCCATTAACCACTCGGGTACATCATCTTGCACACGTCGTATGAGTTTTATATTTTCGTTCGCCTGAGAGCCAAAAAGCGTGCAAATGTCACCAACCGTTTCGCGAATATTATATCTTATCGATTCAACTTCTAACTTACCCGCTTCGATTTTTGAATAGTCCAAAACGTCATTAATAATCCCCAACAACAATCGACTCGAAGAACGAATAAGGTCTATTGATGTCTGTTGCTTCTCATCTAGATATCCTTCAGCCAAGATGTCCGTCATACCGATAACACCATTGAGAGGTGTTCTTATTTCATGACTAATGCTAGCAAGAAACCGGCTTTTCGCACGATTCGCCGAAACGAGTTTTTCGTTAGTTTGGTGCAATTCCCGCGTGCGATCGGCGACAGATTGTTCTAAATTGTTTTGATGAGATATCAATGCCTGTCGTTGCTGTACGATATGGCTTTGCATATCAAGAAAACTGCTTTCCAATAGTTCAAGTTCATCTTTCGATAAACGATCCCGCGCCGCTGAAGGCTGATCAATGGCGTTGAAATTGGGAACATCGGACAATAGAGGTTTTTCAACTACGCTATCTTCCGGGTTAAAATTCTGCATTAGTCGACTGAGATCTTCCAATGGTCTGGCGACCACTCGGGTCAAAATAAACTGAAAAATCATCCATAGAAATAACGTTTTTATACAAGCGCTGACAAAAGTATTGATTAGCGTATAAGTCACTTTGTCGACAATAATCGATCGACTAGAAAACAACGTGGCGCTTCCGACCGCAGAAGAACTGCCATCTGAACGCTGGAATTCAATATCAAAACTAAAAAGTAGAAAATTGTCTTCAATATAGAAAGACGTTGGATTCTCCTGATCCATTTTTTTTAGTGGTATTTCAGGCCCATCACTCTCCGATCCCGCTGCATTACGACTGACCGCTCCCAATTCGGTTGTATCACCATCAACGTCGACAATACGTATTCCGAGAATTTCGTAACTTTCAAGTAAACCCGACATCGTCGCTTGCAATTGCTCATCATTAAAGTCCCACATTGCTTGCGCCAATATCGGTGTAAATGTGACCGCCATCTGATTAATTTGTTGGTGTAACCTTTTTTCTTCGTTCACATATTCCAAAAACATCTGTATTGCAGTCAAGGAAATTGCAACAACGAGATAAATGCTCAATACAGTTCTCAAAAGCCTGCGAGCAAGTGGAGAACTGTAATGGAAGAAATTCAAACCTTTCATTTATTAGTTTTACCTTCAAACTCAGATAGTTAAAGTTTTTTCAGAACCTAAAAATTTCTTTGCTAACAAGCAAGCAATTTAACATCAGCTAACAGCAGTGTTTTAACACCAACCCGTTATCCAGTATGAAATATAGGACAGATCTTTAGTGTTCGCCTAATAACGCCCTTCCTCATAACCCGTTATTTTTCTATCCACGACTTCCAGATTTGTCTTGATTTGCTGCAATTGAGCGCTGACATTGTCCCGATGAGTTTTCAGTAACGCTAATCGATCCGGACGCGTTTCTTCGCCCAAATTGTAAAGGGCCAAATATCGTTTGATATCTTTGATAGGCATGCCAGTACTGCGTAAGGCATTAATGAACTTCACGCCTTTGACGTGGCTGATGTTATAAGACCGCCTTCCCCCATGATCGCGCGGGACGTTTTGAATTAATGACTCGCGCTCATAATATCGTAAGGTGTGTGCCGTTAAGCCTGTTTCATCGACCATTTGAGATATATTATAGCTACCCATTGTTAAATCCCTCTTGACTTAGAGCGCACTCTAACAAATAGAATGCAATTTTCCTACTAGCAAGCGAGAATTTTATGACTGAATCAACCTTCGGATATAGGACAACAGCACTGGAAGCGGTGGCTAATATCGACCTGAACAACAAGAACGCCATTGTCACCGGTGGATATTCAGGGATAGGCTACGAGACCACAAAGGCATTAGCCACAGCAGGCGCGCAAGTCACGATCGCCTGCCGTGATCTCGACAGGGCAACAAAAATAGCAGCGGAAATCAACGAATTAATTGGTAGTGAGCGCGTTGAGGCAGCCCAACTCGACCTGAGTTCTCTGGCGAGCGTAAGAGCGTTTGCGGACAGCTATCTAAATACACATCAATCCCTGCATATCCTCATAAACAATGCCGCAGTGATGGCCTGTCCGCAGGACAAAACGAGGGACGGATTTGAGTCACAGTTCGGCACCAATCATCTGGCACATTTCGCCTTAACTACCGATCTGATTCCTGCGTTAGAACGTGCGGGAAATGCGCGGGTTGTGTGCCTCAGCTCGACCGGGCATTTTCTTAGCCCCGTGGTCTTTGAAGACATCGGGTTTGAAAACAGAGATTACGAACCTTGGTCCTCTTACGGACAATCGAAAACCGCCTGCGCATTGATGGCAGTTGGCATTCAAGACCGCTACCATACGAAGGGCATAGAAGCGTTTTCCGTCCATCCAGGAGGCATTATGACGACTTTACAGCGTCACATGAGCAAGGAAGATATAAACTCGCGGGGCTGGGTAGATGAGGAAGGAAACGTAAATGAAAGGTTCAAAACCGTAGAACAGGGAGCATCGACCTCCGTCTGGGCAGCTACTTCTCCAGACTTGGCAGGTAGAGGCGGACGTTATCTGGAAGATTGCAAAGAAGCTGATGTCCACAGCCGATTACCGGAGTCGCGGACAGGCGTAATGCAATATGCTCTCGATAAAGAAAATTCCGATAGATTGTGGGACCTAAGTCTTGAGCTGGTCAACGGTGTCGCATAGGGATTCATCAAAGAATCGACAAAAAGAATCGAAGTTTGTGTGACTCGATTCTTCGGCTTTGTTACCTAAAACGTAACGAGGCCGTAAACCACTCCTGACCACCGCAGCGGTTCGGCTGTACCTAACAAGTTGTCAAAGCCTAGACAAACGACATGCCTCTTCATCTTTGATGTCGCCACCTATCTCTTCATATTTAATATCGCCTCATCATGTTTGCTGTCGCATTAATTACAGATAAAAAGTGGCAAACTCGTCGCGAATAAATCGCTCCGGCCCTCCCTGAAGGGGCAAATCATTATCGAGAAAAAAGCTTGTGGTTTGAGACGTTCACCCGCCAAAAAAAATTCACAACTCAAAGCAAAGTATCTGATCAAACTCACTTGAAAAGCTCACAACAGACTTACTCCAATATTCAACTCATAAATTTTTCAATTTGTAAATCAGAAACGCATCTCTCCTCCACCAATCATTTCCGGCGATGGACTAGCGTGACAGTCGGGTATAAAGTTATGGTCGAGCTGTTAATTGCTGGCATCGGTTAAAAAATTACTGGAAAAGCACCTGTACCACTACAAAGAATCGAGCTAACCGTTATTTGTGCGTTGGGGAATACGCCAGACCCAGACAGTCTTAACTTTATTTAATGAATAATTCGCAACCTTAGACACATTAGAAGAAAAAAATTAAGAATTAATTATATTTAATGAGGATCTAAACATGTCTGAAGCAGCAATAGACGCTTATCAAATGTATCGCCATTTACGACACTCTAATCCAGTCAGCAAAGAACCAGACGGTCCCTGGCAAGTAGCCTGTTACGAAGACGTGCGTACAGTCCTGCGAGACCAAAAAGCCTTCTCCTCTGATGTCGCTCAACGCGCTCCCGACGACAAGCGCGCACCCAGCATGCTATTCAGCGACCCGCCGGTGCATAGTCGATTACGTAAATTAGTTAGCCGAGCATTTTCTCCCAATCGTATTGCCACACAGCGCGAACCGATCGCTCAGCGCTGCGAACAACTTATGACGGAGATGGCGAAGCACGATCAAATCGACCTTATTTCAGCCCTGGCGGCGCCGCTGCCAGTAACCGTTATCGCCGCAATGTTAGGTGTAGAAGATGGTAACATGAACAAATTCAAATATTGGTCTGACGCTATCTTTGGTAATATTGGTGACATTTTGTTCGCTCAACCGACACCGGAAGTCGAAGAAGCAAGCGCCGAAATGAACGCTTATTTCACACAAAAAATCGAAGAACTGCGCAAACATCCACAGGACCACTTACTCGGAAATTTAATAGAAACGGAAACCGAAGACGGAAAACTCAGTAACGAGGAATTATTAAGTTTCTGTGCGTTGTTACTCATCGCGGGTAATGAAACCACAACCGGTCTAATATTGGGCAGCGTGCGCGTTTTTCATGAAATGCCTGAGACATTCGACCAACTGAAAGCGAACCCCGATTTGATTCCCACCTTTATCGAAGAGACGCTGCGCTTTTATTCACCGTTCTCTATGACTGTACGCAGAGCGACTTGCGACGTCGAACTCGGCGGTCAATTGATAAAGGCGGGAGAATTAGTTTTACCGCTGATGGCCTCTGCAAACCGAGATGAAACTATATTTACTAACCCAGATGAGTTTATCATCGATCGCAGTCCAAACCCGCATTTGGGTTTCGGTTCGGGAATACATAATTGTTTGGGAGCTGCACTAGCACGCTTGGAAGGTGAAATAGCAGTACGCGGTTTTATCAAACATTTTGACAGCATATCGATTGAGACACATGATCCGGTTACCTTGAGCCAATTCGGCGGGCCAGATAGCCTGCTGATTAATTTGAACAGAGCGAACAGCCAGGAAATCCTACCCTGTTAACGGCAACCGTGTCTAACGAGTAACATCCATTGTCTTTTAGCGTGATTTTTATTCGATAAGCAAAGTCGCGAAGTCTGGCGCAAAATCCAAAGATTATCATGTCATTGAATCATTCTCTCTATCGAGAAAATGATTCGATTAGGCTATCGAACAAGCTATCGCACAAACCATCGCTACAATTAACCCATGTGGTAAAAACACACCTTATTACCGTCTAGATCTCTAAAATACGCGCCGCAAAATGTTGGCATGCGATCACCTGGAGGGCCCTCGCAGGTCGCTCCCAAGGAAATTGCCTTTTGATACATTTTATCGACATTCTCTTTTGAGCCTGTGGGAATAGCAATCATGTTACCATTGCCCGGTGTCGGATCATTTTCATCATAGGGAACACACACTGCCAACATCGGACTTCCCATATTTTCACCAATAAAGGCAATTCGGTCCATGCTCATCAGCAACTTGCCGCCCAAATCTTCGAGTAAGTCAGTGTAAAAAGATTTTGCTCTTTCCATATCATTGACACCTAACGTGACGTATCCGATCATTTTGCACTTCCTCTTTTATAGTTTATTGAATCGAAATAAAGTTCGAGAATGACTATACAACAAGACCGTCAGAACCACAGCAAAACACTTCGAAAATAACTCGAGAGAAACTTAACGCCTCAATCATGTAACTGAACAAAATGGGGCACCATCATTTACGGATCTTCCGATAAGCGTATAACTGCCACTGACATGAATTTGTCAACCGAACCGTAATATCTGAACGACAGCCAATTCATTTCGTCGACGCTAATTCTCCGTCTTCCGCTGAGATGCTGGCCTCAACTGCTGAAATACTGACTTCAATAAGCGCAGCATGATTTCGTTTAGTGGTCGGCTTAAAAAGCTTATTTGTTAGTACCCCCTATTGTCTGTTATTTTAGAAACAATCCTCAGCCAGAATTTTAAATCATGAATAGCCCTGACTCAAATAGCTCTGACTCAAACAACTCCGCGCCCAGTAACTCCATCTCTGGAAATTCTGCCGCGAATGACTTTGATCCAGCGACTGTCGCGATCCGCTCTGCCGCAACGGTCATGCTGATAGACGATAGACCTGATTTACAGGTGTTGATGATGGAACGGCACGCAGCGACCATTTTTGCGGGAGGTATGTGGGTATTTCCCGGCGGCTCGGTCGATGCAGAAGATAATTCAGAGGCTATCCACGCGATTGTCAAGGATAGAACTGACCACGGCGCCAGTCAGTTATTGAATATTGAGAAAGGCGGACTAGCCTATTATATTGCCGCAATAAGAGAGAGTTTTGAGGAAGCAGGGATTCTATTGGCCAGGCATGAAAACGAAGGACATGCCCTGTCGTTTACCGATCAACAGCGTGCCGCTCGTTTCGAAAAGTACCGGGATCAAGTTAACGACGGCAGCGAAGATTTTATCGATATCGTACGCCGGGAAGACTTGCTGCTGGATACCGCAGACATGCACTATATCGCGCGCTGGATTACGCCCGAAGGCCCTCCCCGGCGCTTTGATGCACGTTTTTTTATTGCCAGAATCCCAAAAGGTCAAATCCCTCTGCACGACAATCGTGAAACTGTTCATTCCGAGTGGATGAGCCCTACAGATATTTTGCAAAATTTTGACGATAAAAAAATGAACATCATGTCTCCGACATTAGCGATGGTAAGAGCATTGTCGAAGTTCAGTTCGACCGAACAAGTCATCGAATCCGCGCGGGCCAATCAAAGCGACCAGCGCGTCCGGGTTATCCCGGATACAGGAGAAATTGTATTGCCTGCCGACAAAGGATATGAATTAGCTGAAGAAACTATTGAATCGGGATGGATTCGTTTAAGGCCATTAACGTGAATATTTGAACTCGTAGAAACCCCGCTTTTCAACCTCCTTTTTAGTGAGAATTTTCTTAGGAATATAGCTTTTACCCATAGACAAGGTGACCCGATTTGATCTCACTGCTCGACCGATCTACTTTAAAATCAATACGCAGTAACACACTACAGAGGTTTCTTTGAGTTTTGTCTTTCCATCGCCGATAAAACAAGCCAATTCAGCGCCCTGAAAGTTGCCTAAATGTAATTTAAGCCCCCTATTATCCGAGTGTGAAAGTAGGGTATATTAGCGGGCTGTAAACAAAATCATTAATCACAGGGGTAAAACCATGATTTCTACGACTAAGGCTGGTGCTGCAGCATTATTTTGCTCCCTCATTTTTGCCGGCCAGGCGGTGGCTAACGTTGATAGAGCCGACGACTTTATGCTACTGGATCATACGGGAAAAGCTCAAAAACTTTATTATGAAAAAGACGCAAAAGCCATTGTTCTGGTGGCGCACAGCAATAGCTGTGACATAGCCGCGGCTGATAGCGCCGCAGTTAACTCGCTACAGCAAGATTACTCGGATAAAGGCGTAAAAGTCTTAATGATCAATTCTGACCAAAAAGGAACTCGCGACGCGATAGCCGCCAATGTTAAGAAAACAGGACTTAACATTCCCGTATTACAAGACACTGCACAAATTATTGGTTCGTCGCTAGAGTTAAAGAATGCCGGCGAAGTCTTAGTTATTGAGCCCAACACTAGAAAAATTGTCTATCGTGGAGGCGGCGGCACAGCAGTACGCGACACCGTAGATTCATTGATTGCGGGGACAGACGTTAAAGTAGCCTCAACAAAATCTAACGGCTGTGCAATTAACTACCCTCACACAGAAACAGCAAAAAACATCTCTTACACCGACGATATTGCCCCCATCCTGGTTGACAATTGTACCGCCTGCCATACCGAAGGTGGTATCGCTCCCTGGGCAATGACAGAATACTCGATGATTAAGGGTTTTGCTCCCATGATCCGTGAAGTTATCCGCACCAAGCGTATGCCTCCATGGCACGCAGATCCAGATACGGGCGTGTGGGAACATGATGCAAGTATTTCCAACGAAGATACACAGACACTAATTGCCTGGATTGAAGCCGGCGCTGAACGTGGTCAGGGCACAGATCCACTGTTGAAGGTGAAGCCATTAGAAACTCGCTGGACTTTGGGTGAACCGGACTTAATTCTCGAAGTACCTGCCTACGACATTCCTGCAACCGGAATTGTCGAATATCAATTTCCCGTACTGGAAAACCCCTTGGGTAAAGATGTCTGGGTCAAAGCCGCAACTATCATTCCTGGCGATGGCCGTGTTGTTCACCATGTACTGATGGGATCCGGCCCCGCGCCCGAAGAAAATGGGGGCAGCCTGGAATCCGTTTTCGACAATTACATCATGGGTTACGCAGTCGGCAACGAATCAGCTAATTTACCTGAAGGTACCGGCGTCTTTGTTCCAGCCGACGAAGCCTTCTTGCTACAGATGCACTACACACCGATCGGCCTTGCAACCACCGACAAAACACGCGTTGGTCTATATTTTGCGGATGAAGTTCCAGCCAACTTTTTACGTACACATGTGATCGTGGATCCGACGATCAAAATTAAACCGAATTCGGCAGAACATGAAGAGAATGCGTATTTCACCTTTAGCGATGACGCCACTCTGTACTCGGTAACCGCGCATGCGCACTACCGTGGACGCAGTGCCAATTACACCGTGGAATACCCCAACGGGGAATCAGAGGTGGTTTTGTCAGTTCCGAATTATGACTTTAACTGGCAGCGCACCTATACGTTTACTGAGCCACTACAAATACCTAAAGGCAGTAAAATGGTTTACAGCTCGACTTACGATAATTCTGTTAACAATGCTAAAAATCCTGACGCTAGCCGCACCGTTCCCTGGGGAGAACAGTCTCATGATGAAATGCTTTACGGCAGCATGAGCTTTGAATGGAACGATGAAACATCTAGCAAACCGATCTATACGAAAGAAGATACACGTGCTGCGCAGATGATAGGCTTTATGGACAACGACATGGACGGATTGTTAATGCTAGAGGAACTACCAGAAAGCTTCGCCAAGCAGCTATCGCCCATGTGGGGGCTTCTCGATGCGAACCAAGACGGCGGCCTCAACATCGCGGAACTTAAGCCATTGTTAGCACAAATGGATAAAGCACGTAAAGCACGCAAGGCGAAGAGAGTCGCCAGTATTCAGTAAAATTAACAATTCGGGAAAGCAGCCAGTTCGGTGCTAATTCCCACAATAAAAGCCAGCCCGATTAATCAGGCTGGCTTTTTTTTGCATATCAATCACCATGCGGGCCCCAATTCAGGAAATTACCAGAAAAGAGTGAGCAATGGCCTTTGCACAATTGATGGTTCAGATTACTAATGGTGGTTAATCTGACACGCTCTAAACAGGCTCAATATACTCAGATAAGCTGCCTCTCAAACTATCAAGCCTGACCGGTTTTTCTAAAAAGTCGTTCATACCCGATTCGACGCAATGGGCCTTGTCTGTATCCATTAAATTAGCGGAGACTGCAATAATGGGGATATCACGAAAACTCGCAACGCCCCCACGAATAACTTCAGCACAGGTAAATCCATCCATGACGGGCATCTGCAAGTCCATTAAGATTAACGACGATTGTTCTTCGCCCAAAATCTCTAACGCTTCCTGACCGTGATTGGCGACAATACTGGTGTAACCCAGTCTCTTCAACATTTTCGTCATCATCTTCTGATTGACCACGTTATCTTCTACTATCAGAATCGGAAGTTCCGCTGAAGCAAGATATTGGGCCTGTTCTTTATCCGGTAAGCTCCCTGTTTGCAAAGGTATGCTGACCGTAAAGCAACTTCCTCGCCCTACTTTCGATATTTGCGAGATGCTGCCGCCTAACGCTTCCGTCAGATTATTACAAATTGACAGACCAATCCCCAGACCACCGAAGCGGCGTTGAAATCCTCCTTCCGACTGCGTGAATTCGTCAAAAATTTTTGACAAATCTTCCCTCCCAATACCAATGCCGCTGTCCTCAATGGCGCATTGCAGTAGCCCACTCGTTTGGTCCCATCCGATACTTAAAGACACAAATCCACGTTCCGTAAATTTAATGGCGTTATCAAGTAGTTTCGACAAAATAATCTCAAGCTTCAGTTCGTCGACTAACAGCCATTCCGGTACCGTTTCATCTCTATTCCAATGTAGTTGCAGTTGTTTCTGTTCACACTGTGCCTGGTAACGGGTGAAGAGTTTCTCAAACAATACCGAAACGGAAACATTGTGCGAATTGACCTTAAGGGCCCCCGATTGAATTTCAGTATGTGTTAAGACGTCATTGACCAAAGACATCATCTCGGATGCCCCGTTTTGTACGATTGCTAACGATGATTCAATGCCCTCATCCGAGTGCGAGCGAGCAAATTGAAGCCCACCCATAATAGTATTCATCGGTGTTCTTAACTCGTGGCTTATGGCCGATAGAAAATGCTGCTTCACCTTTAGACTTTGCCTCAAATCGTCATTGGCTACCTTAAGCTCGTCGTAGAGTGTCGCATTTTCAATAGATGTTGCCGCTTGAGACAGCAAAACATTCAAAAGATCTACCCGTTCAAGAGTAAATACACCGGCTGTTAGATTGTTTTCAAGAACAAGTAAACCTGCTAATTTATTGTGATGAATAACCGGTACGCAGAGTATGGACCGCGGTGTCGCTTTCTTAAAATAGGGGTCTTGAGAAAACTGGTTTGCCTGATTAGCCGTCTCTTCCAGGACCAATGGCTTAAGCGTTCGTTCCACATAGCGGATAATGGAGAGAGGAAGGTAGTCCTGAATTTCAGCTTTGTTAGAGTCCAATCTAGTGGATTCAAGTACCACTGTTTCGATTTGATTCACATCTCCAGTCGCCTCAATACTTAATTGGCCTTTGTTGTTCAGAATCAGAATTGCTTTTTGAGCACCCGAATTTTCAAGAATCAGTTTCAACAAGGACTTAAGTAACTGCGGTAATAGCATCTCTCCTGAAATTACGTTGGATGCTTTTATCACAGTAGACAAATCCATCTTTCTTCCGAGGTCTAAGTTCGACGGATCATTTTCCGACACTGAGCTGAGCTGGGATTCAGGCTCACGGTTGTTACGAGAAAGCGGTCTAATAAGGTCAGGATATTTCTCCTTCAACTCCGTTACTTTTGCCTTAGCGCCCCACAGCTCGTACATATAAAGCGCTTCTGTAAAATAGACTCGAGACAGATTTTCCTTATCATGCTCTAACCAGAATATTGCCAGGCGTTCATTGGCAAACGCTGAAATATGCAGGAAATTATTTTCCCGAGCTGAAACTATCGCCTTTTCGTAGTATTCAACGGCATCCCACTTCTCTCCGTTTCCGCAGGCCAGTTCTGCTTTTAACAAATAATACTGATGCTCGAAATTTTGCGGACAGGCATCCATATAGCCTTGTATTTTTGCACAATTATCAGTAATTTTTTTGCTACGCCGCTGCTCGGGCCGGGTACTATTTACCGCAATCAAGGCCAAGGTGTAGTAAAAAAGGAAACTGATTGAACAATAAATATTGGGTAAATTTACGAAAACGGGTTCTGCATCCTCCGAACAATTCAGCGCTTCAGCAAATTTGCCTTCGAATACCAGCAACATGACTTTTATCGGCATTATCCAAATCAAGGTAACATCACTTTTGTCTGGCAACTTTCTCCAATACTCATGTTCGCTAAACTGTTCATCATTCAGGTCAGACAAACTCGAAGTTTTGCCCTCCAAAGCCAACATAACCTGACGGTAAAATGGAAATAAGGTGTCTCTATGTGTGTAGTAAACCTCGTCCGCCAGTGCTCGTTGGTTTGAATAGATTTTCTTGAGCTCAGGCATGGCATAGCCGGCCAACATAGCGGTGATCGTCGTATTGGCGGTACAAAAACCTGCTTCGACTAAATCACCTGTTTCTACTCCACAAGCATAGGCTTTTTGGAAGAGATCTACACTACCGCGTACAGGGCTACCAAAGTGATACAATTGCACCGCGTGCATAAACAACAATTTACTCTTAAACCGGCCTGCGTTTAATCGTTTGTTTACGCTAATGGCGGTCTCGCCAAGCTCAAAAGCTATTCGGCAGTAATTCTTTTTTTTACTTAAGTAAGCGGCAAAATGAACAAAAGCAGATGGAGAAGAGTCTGTAATTCCGACGGATTCCGACAGCCGAAGCGCACGGTAGCTTAATAAATTCGCTATATCCATTCGCTGAATCTGAATCAAGGGAAGATAAGCAAAGACCATCAAATCGATAATGGTTTTTTTCTCTAAATTGTATTTTTCCACAACGGGTAAGCAATCCAGTCCACGAATTACGTCAAGGTCAATTGAGGATGTATATGCCTGTGATTCACTTTCAAGCGCACGGCGATTTTCCTTCGTTGTTTCATACAGGGGGATTCCAAATATACGCAAAGCCGCTAAAATACTATTTGCAGCTTCCCTGGTTAAACCCTGCTGAGTGTAGACTAATGATTGCAAACGAAGCAGCTTAGTCTTATCGACATTATTGCGTGCGTAATCAAAACTGTCGTCAATAACCTGCAGTGCGAGCTCATAGTCATTATTCAGGTAGGCACACTCGGCGTAGTTTTGACAGACGTCGTACATTTGCCGATAGTTGCTTTCCCATGTCGATTCTGACAAGAGCGCCTTGGCGATTTTCAGGTACTCGTAAGCGCTCTCGTAGGCCGTCGCCTCAGTTGCTTTTTGTCCTGCCTTGAAATTCAAACTCGCCAGATTATCTTTTTCTCCAGTGGCTTGCAGAAGGCTCCGACATTCGTTTAAGTGCCGCACAATTTCAAATATCGCGCCATCTGTTCTGGTTTCTTCATAATGCGACAACAGCAAACGCCCGATAATTAGATGATGTTGCCGCAATGCCTGGTGGTCAATTAACCCGAGCGCCGCTTGTTGGATTCGGTCATGGACGAAGGTATCAATAAATTCGACATCATACGGCGTTGACTGTCCGCGGTCAGATAAACCTCCTTTTAAAAGTTGTTGATGGCCAGTATCACAAGGCTCGATGAGTTCAGCCTCTACCGCGGGCCATAAGGCTGTCGCAACTTGCCCAAGAGACTTATTGCAAACCTTAGATAAAAATCGAAGCCCAAATTTGTTACCTATCACGGCAGCGACGCTAATTATTTGCTGCGTTTCCCGAGGTAAATTAAGGATATTTCCCACCATCAACTCAAGTACGTTATCGGTGTAAGCCTGATTTTCAATTGAAATCGTGTCCCAAGTCCAAGCACCATCTCCCCGATCGAATCGAAGTGACTTTTCCAGGTAAAGTAATTTCGTAAACTCCCGGATAAAGAAGGGGTTTCCTCCTGTTTTTTGGATGATCAGCTTACCCAAAGACTCGACTCGACTTTTCGGACAACGTAAGGTATCGGCCAACAATTGGCTAACAGATTCCTCTGTTAGCGGTGATAATGAAAGTGTTTTGACGTTTCCGCCACCTTTGATGAGTTCTTGTCGCATAACCAATAGAGGGTGCGAAGCGTCGACTTCATTGTCCCGATATCCTCCAATCAAAAGCAGGTATTTACTCACCGGAGAAACCAACACTGCGCCGAGCAGGTCCACGCTGTTTGAATCAGCCCATTGTAAATCATCCAAAAATAGTACAATGGGATGACCTTTTTGAGCGAATACCTGGATAAACCTCAGCAAGGTAAACTTGAATCGGTTATGTGCTGCTGACACATCCAGCTCTGGAACGTCCCGCTGGGCGCCCACGATCATTTCCAGCTCGGGAATTACCTCAATCATTAATTGTGTATTGGGAGCCACCGCTTCCAGAATTTTTTCTCTCCAAAGAACTAACTGATCGGGTGTTTCACTAAGCAACTGCTTGATTAGATCCTGAAAGGCTTGGATTAAGCCTGCGTAAGGTACATTGCGGCTAAATTGATCATATTTACCTGTGAAAAAGTACCCTTTTTTCGCAATCACTGGGCGATGAATTTCCCGAACTAACGAAGATTTCCCCACGCCCGAATATCCCGCCACCAACATCAATACACACTGTCCTGCAGACGCTTTGGAAAACGAATTCAACAACGCTGCCAACTCATCGTCGCGCCCATAAAGTTTCGACGGTATGTGAAAGTGCGAGGAAACATCACTTCTGCCAACCTCAAACGACGCAAGATCTTTCCCTTCGCGAAGGCAATCCAGGCAGTATTGTAAATCCGATAACAATCCGGGGGCGCTTTGATATCGATCTTCGGGTGCTTTGGCCATCAACTTAAGTACAATTTCAGAGATGGCATGCGGGACGTCAGAATCAATTTCAGACGGAGATATCGGTTCCTTCGCTATATGGCAATGTACCAGCTCACTAGTATCATCGACCTCAAAAGGCGTTTTCCCAACTAGCAATTCATAAAAAGTCACACCCAAAGAGTATAAGTCAGTACGATAGTCCAATCGGCAATTCATTCGCCCGGTCTGTTCCGGCGACATATATTGTAAGGTCCCATCCAGAACGTTTACTGCAACGAGGTCAGCAGTTTCCTTTGTTAGCTTCGTAGCGATTCCGAAGTCGATCAACTTTATTTGACCCTTTAAACTTTCGCTACCTGTAGATGGAACTTTACTGTCGCCGATACCTGCTTCTAATGCTGAATTCAAAATTATATTGGAGGGGTTAATATCCTTATGGACGACGTTTTCCTGATGAACTTCGCCCAGAGCCTCGGTAATAGCCATCACAAGTTGAAGTGAGTCTACAACACTGAGCTTGTGTTTTTTAAGGAATAAATCTAAAGATTCGCCACCGATATCTTCTTGTGCCAGTAGCCAGCTGTTATGGTAGCGTTCGAGACCATATAACTTAATCACACCCTCAAGATCCAGATCGCGAGTTATTTCATATTCTCGTTTAAAATAAGCGGTTTCCTCGACAGAAGGATAATCACTTTTCAACAATTTTAGAATGACCGGAAGCCCGTCGACCTGACGTATCCCGCGGAAAATTCGCGTATTGACGGATTGGTAAATCTGAAAGATATTGTTGTAGCCGTCTATTGAAACCATCATTCCAGCTGCTTATGGTTAAAATTTAGCTCGGAAAAAACATACACGTGGGCAGGCCCTGCTATTAATCTACTACATCCAAAGGATAGTGCGCTAAAGACATATAGTCCATCGTTAACGCTAAATGCTTCCCGACACTTCTGATGTTTTTCTATCGAACTCACGCCAAGATCGCGACTATTTCCGGTCGGTGTTAACAGCAACTCTGTAATTGAAAAATAGTACCCGAACTACCCAAAATACGGTGAGAAGGAACACCAACAGAACGGGTGTTATTAGCACGACCGGCTTTCGAATAGGTTCTGGAATAACTTGGGCTTGGCCCAGGAAAAATGATGCCGCCGCCAGAAATAACCCAAAGCCCATGCGCCAGAGATGCCGAACGAGCCGATGTTTGCCTCTGACTCCCCCACTATAAACCATTTTCAGATCAAGGCTCGCAGCTAACAGCGCGATGGTTCCGAACACGATAGCAACTTGTGCAGGCTGACCGTCTATTTTACCGTCTGGCGCTTTCAATCCGTCGAGCCCAGTGAGAACACCACCAACGCCAACCACTAGCGCCGTTAACACCGCTGCTGAGGTAAACCATATACTTTTGCTGTCTTTACGTCTAACCGTTAAAAACGCTGTAGCAACTAAATAGAAGGTAAGTCCTCCGGCAATCACATTCAACGGTTCTGATTTGACCGCGGCAATCAACGCGCCACTGCCGGACATTAGCAACATGGAGTAAACGAAAATTAGCCCGCTTTTCTTATGCAGTTTTGCTCCTTTCGTAGCGTAAAAAGCGACTGCACCGGAAGCAAGACCGATAATCCCTGTAACTATATGAAACGCGGTAAACATCATTAAAGACTTTCCTGAATGTTCGAATAAGAGTCTAACGGATCAGCTTTGACTCTTGCCAGAACCGATGAAACTATCGACTCTCACTGCCTCTTTCTTTTGGTCTTGTTTTGCGGCACATAATTCAATATAGAAACGGGAACCACTTTTTCGGCGGCAAAGCCTTCGATTTCCTTGCGAAGGATAATATGGCCGAGACGACTTTCGATTGCACAAAGATTCCTGAAATCATCTTTTGAAACGAAAGAAATAGCTTCACCAGAGGCACCTGCACGTCCCGTTCGCCCAATGCGATGGATATAATCATCAGCCTGATCAGGTAAATCGTAATTAACAACTCGAGAAAGCCCGTTGATATCGAGTCCGCGCGCGGCAATACCAGTCGCCACCATTAAGTTAAGCTGGCCGGACTTAAAGTCGGCCAATAATTTTTCGCGAACCGCCTGGCTCCTACCTCCATGAATTGCCTCGGCTTTAATTCCTCTTTTCTCCAACTGGCTAACCAATTTGGCCGCTCCGTGTTTTGTTTCAATAAAGATTAACGTTTGCTGCCACTCCTGTTCCTTTATTAAATGGCTTAGCAACGAGGATTTATTTCCCTTGTCCACTGTGATAAGCCACTGGTCGATTTTTGATGTTGTAGCGCTATCGGGAGAAACGGAGATTTCTACGGGATCGTCAATAGCGGTTTTAGCCAAAGACCGGACACTATCGGAGAGTGTGGCGGAAAATAGCAAGTTCTGGCGTTGTTTCGGCAATCGCTCAATAATCTTATTAATATCGGCGATGAAACCCATATCAAGCATTCTGTCAGCTTCATCTAAAACCAAAACAGACAGTTCATCAAAGTGCAATGCCCGCTGGTGAGCCATATCTAACAGCCTACCGGGTGTCGCGATTAAAATGTTGACTCCCTCCAGCAACCGTAGTTTTTGAGGTTCTGAATCGACCCCACCGTACATGGCCATTGAACTAAGACTGAGATACTTGCCATAGCGCGCGATATCTAATTCAACTTGTATAGCAAGTTCACGAGTTGGCACAAGAATAAGAGCCTGTATGCGCTTACCGCGTAGCTTACGTCCGGTATTTAGCGTTTCCAATAGAGGTAACACAAAGCTGGCGGTTTTACCTGTCCCTGTCTGCGCAGCAGCGATTAGATCGCTGCCCGACAAGACCACAGGAATCGCCTGTTTCTGAATAGCGGTGGGTTCCCGATAACCTTGCTCGGATACAGCATCTAAAATAGGGTCGCATAACCCCAGTGTTGAGAATGGCATTAAAAGCCTCAAGTCGTTGAATATTCCGTGGACAGTCTTAGTCGATGTCTATCGGTTGCAAGCTGTATATTATGGCAGAGGTGCGCAGTATAACAGCATACGATAAAGCCTTGAAGCGTGTACTATTGCAGTCAAAAACACACCTACGCTCTGTAACACGCCACAGTGATGAGAAATAAGCTTCGACTTCTCGTAAATCCCAAACGTTAAAATGCGATACCTGGAATCGCCGTTGGCGGTTTTTAGGTCGACAGGACAATTTGAGCAACAGAAAACATCAATATTGACCCCACACAAAAAGAGGATCGTTTGAGATGCATCTCGAACAACGATGCCCAATTTTTACTTCACTGATCGGATAAGCTCCGAACGCTGGTGTTGCTTAAACATAACGACGAGAGCATTGATGGGATTAGCGCCGCCTTTCATCTGGTCAGGTGCTATCAGGTTCACGGAAGGCTGAGAGAGCGGGTCGGACGCTTTAGCAACGATCAGAAAAGCTGAAAGCGCCGCCTGTTGTTCGGAGCAGCGACGATCGCCACCAGCAGTACCACCCGCGACCAGCGCGGCCAACAGTGCTGGTGCTAGACTCTTGGAACGTTTGTTGACTTCATGAAAGCGATTAAAGGCATTTTTCAGCACTCCCTTACGTAGGATATTACCCTGCACTGAAAAGTTAACTCCCTTCAATTCCCCGCGATTAGGCGCAGTAAAGATACCCGTATACGTTGCAATGTCAGGCGTATTTGGATCGACCGCCGCAACAGCGTATTGCCGACTCCAGCGCTTATAAAACCATTCGGAATCAACGACAGAAGAAGTTATGGTTTTTAAAATCGAGCTTGCCGTTTCTTCCCGCGCCAGCAGTTTCATCGCTAAATCACGGCCTGGAAGGTAGGTAAGTCCCTGGGCTGTGACCACTCCATAACCGGGTACAACTCCCGCAATAACGGAAGACCCCGGATAACAACTCGCACCTGCGATCCCGGTTTCACCAGTGCGGTTATCAACGGCAATTATCGACCAGGTTGCCACTGCCGGGTTAGCGGCGAAAAAAATACAGAGGGTTAGCCCTTGGCGTGAAAAAAATCTAAAAAATTGAATAAACATTTTCATCGCTTAGTTCGATACCTCCTTTACAGCCGATTCTAACAGCTTATAAAGCCTATAACGAATGGACCCTTCCGCGTAATATTTACCGATACCGTCAACTTGTTCGCTCAAAATAACAATCGCTACGACGTGACTATTTTGATAATCTCGACGGCATGACAATCCAGTTTGCAAGGAATCGTTTTACTTACCCAGACCCAACACTGTAAAAAACACAGCGTTTAAAGCGGCGAATTGACTGGGATACCAACAGTGTTTCGACGAATCCATGACACAACGGGATTTAGCCATTCTTCACGCGGAAGAAAAAATGCGCCATGTTTTTTACCTGTATCGATGCCAAGCTCCGCAAACGACAATGGCACCGGTTCCCGACTTGCCAGTGACTTGCAAGAACCAGCAATATCCGATTTTTCGTAAACCGAGAAGATGTTACCTCGCAAACGTAAGCTCTTGAGATATTCATCGTTATCATACCACTCGCCACAGGTTGCCATTATGACGAAGTTGACATCGTCTCTAGCGAGTAAGGACGAAACAATAGCCGTAATCATGCCGCCTTTTGAGAACCCTACGACGGTTATATTTTCAGCTTTGGCACCACTAGCAATAAGGCTATTGACCTGATCAACTACCTTCGTTGCATAAAGTAAATGATCGGTATCCCGTTTACGTTGCTCGCTAATCACTTGAAATTCGTATTTTGATAATGCGGAAACAATGGCTGGATAATCATAGACACCATATTCCTTATGGTTGGGCCTTGGATCTCCCAATTCAATTATCGCCCCATGTAAATAGAATACATGTCTTTTCGATAGCTGCCCGTTTTTCGACAATTCCCTGCCTTCCGCAGCCGTGTGACAAAAAAACAGGATACAAATTAACAATCGTATATTTTTCATTTTATTTCGCTACTGTGGACGATAACAATCATTCGAATTCAATTCTTCTGCATGGGCCCCACACCTTGGCAGTCACTCGGTTTTCACAATGCTTAGATTTTTTCGACGTGACCGCATTGTCGGCACCTAACGGTATTTTTTACGGGAAACAAAGGAAAATCCAGACCTATAAAAACGAGAAACGCCCAACGCTTTCCGATTTGATAGGGTTCGACGTCAGTACTACCACACGCCGAACATGGACTGTCATCACCGCCTTGTTCTCGCTCTAGAACATCGCTTGAATCGACGGACAGTACAGCTATTGCCTGCTGCGCGTAATCATCTAGAACCTGAAGCCTAACGCCACCCATCGCATTGGAATAGAGCCATTGCATGTTGATGGTCAGCTCATCGGCAATAAAAGCTGGAATGCCTTCAGAGTCTAACTTTGCCTTGGCAATCTGAGCTTCATAGGGAAATGTGTAGGTGGCTATGGTCGTAAGCATGATTTCTCCATGAACATTACACCCTGTTATGAAAGATTAGTCGCTCAACGTTAATTTCATGGCAAATCTGCTATGCGAGAGCTTTACTTCGGCGAGAACAGGTCAGATATTCTTTAAGATAACATCAACCAAGTAAGCCCTGTTAAACCGATCGACAATAGCTGTGTGCGAGGTTTTCGGACGATCAAATACCGGTAATTCTTACTGCACTCAACGACAGCTCTGGAACTGAAGTCGTGCACTCATCTGAATGACTAGAGACTACTATATTGAAAGTGATTCGATATCCGAATCGCAAAAATCACTCAATACGCACTCAATACAGACCGCAAAAAGTCCCACTCAATACGAAAAAACCTAAAACGCTAATTAACAACTAGTATCTTGGCATGCTGTTCCGGGTCCGCCAAATCAGTAAACGCCTGCGGAATACCGTCTATAGAAATAGTTCCTGTTATGAGCGGCGCCACATCAATCTTACCCTCGGCAATATTATGTAAAGACTCGGCAAACTCCTCGGGCGTATAGCCAAGAACGAACTGAAGATTAAGCTCTTTATTAATTCCGACCAATGGATTAATTGCGTCCTGCTCCATACATACTCCGACAATAACAATCCGACAGTCTTTCTGAGCACCTGCCATCAACTGCGAAATAACTCCCGGGGTACCAACACACTCAAAATACACGCCATTTCTAAAGGTCGGACTACCGGATAACAGATTCACCGGCATATCCACGCCATGCTTGTCTTTAGCGGCTAGGTCGCTCCAACACTTATACGGTGATCCTTCAGCTGGATTAATCACAATATCGGCACCGAGTTGTTCCGCCAGTTTTCTGCGCCTAGGGCTGAAATCCGAGGCTACGATTGGCCCAATGCCCATCATTTTCAAAGCCATAATGACCGCGAGGCCTACCGGACCGCAACCTATCACCAGGGGGACTTCATCTTTCTGAATACGGGACTTTTGAACGGCGTGAAATCCGACCGCAACGGGTTCAGTCAATGTCGCATGCTCAGTAGGCAGGCCATTAGGGACCGCTAATAACATAGGCTCGAAAAGAACCATATTTTCAGCGTATCCACCCGGCGCGCTGTTGGAATAGCCGACCGTCTGTACTTTACCATCCCGAACGGTCATCGGCACCGAGACCACGCGGGTGCCGGGTTTCAATGCCTTGCTAGTTCCCGGTCCGTAATCCAAAATTTCGGCACAAAATTCATGACCCATCACGATATCTTTATCTAAATCCATATCAAAGCCACCGCCAGATTCCCGCGATTGCTTAACGAACTCCGAACCGTGTTTAAGCGTATGCAGGTCTGATCCACAAATCCCGCAAGCCAAGGTTTTCACCAATACTTCCCCTTCTCCCGGCTCGGGAACCAGCATATCGCCAAGAGCCAGTTTTCCGTCTCGCATGATTGCAGCACGCATGTTATTTCCTCTCGATTTATTTTCCGTTCACTCTATTTTCCGACACTGTTACTTTCCGAGCATGTTATTTTCCTGCGATCCGCTAAACGTGAAACACCAGAATAATTGTCACCGCTTTACCACTAATCTACTATGAGTTACGGGCAAGCAGCAAATCATTAAACAAATAAACTCACTTCACTAGCCGAAAGATACCGCCATTCGCCTACCGGAACATCTAGAGTTATATTGCCTATACGCTCGCGATGCAACGATACAACCCGATTACCCACAGCCGAAAACATACGCTTAACTTGATGAAACTTTCCCTCCTGCAGAGTTAGAAGTACTTCATTCTCGTGAACAACTTCCAGTTTTGCGGGTAACGTCAATTGCGATTCACCCTGGAGTTGAACGCCTTGAAGAAATTTGTCGGCAACATCTTTGGCGATAGGCCGCGACAAACCCACCCGGTAGACTTTTTCGCACTGTCGCGACGGCCTGATTATATTGAATGACCAGCGCCCATCATCCGTGATTAATACTAATCCCGTTGTATCAGCATCCAAACGTCCCGCTACATGGAGCTCAGACCCATTATCGATACTTAACAGATTGAAAATTGATGGATAAAACTCATCGACATTTGAACAAATCGTGTTGAGTGGTTTATACATAAGTAAATAACGGAAAGAACGCGCTGTCAGCGGCCGGCCATGCAGCGTAACAATATTGTTTTCATGAACCTGAGTGGTTTCACTAATAGTCACTGCTCCATTAACGACCAACGCCCCATCCCTAATTAACTGAATCGCTTGTACTTTCGTTAACTCAGTACTTTTGCATACAAATTTATCAAGGCGCATGACAGAGGCAAACCGTAAAAAATCGAATGGGGTGACTATCACTCATCAATTCGACAGACGGGACTATGACAATCGGTTCCACTTCTAGTGATTCCATTACTTTTGACCCGATGAACATTGACCGATAACCCTTGACCCGATGAACATGACCCGACTTCTATTGATTCGATAGTTATGAACACCATTAGTATTAACCCGGCGCGTAAAGATCGCGCCCAAAGAGTTGCTATTGATCAGCATCCCTAGAAAATTGTGATCGTTCTGAATGCTCTTGTTTTCACTCTATATGTTTCGAAAGGCTAACAGCATTGATATCTGTCATAAGGTGATCATTAATGTTTACTTTTCCATTTCCCCCATGGGTCGGGATTTTTATCCAGCGCGCTAGTTTCGGAATCTGCTGACGTTTGGCCACTCTTTATCTTTAAGTCAGTCTTTCCGCCAGTCTTGTGGTCACGCGTATTATCTCGTTCTCTGGGCTGATCTGCTCGCTGTACGTCATGCCCCCTACCGGAACGATATCCCTTATCGTGGCCTCGATTAGCCGATTTTTTTAATCGTTGTTCCTGTAATCGCTCAGCTTCTTCAAAGCTCAGTTTGGCGGGCGTCTCAGATGTTTGACCGTCGGGAATAATTCGGTCGCGCGGTGGTAATTGAAACTGTTCTGAAGAGGCTCTTGGCAAATTTTTAAGCTTATATAAGTAAAAAGCTTCAACTTTTTCTCGTGCCCAATCGGTTTTTTTAAGGAACTTTACACTGGAATCAATGCTTGGATTGGTCTTGAAACAGTTGATAGTTAAATAAGCATAGAGAATTTCAAAGCCGTAGTGGTCTACCATTTCAATCAACAAGTTCTTTAAACTCACTCCGTGGAGGGGGTTATTCTTGTAATTGATTTCGTCACTCATATTAATGTCCAGTCGAGGGGTGAAAATTACATCATTGTACCTGTTGTATCGTAGACAAAATACATCACCAGCACCCATTTTTGGTAGTAGCGAATGAGGCGGCCGAAATGTTGCTGAGATCAGACCTCTGTCTTTTTGACCGACATCAAGACGCCGCTAAAGCGGCTAACTCCTGTTCACTCTTACTCGCCAATTGCCGTTGAATCTCAAGCTGTCGGGATTTACTCAGGTTGTACGACCCGTAACAAATTATGGCACCAATTAAGGGGATAGAAGCAAGGGGACCCTCTACAATGCCCAGATTAAAAAGAACTTCAGGATCGACCTCTCCCACTATGGCCTGGGATGGAAAGCCAATAACATCGATCGCGATGCCACCGATCAACGCCCCCAGCCCGATGGTGACTTTACCGAAAAATGTTCTGGCTGAATAAAAAATACCCTCCATTCTGCGACCGGTTTTCAATTCATGTTCATCGGTGACATCACCTAAGGCCGAGTAAACTGAAATTGAAACCATTAGAAATCCTCCGTAAAATAACCAGTTAAACAGCAATAAAGTGGGAAACAAAGACGCTGATCCGTTCTCCGGAAAGACAAAAAAGGAGCGAGCAAGCACGGGCGTCACCGACGCGAAAGCGAGTACGGAAATACCGATCAACATGGTTTTGCTTTTTTCAAAACGGGTATGAAAATAGGGAATCAGTAATGCGACCAACAAAAATACAGGCATGTTTGTTAAGGATATCCACTTTATCAATGAGGTCGGCAACGCCCAGTAGTGAATATTCATTTGGTAATGCATCACTTCACGAACACCGGTCAACGGTGCGATAAAAAAGAAACCTCCCAGTAAAAGCAAATAGTTTCTGTTATTAAGTGCCTGCCAGAATTCACTTCGAAACTGACGAAAGGTAAATTTGGGTAAGTTATCGTTAGGTTGTGGCAAAAACTGGATTTGATCACGCGTTAAGAAGGCACTGAGTAGAATGAGAAACATAGCTGAGAGCGATACGCTCGCTGCAAAAAAAGTGGCGTCATGCTCTTTGGCTATTGCGTTGTCGGGAAAATAAAAACCATAAAATGCAAAGGCAAGCAATGCACTTCCCCAAAAAACAGCCAGTTGGTTCCAGCGCAAAACGCGAGTTCTCTCGACATAATCTCCTGAGAGTTCCGAACCCAAAGCGAGATGTGGTACGTGATACGCCGTCAGGAAGATTTTGAACAACGAAGCAAATACGAACAACCAGCTGAACAGTAAACACTCGCGGACACTGTAACCGAATAGTCCAGGATCCAGACTGGCGTGCCTGACAAATTCAGGCGGCATGTAAATACAGTAGAATGTCGCGCCAACGGGGATTGCTGATATAAAGATAAAGGGGTGACGGCGACCCAATTTTGATTTGAACCGGTCAGACCACGCACCGATCCAAGGGTCTGATATTGCATCAAATACCAGTGTCACGAAAAAAGCAGCACCGGCAAGCGTGCCGGACAAACCTAACGCCTGCGTATAATAGGCCACCACGAATGCAGAGATCGCGTAATTGACAAACCCCTCTCCCAGACTCCCACAGGCATATTCCATTTTCGAGCGGAACGGGACGTGCGAACGAGTATTGGCTGGCATTGGTTTTTCCTGAAATACGGTGGCGAAATAATGAGGACAAATGCCCGTTTCTTTTTTCACATACGTTACAGAAAGCACGAGGCCACTGCAACAACATAGAAGGACTCATTTTAGACGAACTTGACTTGAACTGGCGTGGCATCAACCGATGTTTCGGCATAGCCGAGTCGTACTAGTTAACGTTAACCGGAAAGCAGAACTGATATTTTGGCAGAATTGGAATTGGATGCCTTCGCTTTTTCTATCGTCGTATCCTTGAAGATCTCAGCCACCAACTAACATAGAAATATAGCTGACAAAAGTGGCCATATTGACTCCCAATAATCGATCAAACTTTCTGTAAATCATCTCGATTCGAAAAAATATTGCACAAGATACTCACGGCGATCACCGCAGCATTGCTTTGAGACCGCTATTTAGGATACGATCGTATTCGCCGGAATTCCGTAACAGTTGTAAACCGCGATTAAACTTTTCTATCAGTACAGTGCCGTTTCGATGTTGCTTGGATACGATAAGAAAGTAACGCTCATCTCTGCTAAGATTTTCGATATATCCTACCTGTTCCCATTGCTTTTGCGGCAAAGCATCACGGATGGCTTTCTCCGCAACAAATTGGCTCATATAAATAAAATCTAGGCGACCGCGCATCATCATTTTAAACAGATTTTGATAGTTGTCGCCAAATACTGTTTCGATTTTTTCCTTGTCCAACACGTCTTGGTCGCCTGCAAGCAGTAACGACCCGCGGAGGCCTCCTGCCCTTAAACCAGTAAGATCCGAATTGCTACTTACATTGATTGGATTGGATTTGGAAAAATAGACACGATGCGCTTGCACCAAAATAACGTCGCTGAAATAAAAATCTCTTTGTCTCTCTTCAGTAACTCTCCACCCGGGAGATACGTCATACATCGTTTCTTTGGTTTTCTCATAGGCTCTCTTCCACGGCAGGAATTGAACCGCCGTATTTATGCCCACTTCTGCAAATGAGCGTGTTATTATCTCGCTCAATGGCCCATTTGTCGGGGATTCTTCTGAAATAAAAGGTGTCCAGTCTCCGACTGCCACAAGCACTTTTCCATCAGCCTGCACCGCCGGAAAAAATAAAAACAAGGTTGATGCCACTACCATCGCTACCTTCGTCCAATGGACAAGGCTAATACGAACTTCTTTCTGATGATATAGAACCGGTTTGCCTGAAGCCAAAATCCACCTACTGTAGTCTATTTGCAGATAAGGAATTTTTTCATCTAATGTAGCATATATTTCACACCTTGTAGGAAAGGTTGGTAGCCGCGCTCGATTATAGAAGAAACAAATACCCTTTCCCTGGAACTCTTTACTCTAAGTCATTGAAGTATGGTTATCTATTCTTGCGGCTGGAACGGGTTTCCATTTCGACAAAGATGCCAAGTTTTCGCAACCATAGCGTTTTTCTATATGACCTTTATCTATCCAAAGAATGGCCTACCCGGCCCGGTACTCTGAACTACTGCTGGATTTTTCCGAGAGCGATGAATCGCCATTCCCGTCAACGACACTCTTATACGGGCGCTTAGTCATTGCTGTGTAAAGTCAAATTAATCCCACCCCATCGACTGGAATCAGTCGGTATGACTTCCACGCGTCCAGTCTGGCTATTGCGCCTAAACAGCAACCCAGAACGGCCGGACAGCTCCCGGGCCTGTACAATGGCTCCGTCGGGCATACTAACTTTTGTACCGGCTGTAATGTACAAACCCGCCTCAACGATAGAATCATCTCCGAGCGAGATACCGATTCCGGCATTTGCACCGAGCAAGCTTCTTTCGCCAATGGAATTGACTTGCTTCCCTCCACCGGACAGAGTGCCCATTATTGAGGAGCCCGCTCCGACATCTGACTTGGAACCAACAATGACACCTGGCGTGACCCGGCCCTCGATCATGCATTCGCCTATGCTACCGGCGTTGAAATTAACAAAACCTTCATGCATCACAGTTGTCCCAGGCGCTAAATGTGCACCCAACCGTACCCTATCTGCGTCGGCAATCCGGACACCCGTCGGTATGACATAATCGACCATACGTGGAAATTTATCGATCGAAAAAATCGTTAGATGATGAAGTTCTTTTGCCATTGCAGCGCGCAGCTCATCTACCTGAGAAGGCAGAACGGGACCGGCTGAAGTCCAGGCAACATTATTCAGCAACCCAAATACTCCATCCAAATTCATCGAATTTGGTTTCATCTCGCATTCAGATAAAAGATGCAGGCGCAAATAGGCTTCTTCCGCTGAGGAAGGAGCCGCGTCAAAATCGTCTATCGTTACCTCGGTAAAATCAGAACGAATGATCCCGACCTTTTTCGCGAGACAATCGCGTTCAATGTGATTATTTTTCCTCGGAAACCAAGTATCCAATGTTAGTTCGGATTCCACATCGATATATCGATGTCCAACTCTAGTTACAGTCATATGTCTTCCTTTCTTCCTTTCTTCCTCGGCAAATTTTTTTGTGACATGCCATTCGCAGCAAAAAGGAAGTGTTAGCGGTTCGAAATAGCTGAAGGCCATTGCTCCATTAAATACAATCCCAGGTCTTCATTACTCAATGATGCACTGTTCCCTAGCGGCTGCAAGCAGTAAGAGACAAACCAACTTAAATCCGTCGAAGAAGCCGAAGGTCGCGGACTAGGACCGATTCTCTGGGTATGTTAATTTACTCCCCATCTGCAAACACCCTTAACATCCACTTCAGCGCCAAGACGTTCATAAAATTTAATGGCCTGGTGATTATCCTGTTCGACCTCCCACTTTAGACGCATGGCTCCATGTGATTTGCAAACATCCCTAGCTTTCATCATTAACGCTTCACCAACTTTCTTGCCTCTAAACTCCTCCCATACAAATACATCATCAATATTCATATACAAAGAGCCAAGCCAGATCGAATAATTCCATGTATAGGAGGCATATCCCGCTGACTTACCGTCGATCTCGGCAAGCAAAACGCCATATTTTTCTGATTGACCGAACCCTGAACGTTTCAACTCATTTTTATCGGTCACAACATATTGTTCCTGACCATGGTGTCTCGCAATCGCCATGATTAAATCATAAACCACATCGACATCTTGCAGAGTTGCTTCTCTAACAGTTACCATGGATACCACCGTTTCTACTTACCGAATTAATAGCCCGCAGAGGTGTTTAGCCTCCAGTTGCCCAGTTGAATGACTGAATGATCGAATAACTGATTTTTCTAATTCCTACTGCCCGCCAACTGATATTGATCTTGCCACTCGAAATCCAAGATCGTCGACTGTAAAAGTAGGATGGCTTCGCCTGCGATTAGACGCCAAACATCCTCTTGGCGCGTCACTCCATCCTCCGCCTCGAAATATTCGGTAGGAACCATAGACCTCAGGGTCATAAAGATCCCAACACCATTCCCAGACATTTCCCAACATATCGAATAAGCCGAATTCATTTGGATCCTTCAATCCAACACCGTTTGTGCGCTGTTGGGAGTTCTCATTAAACCAGGCAATTTGCTCTAGTGGCGCATATTGCACTTTACCGGTTCCTGCACGACATGAATATTCCCATTCTGCGTCGGTGGGAAGGCGATAACCCGTTGCGCCATCGACTATTCCAACGGACTCAGAATCAACATCGATGGTATAGTATCTTTCTATCCCTGAATTCTCAGATAGTGCATTGCAGAATTGAACAGCATCAAACCAGGAAACGCTTTCTACGGGCCTGTCTTCTCCTGGAAATACAGAGGGCTGCTCAGTAGTAATCAGAGAATAGATTTCTTGTGTTACTAAGAATTTACTCAACAAAAATTCGGAGACCTTCGCCTCCCACCTTGTCTTTTTTCGATCATCTCTTAAGGATATGCTCCCTGCCGGAATGGACACCATCCAATCAGCGATGGCATCGAATTGTAAATCCGCGTGATTCATTATTACACCTTCTCGACTTTTAGTGACAATTAGCAACTCAAATATGCGAACTTTGCTTACATACAATTTTCCAGCTTTGGTTTCTTAACTCTTGCTAGCGCCAAACTCCCAAACAACTTTCTCTTTTTCATAACGATCAATCGACTTTTGTTCAATGTTAACTAACTGCCAAGAATCTCGAAAGAGATCATGGATATCACCCCGGCTGAAAGATCGTTGGGGAGTCCCTCTAACGTCGTACAAATTTCTTTCTATCTCAGGGTACCCGGAGGAACCGTAATTGTGATCATCAACTGAATTAAGGCGACAAATCAACAAACCCCGGCGATCGAAAACTCGAAGCAATTCATTTACGGTCTTGCGAGTCGCTGTCCAAGTGAAATAATGTAAGCTCAAACTTGCTACAACCACATCGATACTTCCGCTCTCAAATGGCAAGTTTTTGCTGTGATCGAGCTTCACGACTTCAAACGTATCTATGGTTAAATCAGGCGGTTCCAGATCACAGGCAATAAGCGATGCTGCAAATTGGGATAGTTAACTTGTATCAATTCCAGTTCCACACCCCAGCTCCAGAACCAACTTGTTCTGTAGTTGTGCAGACCACTTGTCTAACCATCTATCATCCGATTTCATATATCTGTAGGGTTCATGTCCACAATAGCCATCAATCTATTACACGTCGCTTTTGTAACGTCTTCCATGTTTCTTCACTAATCCGTCGTCTTTTAGCTTCCAATTTTGTTTGCACGTCTCATCTGTATTTCACAATATTACCAACTCCGGATAGACCACTGCAATGGTCTGGCTCAATCCTTAATAAGCGTGGCGCGCTGCGTCAGCGGCCGCATTAAAATCTCGGGATCTACGTTTGCCACTATGAAAATCTACTCTGTATACCTACTTTCAGTAGCGTCATTATCAAGCGCTATCGCATTACAATCCAGAGCTAATCAGCCACCATCCGTGAATTTACGTGTTTTCTTTGTGATATGTCGCGAGAAACTGTCAGTGAGATTCTCTGACAACTTATTTCATCTTTTGGTGAAAGCCACTATATTTTCGTTTAGATATTATCGTGAATTAATAAAACAACTGCCCTTTTCACTTTGAATAGTTCAATAATCGCCTGAAAACCTTCCGGCAGAATGGAAGGGAAACCAGTAGATCCTGGGCGAACGCCTACGTTACACAATGACGAATTGCACGGAGAGACGTTGCCTTGTAAAGTTATGTACTTATTGAAGTCGATCTTGCAGAATCAAATGATTGCGAGTGTCAATTTGAGGAACGAATGATTAGCCTGAAGATCAGATGGAGTGTATTTTTCTTGTCGAAAACCCTATTCATTTCAACGGCTGCGGTGTCCTTCTTAATGCTATCGCTGGAAAATTCTTTTGCCCAAAAAAATGAAATGTCGAGAAATGATACGACAGTGGCATTCCTATCCTATTCGATTGGCTCTGCGGCTTTTGAGAGACTTAACAAAGCATTCTTTGAGCTGGTAGCGCAAAGAACAAGCTATAGCGTGACGTTCCAAAGTTTGCCAATTAAACGCTATCACGGGACACTACCCAATCAAAAAAATAGCTGCAGCTTCAATATGACGAGAACGGAGGAAAACGAAAAAAAATATTGGTGGCTGCGTCCTTCCTCTGTTTTTCTGGTCAATAGATACGTTACATCAGATATTACAGAAGATCAGCGCAACAAACCGAGTCTTGTTCTAGCTGGAAGCGATATACATCGGAACATGAAGAAGGCGGGATACGAGGTGGAGGGTATTCCATCACGGGATCAAATTGCGAAAATGATCCGGGGAAAAAGAGCATACTCTTGGATGGACGTGCCGATTTTTGTTGATTCCTATTTTCCTAAAGACACTGGGTTCACTCTAGTGATCGACAGCATCGTTTTCAAAGGTGGAACGTGGCTGGTATGCTCTCATGACACAGCTCTCAATATTAGGAAGGAATTAATTCAAGAGTGGGATATCGCATTGAACAGTGGAGAATTGGCTCCCTTCTATTCGCCGGCCTTATATCGGGAACTACTTCTTGTTAACCAAAATATTAGTCCGAAATGATCTTCACACATCTAACGGCTATTTATGACGCTAGGGCGAAATTAAAGGAAAGGTATTACTTCAATGTATGCCGAGAAACACCACATAACTGTCAGGGTAAGATTCGCCAGTAAAATAGCGAAAGAGCGTCGGACGCACCCATTTCTTTTCATATTAATTTCATATAATTATGTTTCCTCAAATAAAAACGGACGCCTAAAGCGTCCGTTTTTATTCACCTAGCTAAATCTAACTGTCAACATCCTCTTAGAAGCTATAAGTTGCTTTAGCATAGAAGAACGTACCGTTAAAACCGAAAGGATTGAACTGGCTATAGGGCAAGCCTAAGACAGCCCCCCCATCAAAATCGCCGTTGGTGGCTTTGACGGTTTTCTCGCCTTGCTCGTCGAACAAATTACGCGCTCCTAAAACTAGGTCAAGCTGTTCGGAGAAGCCGTAGCCTAATTCAAGATCAAAAGTGCTGGCGCTGTCGAATTCTGCACCGGCCTCGTTGTCATAATAGTCACCATAATAATTCCAGCGACCCATCAAACGTAGTTTTTCCATTTGGTGGTTAGCCGTAAAGTTCCAGCGAGTTCCCGGAACGCCGTCTTCGAGTAAACGCTTGCGACTATCGTTCAATAAGTCCGGATTACGTTTGGTTACTTCCGTATCAGTGTAATTATAGGCAAGATTCCAGGTAGTCGTACCACCAGCCCAATCCGTATCGGTATTGATGACCACGTCGATACCACTTGTGTTGGTATCAAACTGATTGGTGAAGAAACGGAATTCAGCAATATCAGAAGCGTCGATGCCTTGACCGGCCAATGTCGCGCGATCAGCCTCAGTCAAACTGAAGTCACTTGAAAGGCTTAAACGATCTTTCAAGTCGATATCAAAATAATCGATCGTCACGTCAACTTCGCCAATAGCGAAATAGGCGCCAAACGTAAAGTTAGTTGACTCTTCAGGCTCCAGAACATCACCACCACGCAGCAAAGCGGCAGGACTGGTCGAAGGTATTACGCCCTGATTTGTCAGCACCAACCCAACCAACTGAGTGGAGATGTTTGAAGCGTTTGACTGGCCTGGTGTCGGTGCTTTGAAACCAGAACTGATTGAGCCACGGATACCCGCCGAATCTGAGAGTGTATAGTTAAATCCCAACTTCGCGTTAGTGGTGCTACCAAAATCATCGAAGTCTTCAAACCGCACGGCCGCACCGATGAGTAAGTCATCGGACGCCCGCCATTCCAAGTCTCCATAAAGCGACGTATTAGTACGGTCAAAAGACCCGGCAATTGAAGGTGAAAATCCGGGAAAACCATTGGTAGAGGTACTGAAACCCTGAGAACCCAAACCGCCATCAATATAGGATTCACGTTGACCGGCAACAATGGTAAATTCTTCCTCTCGATATTCAGCACCAAATGCCAAGTTAATATCGCTGGTTAAAGACATGTAGAAATCAGCATTAATAGCGGTGTCTGCCTGTTCATAATCTCCCGGGTTAAAATTACGCGGAGTGTCGGCACCTAAACTGGCATTAACCGTATTATTAATAAAGAAATCTGCGATATTTTCTCCATAATATGCGCTTACACTCCAACCGAAACCAGTATCGGTTTCTCCGGCTAATCCAAGTAACAATGATTTATCTGTGACTTCGCCGCCAAAGTTTGGAGTGAAACCACCGGGTATTTTCTCACTAAAATGGAAACAGTTGGGATTAGCTGCCGCCGCTGCGAATTCAGCACTGTTTAATCCGGCTGCGGTGCCAGGGATATCCGCTGGGCACCCGCCGGTGCCATTACCGGTCAGGTCACCGAACAGCAGATTGTCACCACTGGCGTAAACACCGCCGCGATTAGTCGGGTTTCGATAATAGAAACCACCGGTAACCTCTTTGTTGTTGTAATTCGCCTGACCAAACAGCTCTACGTTCTTGCTGATTTGAGTGCCGAAGTTTGCCCAAAGCTTAATGTCACCATCAACTTCCGGTGTTCCCCATACTTGTGCCGGATTGCCTACTTGCTGAATACCTGCACCGATCAAACCCGCTGCATCATCTCGCTGTACTGATCGATCGGTTGCATCAGCTTCAGCGAACTCAGCTGTCACATTCAAAAAGCCATCGCCGATGGCAAAACCCTGGTTAATTGCAATTGAGAATTGATCTTCACCGTCGCTATATTGTCCAAACTTGGTCTCAACCGAGCCTTCGGAATCTGAATTTTTTAAATTGAAGTTAATGACGCCGGCGATCGCATCAGAACCGTATTGCGCGGCAGCGCCGTCTCGTAAAATTTCAACACTCTTTAGAGCAAGCGCGGGAATAGCCGAGATGTCTGGACCTTGGGAGCCGTCCGACAAGCCGTTACCTAGCCAGGATATGACGGCGGCACGATGACGACGCTTGCCATTGACTAAAACCAACGTATGGTCGGGTGCCAGACCACGCAAATTGGCCGGACGTACCAGAGTAGCGGCATCACTGATAGGTTGATCGTTAACATTAAATGAAGGCACCACATTTCGTAGCAAGTTTGAAGTGTCGACGCCACCTTGAGCAACAAAATCACTCGCTGTGATTACATCTACTGGGGCGATTGAGGCGGTAACGGAACGTGGCTTACCACGGGTACCAATGGTAACTATCTCCTCAATCACTAAGTTTTCATCTTGGGCGAACGCTGGGGTTGCTGCACCACTTAAAGCAGCCACAGCGACAGCAATCGCAGTGACGTGGGTTTGTAAAACTCTCATTATTTTCTCCTGTGGGCTCTATGGCTCACTTAAAGACAGTAAAAAATATTAATTATTTTTATGCTAAAACATCGGTTATTTTTGTTGGGATGAATACATGAACCTACTGGCCGTGAATTCGCCCTTACGTTACCCTACCAATCGGGTAGTAAGCAAGCCTAGATCCTGCAATTTCCGGCTTTCGGTTTCTTTGAGTCTATAGGCGTCACTATTGTCATAGTAGGGTCTTTTTCCCTATTGGCTAAAGAAAGAAACATCACTCAACCTACCTTTTAGAAACTGAAATGTAAGCGAACAGCATGTTCTTCGGTTCAATACACCCTTTTCCATCCCATAACCCTTAGTATAACCACGGTCGGTGCTGGTTTACCGATACATGAAAGCTAGCGTGAATCGATCATGATAGCTGTATGGCGGTAATTTTTAAGACTTAAAAGCACTAAAAAAATGGTTTTAATCGCCAAAATATCTAAAAACGAAATACTCTTGATCCTCAGTTTGACGAATAGCGACAACCATTGAGCGGTCTATACTTCAAACATAATATTCAGCAATCGGAATTAGTCATCTTTTCGCATACTGCGAAGGTATTACGATTCTGACACTGATTCCAACGTGAAGATTTCATATGATAAAATTTGGTTTATTTTCGGTAGCATTGATCATTTCAATGTACACATTGAGTATGCCGCTGACCATTATTACCGACATTGATCCTCCGGCTCAATTCTATGATAAACAGGGTCGATTGACGGGCTTTGGCATTGACCTGGTCACAGAAATACAAACAAGGGTAGGAAATGAAGACAATATAATCTCAATAATTCCCTGGGCACGCGCCTATGACATGATTCAAAATCAGCCTAAAGTCGTCTTGTTTTTGATGGCGAGAAACAAGCAACGTAATGACAAATTCCAATGGGTCGGCCCGGTGTTAGAGTTCACGTTTGGACTCTATGGTAAATCAGAGTCAAAGTTGGAAATAAATTCCATAGCGGACGCTAGAAAAATTCGATCCATAGGCGTATACAAAGATGACGTGCGAGACAAACTTTTAACTTCCATGGGGTTCAAAAATCTCGAACGAGTTAACTACAACTTGCAGAACGTAAAGATGCTGATGAATGATCGTATAGACCTTTACGCGGCGTCATCTATTTCTTTTTGGGTCGATGCCGAAGAAGCAGGCTACAAACCATCCGACATAAAATTGGTCTACGCCTTTCATTCCGTACAAGCTTATATCGCAATGTCGGCAGATGTCCCGCAGCACACAGTGAATCAATGGAATAAGGCTTTGAACGACATGATTGCGGAGGGCGTGTATTCAAAGATACTTAAACAATATTATCCAACAGCAAGCCCCCCTAGTCCCGCCATCACTACCTTTGAATAAGAGCTGAATATAAACGTTATACGACGAAAAACATAATGTTCAACGCAACGCATACGACGCATAGGCCGCCTTGGTCTGTTAATTCTCTCACTTATCCCTCCCAAGTTCCTGCGTTATAACTCGCCAAGAAAGTATACCTACAGGCTTTTTAATATCATTGACGATGGGAATACACGATATTTCATTCTGATTGAATACCGCAATGGCATCTTTTACTCTAGAATTTTCATTGAGGAATGTGGGCTTGCGAGTCATTATCTGGTGCGCCCTTCTGTTGAGAGCTACCAATTCTTTAGTTGTAGCAGCGACCGTACTTATATTCGTGCTCGTGGATTTAAGCAAGTCTCTATCAGAAATGACGCCAAATAATGATCCATCTTCAACCACTAACAAGTGGTGGAATTTCGTTTGGTCAAATAGGTCTTTCACTATACGGAGTGGATCAGTTTAACCGTTTAATGAATGGCTTCATTAGGAATGACTGTCCGTATTTTACAGATCACTCATTGCTTTAACGGTAATTACTCGTGTCGGGTGAGCTAAGTTGGCCAGGATTTTATTATGATGTTCAATTATGGTTGCTGCAGGTAAATGAGAGTCACCGGTTGTGTGTGCATCACTGATCAATGTTACTGCGAGGCCCTTGCTAAGAGCAGCGCGACACGTCGCATCGACGCAAAATTCTGTTTGCAGGCCTGCGACGTATACCCGTTTAACTCCATTTGACTCCAGTACATCACTTAAAGTTGTTTCATAAAAGGAATCCGAAGCTCTTTTTTCCACGAAGAAATCAAGTTCTTTTGCATCGAGAGAGGGGTGAATTTCCCAACCGACATTGCCTTTCATCATGGGTTCGTATGAAGAGTGGCAATGTTGAATAAACACAACAATCCCCTGATCTTTTCTAAGCTTAGCAATGGCCTTATTAATATTTTCTAAAATGCGTACTTCCTTATAGGCACCGGTTACAAGCCCTACTTGCGCATCCACGACTAATAATGCGGCTTTACTCATTTATTGGATCGCCTTGCTCCGCCATAATTTTCTGGTTGAGGAACAGTGTCCACTCGTAAATCGAACTCCTTATCAGGCTTCATCTGGACGCCAATGATATTCAACATCAGGAACGGATTCCGGTGGAGGGCTGATACCGTATCGAGTCACACGGAAATTATGTTTTTCGTAAAACTTGCGGGCACGGTGATTCTTTTGATGCGTTCTAAGCTCAAGACCTTTCGGCACCATTGACTTGGCATGTTGGAGCAGTGCTTCGCCCACACCGCGCCGTTGTGACACGGGGTCAACATATAATCGATCGATGTATGAACCTTTAACAGCCAAATACCCACGAATGACGTTCTGAGATTCTTCAACCCATACATCGAAATCGGGTACTATCACTTCTCTAAAAATTTTGAGCGCCTGATCAAAGTCAAGTGATTGAAAATCGGGTAAATAGGTATACTCGTCGAGCCCAGATTGGAGCCAAATCTCTGCAATCCTATTTTCATCACTTTTATTCATCTTTCTAATCAAGACTCTTTCCTTTCATACCCAAAAGGGATTGACCCACACTCCAGTCATTACTCGTCAGGCTGTATTCGTTTGACGACGTTGCTCTCCAGAAACTCTGCGAATTCAGGCCTAAGAATCGATTTCAATCCGACCCAATCCGCTTGAATATTCGTAGACATCCATAACGCGCGA
This sequence comes from uncultured Cellvibrionales bacterium, assembly GCA_913019905.1. Classification (GTDB taxonomy): domain Bacteria; phylum Pseudomonadota; class Gammaproteobacteria; order Pseudomonadales; family Dasaniaceae; genus Oceanicoccus. The sequence goes on from CAJVZD010000011.1 coordinate 105,333, forward strand.
AAGCCTTCGACTGGCAATTGCGAGCTCCCAAAAAGATTTGATTGAGATTGCTCCCATTCCCACTGCCAAGTTAAAAGAAGCCCGGAAAGAATATCGAACCGCCTAAATTTTTCAATTTCATTTAATTCTCCGCTGCTGGATGCGTATATCAATTTTGCAATTTCGGGATTACCGTTCAAAAAGAACTTCCAATCTTTTTGGTTTTCCAACATTGAATAACGCGATTCCTGAATCAGTAGCTCATTATTCTGTTGTATCTCAAAGGCCAAAAAGACAACGCCAGCTACGACGCCTACATTGGCAATAAGTGACAGCCACTGGTTGGTTTTTTCGATATTCATAACTTCCTTCATCGCCTTAACTTTCAGATGGGAACTCGGCCTAATACCGACCGCGTTGTAACGTGGTTTGTAACAACAACAGAAATCTGGTCTCGATAATCGGTTCGGTAGAAGCGAGATGACTACTGTTCGACATGACTACTGGCCAATTCTATCGAAAACGCGACCATTCACTTTATTCCAACTACTCGACACTTCCATCACTTCTGGTAACCCTCGCCGAAACTCTCCGAACCGAAGACTAACATCGTGACCACGTATAAAAAAATCGTTCGAACCATTTGGCATCATTAACGACTCTGATTCCAAGGGATGTAGAAGGTTAGTTATTGAAAACGAACCCAACCGCTCCTTAATGTTTACCGCGAAATCTGAATCGCGCATTACGTAATCGCCGCTTAATTTCCCATGGAAGGCGGAGGAATTATTAACATTATCATAGCCTTTAATCCCTAACAATCGAGAAAGTGTTGTGTAATGTTCTGGCCAAACCTCTTTCGCTACATCTATTTCAATTTTATTCAATCGGAATTTCCTATAAATACTATCACAGAGTTCTTTGTAATCTCTCCAAAATGCCAAGCTACCACTTACTTTCATATATCCATTACAGACTGAATACTCCATACTATTTGACCACTGGACCAGCGCGTCCTGAAATCTCCTCCCTCGCTTTTTATAAGCCTTAAGCATGTGCGTTTCCGCGTCACCTGAATTTAAGTAGATGAAGTGTGCATCATATTTGCCAATCATTACTTCTACTTGCAGGGCATAATTGTGAATGTCATTTCGATTGATATTCATGCTCATCATGCGCAGGATATTTTTTTGAAAGAACCCACTATCGATGATCGTAACTTTGGAGTCATCAATAGTGGACTGAGCAAACGCTTCCCATAAATCAACGCTTTCTTTAAGTATTAGTTTCTTTGATATCTTATCTATGTCTGAACTATAAGAAAGTGGATGATTTCCAGATAGTTCGTAAAACCATTGTGAAGGAATTTCAGATTGGCAGAAAGAATGATAAAGCCATTGCGCAGTTGTGGACTTACCGCTACCGGGAAGACCTTCTACCAATATCAATTTTTCCATATGTATCGACTGAACAACTAACGCCTAAAGTCAGCGACGAGGCGAAAGCCCATCTGACCGAATGCATTTGCTCAAAACTCCCTATTCATCAATCCGGTCAATGCGTCTCTGATGTCGGCCACCTTTGAATTCAGCGGTAAGCCAGGCCTCAACGACGGCGACCGCTACCGCCTCTGACATCTGGCGTTGGCCAATGGCGATCATATTACAATCGCCGTGCTCTTTGGCGAGACGGGCTGTTTGTTCGTTCCAGACCACGGCGCACCGTATACCGCGGAGTCTGTTGGCAACGATCGCCTCGTTCCCGCTTCCTCCGACAATAATGCCAAGATGGTGTTGACCTTTGACAACAGAGCGTGCCGCCGCGCGGACAAATTCAGGATAGTCCACTGGCGCGCCGGTATCTGTTCCAAAATCCTCAACCGTGATTCCTTTGCTCTCAAGATAAGACTTCAATACTGATTTATACTCGAATCCCGCATGGTCGCTCGCTATTGCAATGCTTGCTAATACTGTCCTTTCTAATGCGATATTGGCCATCGTTAGCTATTTTCCATACGTCGCAAACAACAGCGAATATCAGTGAGTACAGCACTGTAGGGACGATTTTTCCATGCAGTATTAAATCCCATAATCGCTCGGAACTATTGAGTAGCAATTTGCAGGCCTGGATTTTCCATCATGCCAAAGCTTATTTCTAAACTCTCCCTCATAGACACCACCCAGCTTAGAGGCCACAATATTACTTGCTTTATTTTCGCACAGCACATGAACCTCAATGCGCTGGAATCCTAGTTCTCTAAATCCGAAATCAACAACCTGCTTCGCAGCTATTGTACAAGCGCCCTTGTTAAGGGCCGATTCTCTTATCCAGTAACCAAGATTACCGACCTTATGCTGAGCTACAACCTGATTAATTCCCACCGATCCGAGAATCTCTCCTGTTACCTGATTTTCAACCACAAATCGATAGTCTGTACCATTGTCCCAGGTCTCCTTTGCAGAGCACGCCCACTCTCTAGCATCTTCAATGCGGTAGCCGCTATGACACCATGGCAACCACTTGGATACATGATCGACTGATTCCAATACAGCCTCTTGAAATCCATCTGCATCAGACTCCTTATATTGGCGGATTCCTACTTGCACAACTCTCCTCCATTAACGTAATAGCAAACGCACCAAAACAAGCAGCAGCGTGTACTTTGTTTAAAAATGGCTCACCGCGACGCATAAATCGAGCTCGGCAGCAACTGTCACCGTAACGCTTTCTATTATGCATTGATACGGTCTATAAATTGATCAGCCTCTTTTGGATTGCGCAATCGGATGAACTTAACATCTTTGAGTCCAGATGAATCCATTAACTTTAGGTACCGCATCCTATTGTTTTTGTAGCTTTTAAAAAACCAAAGGAAAATCGATGTTCTGGACATAAAAGATCTTCCAAATGATTCTTTGTTTCCCGTCCCTGGCCACAACTCCTGCTTTGACAATGTTCTAGTAACAGTACGCATAAATAACTGCAACAATGTCCTGGTATAGGAATAATCTAACCATATGATGGTATCTACATTTTCCCATTTTATATCGTTGGTACGGCTATAATTTCCATCCAGCACCCAAGATCGTCCCGACACTGCATTCTTGACTTTAGAAATGAATTCGTCGTCTGTCGACTCTACCCAATCGGGTTTCCAGAAAAGCTGATCCATTTGAATATAAGGACAATCAATCTTATTAGCCAGAAGCTCAGAGAATGTTGATTTTCCGCTACCGGTAGTTCCTATGACATTGACTTTCTGCACGACTAACATGTCGAATACAACACTATCATTCGGAAAAAGGGCACGATTAAACACGAGGAAACCTGCCCTTTAGGACTTGTTACAGTCCGATCACCCTGACATTGATCGTTATACATTGCTGGAGATACTCCGAATATCTTCTAAATCAACCTTTCTGCTCAGTTTTTGTTTGTAGGCGATCAGCTCATCGCAAGGCATTACTGGAACCTCTAAACCATATATGGATTTGGAAACACTTTTTGAGAAGTCAATTTTCAAAAGTACCCAGGATGAAGTAGTCGCATCATATATCTGCGCGCCTCTTGCATTTCCGACTTCCACTTTAATACCCTTATAGGTAAATTGAACATACTCCAGGTTCCAACCTTCAGATTCTTCTTTATAGACGTGAGCCGGTTTTGAAATCGCTTGTTCGCCTAGTTTTACTATTTCCCTAAAACCAGCCGCAGGTACAAAGAGGTCTATATCATTCAATTCTCGTCTTGAGCCGTAACAATTTGCGGCCAAGCCGCCACAGAACTGAATGGGAACGTTCGCGATACCTGCCAGTTCGATTATCCAAGCGAGGGCTTCTCTTTCCATTACCGATTCCCGAGTGTATAACACCTCAAACAATTGTGCAGAGCGAGGGTCAGTGAGGGCTTCTGTCTAAGGTGTTTAGTATCGTTTTCTTAAAGTTAGTAAACCGCTACCAATATTACTATGCCGGACGGTAAAACTGGAAGTGATCTAATGTCGACTGAATTGAAAATTCCTGCCTCAGTCTCCAAAAGCTCAATTTTCCCTATCGAAAAACTCATTTTATGATCCGTCGGTTTTCGCGCTTCGATAGTTCCTCGCCAAACACCGAACGCTGCCAAGTCGGGTAGAGGCTGTTCGGTCTGGAGCCTAAACGGTGTTTGAGCGGTTTGTTAAGGTGCTTATATCGCAAATTCCCCAAGGATTGCAATGACAACAAAGCCAACAATCGATGACATAATTAGTGGCGAAAAGGCGCGCGACAAGCTGATCGATTTCAATTTCGCCCAAGAATAAAGGGTAACTGCTAACGCGAGATATATTAATGAGATTAGAAGTACCCCAATAGAAGAACCTACCGAAAATGCATCACTCGGACTGCCAGACCCATCTACAGGAGGTGCATACAGCCAGATTCCATCGGGATTGCTCGAACGCATTTCGGCGCCAAATAGGTATGCACTTATGGCCCCCAAAAGTAAAAATAAGACGAGCAGCATTGCCTGATTTCTAATAACAGCTTGATTCGTATTTACAACTTGATTCATTTTAAACCCTAGTAATCTATTGTTTACACTTCTCTTACAATAATCCCAGATGATCTAGAACCATAAATGCGGCTCCAGTTTCGGTGATTTGACCGGACCGAACTATATCGACGAATTCTTCGATAGAAACAATTATTACTTTTATCGCTTCATCAATTTCGCTTTGATCCGGTGTAGCCTGTGCTATCTTTTTACAATCCGTGGCATGAAAGACATGTCGGGTTACTCCATGCTCTGCAGCTATAAAGTGACTACCAATCTCTTTAATATTACCAGCGTAGCCTGTTTCCTCTAGTAATTCACGATGTATTGCATCGACAAGTGATTCTCCAGAAACAGGCGCTCCCGCAGGTAATTCCTTGAGCCTCCTATTTTGTCCGAATCGATACATTTCTACCAGAATGACTCTATCGAATTCATCCATTGCCACGACACACACAGAGTGACTATCCGGATTCACAATTTCGTAGTTTTGTATTCCGCCGTTGGGATGCTCAATTGTTCTGCGAATGACCCTCAGCCAACCGCTATGGATTTCCTCTTGCTTTAATATTCTAGGTTTATCTTTCATTTCAACCGACTATATGCAGTACAATTCCTTTAGGACAAGCGACGAAAGACGCTAGGATTTTGACGTCGCTGCGCCTAAACTTATCGCTTCCCATAATTTTCTAAACTCCCGAAAGTGGCTTAGTTTAAAATCCACGTACTCGGGATTAGTCGTTTTGTCATCTGTTTTCCAAACTGTGATCAATCCTAGTTTTTTGGCCGGAATCATATCTGCTTTAAGACTATCACCAACAAACACTGTACTACCTGCGTTTACTTGTAAGCTGTCGATTACGAATTTAAAAATTGCCTGATCTGGTTTCTTAACACCAAATTCTCCCGATGTAATAATTACCTCGAAATATTCCTCCAGTCCTAGAGCTGAAATTTTATTCCTTTGAAAGAAATCTCTTCCGTTGGTAAGGCATGCAATCTGAACACCTTCATTCCGAAGAAAACTAAAGGTTTCCGAGACATAATCAAATCTTTCTGAGAATTGATGAAATGTATTATCAAAGCGGTCAAGCATCTCCGTTTCGACTCTTTCAGGAAAACTATATGCTAATGCTAGTTTCCTAAATACCTCTACTTTTGCTTGGATAACGTAGTTCTCTCGCACGAAAGACTCTACAAACGTTTGTCGGTTAATTTCGGTTTCCGACAGATATTCTTCGAACAGTGCGCCTCCGCATTTTTCCAAACTTGCAGACTTATCATGAATCGTATCGTCCAGATCAAAAACTACATTCATACTTATGCAACCAATAGAATTTTCCTAATGAGCAATTTCTTAGCGATCCTTCGCCATACATTAGATTTTCGCTGTTGGATAACTCCTTGGAGTAAATCCCTTTTGAGCAACTCATTTAGGCAACTAATTAGTGCGCATCCAGAAACTAATAGACACCGTCATTGCGAGCGTCAGCGCGGCAATCTTATGGTGGAGAGTGTACATAATTACCAGCATTGGTGCGGTCTGTAAGAGATTGCCGCGCTTTGCTCGCAACGACATCGCAGAAAAACGCCTATTTCTGGATACGCACTAATTAGGCAGCTCATTTAAGCAACACACTAGTCATCTCCCTTTAGCCGTTTCACAACCAACGACGAACCTTTGTTTGGTACGTTAAGAATTCTGAGCCGAATATCTCTTTAAGTGCTCTTTCCTCAGGCATAATCTGCAATCGGTTCATGTAAAGCACGAAACCTACGATCCCTATAATGACCCACGGAGATGATAAATACACTGCCCATGCACTCAACAATAAGGCGAACCCAACATACATCGGGTTGCGTGATATTGTATAGATACCCGAGTTTACCAGTGAAGTAGCTGTTTCAGGTTTCAAAGGGTTAACCGTCGTTTTTGCTTTTCGAAAAGAAACAATTCCCGCGATGCAAAAAAATAGTCCCGCAGCGAGAGCTGCCAATGACAATGCCACTTGGGCCACGGCATTCATCTCTATCGCCGGTAAAACAATTGAGATGACCCACATCACAAGAGCAAATAATGCAGCTACAAGGGGCGGTGGAATTCTATTTTCAAGGTTAGGCATACGACTCTCCGAAGTTATATCGCCTTGCCAAGCGGCGTAATGACTGATTGAATTTAAGGGTTGCGCGTCCAGTGACGGCCCATTTGACCAGCCCGATACTTGAGCGAATGACTAGTATTTCATACGTCGATTAGTTTTGCGGTAATGACCGTCAGACTATGGGCATTTACAGTCAGGATAGCATTGAATTTCACACAGCTAAGATAGTGGTTTTTCCCTCGTGATTCAATGCATTCCAGAGGCGTGGATAAAATGATTTTTCTCAGGTAGTTCTCTGTTTCGAAATCAGAACAGTCACTTATTTGCAAGTTCCGTTTTATTCTTAAGAAACCGAGCTCAGTATTCTTAAAGTTCTCCGCTATAGTTATTTTGAGAGTTTTGTCCATAATCCGGATTTTCAGCTATTGATGTTTATGAGGTTTGTCTAGATGCTAACGCTGCAATTCACCGGAGGAAAAAGCACAGCAAAGCGCTCGGTTTTCTGGGCAGTATGAAATTGCCGCCATTTGAACCTCAAGCAACATCGTAAACACGTCCAGTTCAGTAGAATTCCAGATCAATTTCATTCCCAGTTGTTTCCAGCTAACGCTACCACAACTGGATTTCGTACAAGACAGAAGATCAAACTCCAATTTTGGCAGCGTTATTCAATTTAATTTTAATTGAATACTACTGGCTCACCATTCCTGTCAAAAGCCATAAATTTTGACAAGTCTCCTCCGCGTTGTACGGTTTCCACCATCATTTGCAACGAGCGCTCAGCCTCTACGGTGTCCGGCACCACGCCATTTCTACCGGAAATACTCGCTACTAGTACAATCTGCCAATCTTGTCCCATCTGTTCTGACTCTTTTGCCAAGTCGGAGAAGCTACCCAGTTCGCCCAAGGTTTTATCGACACACATGACAGGTTCTAAAGCGCCACCTTGGCCAGAATGAAAACGACTTTTTTCGTCACCTTCATGGTCTTCAGGTAATGACGCCTTTAAAAAAACGAATAGTAACCGTTGTGGATCAGCTTGTTTCCGGGCTGCGCCTAAAAGAGATTCATAGTCAGTAATATTAATTTTTCCTTCCTCCAGTATTGCGAACGTGCGCAGCAGCTACTGTGCTTTTGCAGTCAGCCTTGCTGCGGTTGTTGTCCCGCATTTAGTTTAACTTTGGTAAGCTGATTAAGCGCACCGTATTTTTTACTTGCCGCATATCTGTTGCTGTTTATATACTGCCCGTTCATAGATATTACCTTTACCCTGAAAGGTTGACGTCATCTATATGAAGGGCGGAATCAGCGCAGCTAGTCGAAATCTACGCTTTTTTTGATTGTTTCCCCTAAACACCCGTAACCGACCCCTTCAGATAAAATCTCTCAATCCTTTTGTTTTCGCAGAAGCCAATCAACAACACATTGTAGCTTGTTGCGTAACACTATCAAGAGCTATGACGGCTTTATAAACTACCTACCAGTTGAGGAGACTAATACATGATTTTACGTTGTTCGATACTCCTAGAAAGCATCCAAGTGTCGCAGCGTCTTGTTTGATAAACTTGTACGATTGATTGCATTTTCTAAGCCCCGTTACTTGAAGTCTGCTCCTCTGGATAATCTCTGACCGTTCTCGAGTACAGGAAACTATCCGCTGGGTCAGCGCCAAAATCGCTACTTCGCATGACTCCTTCCCGAAGAAAGCCACAGCGTTCCGCAACTTTCCAGGATGCAGTATTACAAATCTCAATGATGAGCTGCTGCCGACATAGTGTAGGCATAGTACGAAATAGATAGTCAGACAACAGGCGGACACCCTCAGTCGCATAACCATTCCCGCGATCGTTCGAATCGTGAACGATATACCCCAATTCAAACCCGTGTATGCAAGGAGCTGAACGAAAGAACTGCGATGTCCCCACCCTACGGCCCGTCGTGTTTTCCACGATCGCTACCGCTCCAGATTGATCTAGCCACATTCCAGTTTTTGAATATACCTCGTTTAGTCGCGAGATGTCTGTGATTGGCTCGGTAATGGATACCTAGAACCTGCGTATTCCGGGCGATATTCAACGATTTTTCGCAAGTCTCCAGCCTCGACCTTTCGTAGGCTGATCGTTCTACCTCGGGTTAAAACATCGTTGCTCACTTCACCTTCCTTTTAACTGAAATTTGGGGCAATGTTCGTCGGCAGGGTCATTTTGCCGTACCTCATCAATTAACACAGATAGCTTTTCGATATCTGAGTCTCTTCCGTGCCAAACCAGCAGTCGCTCCTTGACCATGACATTAAGGTAACTCCCATATTTGGACGCGGAGTGCGATAAAATTCATGACTGATGGCAAACGGCTAATATTTTATTTCCATCCGGATCACGCACATACGCAGCATAAAAGTTGTCATGTGCCTCAGCCCTTATTCCTGGTCTTCCTTCATCTGTACCACCATACTCGAGGGCTGTTTGATAGAATAAATCGACAGACTTTCGGTCAGGAGCCAGCAGCGCCACGTTCGACCCATTGCCAACTGTCGCAGGATTAGCATCGCGAGGTTTCCCAATCCAGAAAGTGTTGATACCAAGCTCGTCGTGCTTTCCATACCCGGCGCCATTTTCATCACGCCATCGCCGTTCATGACCCAGCGTTTTCAGCACTGCATCATAAAATTCTATACACTCTTCGACATTGTTAATTCCGATAATTACATGGCTTAGCATGATTCACTCCAAAATTTAGCGTTCCCGACAAGTGTGGCTTTGTAGCGAAGGCTAAGCCCTCACGGAAAACCACGCTTGTTATGAACTTATACCCCACAGGGTTGTAAGCCAAAAACAAATAAACCAAACCAGATATTCGAAAAAGCAATGAGCAAACCAATGGAGTCCCGCGCGAACCTGGGAATAGTGTTAAATTGAAACATATACGCGATGACTAACAACTCTACTACAATCCATACCACCGACATATAAAGAAAGCCTTTATAACATTCAAGACTCTCTGTTGAAAAATACAGATACCAAAAATCACCTACCACTCCCAGACACATTAAAGATAGAAAAATGGAGGTGGCTATATTTCTCCACTGGGAATATTCGGTTGTCAGTGCACTTTCTTTAATTTCGTGAAATCTATTGATCATCTTGAAGCTCTAGGATGGATAACACCCGCAGTGGGACTAAGTATGGAGTGTAGCGGAAAATTTATGGTCGCCGCTGTGTTAAACAATTTCTATGCATCTTTTAGCCACAAACGATTCCATAAGCCATCGTCGCCAATACCTGTTTCATCCCCTAGAACCCAACCGTTTTGTCGATAGAATTTCTGTGCTTTGGAATTGGCGACAGCGCATTTCAACGATAACGGCACACCATACATTTTTATGCAATTATTTATCAGCGCAATTCCAATTCCTCTGTTCTTGTATTCGGGTAACACATAAAGGTGGTGGATAAAGTTTTCAGGACGCCATACTGAAACAAAACCCACGGCCTGACGATCTGCTTCTGCAAGATAGACTTCTTCACCCTCTATCTGGGGAGCAAAGACTTCAAGGCCTGTTGTTTCGACACTAAAGCATCCTGCAGATGCCCGTGATTTATTGAATATAGCCAGAAGCATCAATTTATCGGGATCCTGCAACAACCTAATTGTATGGGATTTAGCGAGCATCATACGCACAGTCTGACTTGCTGTGGAGCGCCCGCGAGCTGACTATCCTATGTCTGTGCTTGTTACAATGCTTGCCTTGCTTATTGGACAAAAGTTACAACCTCAATATGGTTGTGATCTCGATCTTTGACGAATGCTGCGTAGTACCTGTCATGGTACTCAGGCCGATAAGCAGGTGCTCCGCTAGCAGTAGCGCCTAGCTTCACCGCGGTACGATAAAATACGTTTACAATCTCTATGGATGACGCCCTTAGACATATATGGCAGCCATTATCCAGATCACTAAGCTCCTTATCAGGTCTGTGGTTTAGCCAAAATTCTGGATACTTTTTGCCGAAGCCTACCGTTCCTGGCTTTTCTATCAGCTTAGATATGCCGAGTGTGCTAAAGATAGAAACATAAAACTCTGTAGACTTATCAAGATCTACCACCCCGACTGATATATGATCAATCATTATTAGATTTCACTCCGATCTCCATTCCTGTTTTCATCTTAACCCCGACAACAAACGTCCGAAGTATGAGCGTCTTGTTAGCATTCGTGCCACCTGAAAACTTGCCAATTTCCTGATTAAAAATATAGGTACTACCCGCCTAATTGGAAAAAACTAGAAAGGGTGACGCAAGCAAGCTATCCATTATTGAATTGACAGTCGTCTTTTCAGGATACTCGTAAACAGCTCGGGCGTACTAAAAGCGCGCGCCAATAGCCTGTCGTTATTCGGTGTGCCCAGACATAGATATCACGATACGCCTCTAGATATCGATTCATTAGCAATGAAGGCGAATAACTGCGAGGCGAGCTCCTCTGGTAAAGCCTTAGAGCTGTCCAGTTCAAGATCATAGAACGACCGGCAGAAATGCACCTTTGATTGCTGCTGCAGAGACAACCCTGGAACACGATCAACTCTCGACGTATTTCGGTCTGAAATAACACGCTCATCACAAGTAAGCCCGACAAAACAAACCTCGTGGTTGTGAAGTCGCTCTACGAATGGCATCAGCACCTGCTGATCAATTAGGACATAATCGATAACGACATCGTATCCAGCATTAGCAAGACTCGCTATGTACGCTACAGACAAATCATTGAGGACGTATCCGTGCTGTCTAACGTAAATGTCTGAATCTACAGTCTCAAAACCGTCCGCTGAGTGCTCTCCTGAACCGGTGTAAGAAAACGGAAGTTGAGAAATGAGATGATCGAGACTCCAGTAGAGGAGAGGCCCACTCCATAGTTTTTGAAGCGATCTGGCCAGACTAGTTTTTCCGCTACTGGAAGCGCCGTTTATCAAAATGAGCATAGGTATTTCCTATTCCGTTGTTAACGCCAGCTTCTCCGGTTTTTCAGGTGCAACGCCTTGTCAAACCAGACTTTCTATTCACCAATATCTTCATTCCATAATTCAGGATGCGAATTAATGAAACGTTCCATAAGCTGACAGCACTCATGACTATTGACAACCTCGACCTCAACGCCCCGTGACTTTATGTAATCCTCTGGTCCCTGAAATGTCTGATTTTCTCCTACCACCACTTTTGGAATTCCATATAGAAGTACTGTTCCGCTGCACATATCACAGGGCGATAATGTCGAATACAGAGTTGCCCTGCGATATTCAGACGCTTTTAATCGCCCTGCATTTTCCAAACAATTCATTTCCGCATGTAATATCGAACTCCCTTTTTGTATTCGCTGATTGTGACCCCGCCCGACTATTTGGCCGTCAATAACAAGTACTGAGCCAATAGGAATTCCACCCTCGGCCAAGCCTTTTTTTGCTTCTTCAAGCGCTGCTTCCAAAAATCTATCCATTTTGACCTGCCCTACGCTTTTAGCTATAACGTATAATTAGCAAGAACCGAGCGGTAAGGCTGTCCAGCCACGCGGTGGTGGTGCTGCCTAAATTCTTTGTGTTGACGACCCACAAATCTAACACTAAGAGTGATCTGGCCGATTATTGAGTATCAAGTTATTGTATTCTGGATCAAACGCCGTAATTTTCAATGAACTGTTTAGGATTTTTGCAATCTCTTCAACACTGTATTCGTGGACATATAGAATACTGCCATCAATTAACTGAGCCTGTATTTTCCGGTGCTGTTTCGCTTCCAGCCACTCCACAAATATCGATACGAGACTTTCAACCATACTTTCACTGCTATCATTATTAAAAACCATAACAGTTTCGTCCATCGCCGCAGCAAACTTTCGTGCTGCAAGAACCTTTTCAAATGTTATATTTCGCTTTTCAAGCAATGAAACCAGAGTATTCTCAGGATCAAAAAGGGCCAACTCAAACAGTGCGGTTTTACTCATCGATATTACCCTGTCATTGTTTATTTTTTGACACAACACATCAATCACTGGCAGCCGAAACACCGCGCAGGGGTCCGGGGCGCATGGCAGGTATTTGATAAACTTGCTAGAAACAACCCTCGGCCAATACCAACTGACTATTTGTTGTTTTGTGGCGTAGAGAAAATAGATTTTGTGCGTCGGGATCAGCCAAAAACTCTTTCGCTTTATCTGTTGACGGAAATTCCAATATTACCAATCTTTCAGGAATCCAATCACCTTCCATTTTTTCCGGGACCGCACCCTGTACAATATATCTACCTTCATGCTTCTCAATAAAAGCAGGTATCTTTTCAGCGTACTCTAAGAACCCCTGAAGATCTTTAATAGACAGGTCTAAAACCAAATACCCTTTCATTTATTTTTTCTCCTGGGATCTATTTTTATGCATAATGCCCTCAGCAGCAGCGGAAACACGCGTGGCGTTTTTGCGTCCACTGACCGTGCTTAAAGCTATGTGCATTTTTTCAGCACTGATGTGTTTTTTGAGCCCACAAACCGTTTCGTAGGATCATAATAAGTTTCTACCATTTCAAAACCTGCTTTTTCCATCATTCCAGCGGATGCCAAGTTTTCTTCATGCCTCTCGATATAAACCGCCGCCGAATTTCGATCTCTCGCTATAGCGACACATTCATTGAGTAATTTGTTACCTATACCCTTACCACTGTGACTCTTGTTAACAACCACATCGCCAATGTAATCGATTGAAGACAAGGTCGCATATTTTCCTATTTTGGACGGACAAAACTCACCGGAAATTAAAACTGCAAAACCTAAGACTTCATCATTTTCAGCAAGAACAGCTAATGCACTTCCGTCCCTTATTAGTTGAAACTGACTATCGATACTTTCCTCAGAAAGAAAGTTCCAGTCATTCGGCCCTTCTTCTAATAAGAGCGCTTTCATTTTTTTCAAGTCTGATTCGCCTAACTGTCTCGAATGGATTCTCAACGCATTCTCACTCCAAGTACTGATTGATTGATGTAACGGTCACCTACGGGTAGATAATCGTTTGCTGTAATTGTAACAAAGCGAAACCCAGCAAACCCTTGGTAATCGTCTGTACAGTCCGCTTAAGTATATTAGTCATTAAATTGAGAAAATTCTGCTTCAAGTTTTGATGCCAATTGATTTTCCCCTTTAATCTTTAAGACCTCGATGACACATTCAATTGTGCATAGCCCACCCTCTGGTTGATTTCTCCTTAGCTTGTAGCGGGAACTTCCTGGAATCTCCAATGTTGCATGGGGCATTTTCTCTAAATAATGGCTTTTGTTAACTATTTTTTGAGACTCCTGCCAGGTACTATCAATTATGATGATGTTTTCATAATCGTGAACCATAGACTGAGCAGTATCTGTATCACCCTTTGAATACAGCAATAATGCTTCATTGTTGTCTATTAGCTTTAAAATATCTTTGTTAGGGTTCAGTCTCTGCCAAAGTATACGCTCAACAATATCATTAGAATGCTTTATCGCGATAGACCCAGTATTCGTCGCTCTGTCTATCTCTCTTTCATGTGTCAGTAAGAAAATCTTCATTTCAATAGTTATTCAACATTATGCTCAGCGTCATCGAGACACAACAAATTAATTTTTGATGTCTGAGTAAAAGAACTTCACGCAATCAACCGCTTACAAATATCTAGCCGATAATGACTATCAGCGAAATCGTATTAGGATTTAGCCGTTTTCCACAAAGGCCTTTACGTAATTCTGCGACTGTCATTGCCCAAGGGTTTCAACTCGATTAATACGAGGTGACTGTGAAAGGCAGAAATCAATCGGGCTAGAATCGTGTACATGGGTCAATTTCGAAGAGCCAACGGTTAAGGAGAGTACATTTCCATTAGTCGATAACAGATGGGCCATTCCGCTAGTTCGAGAAAACCTTCTCATCGTCGTCTTAATACTGGAAGTATTATTCTTACATTCCTACCAACGCTATCAAAAACATGCCAGCGAGATAGGAATGCTGGTTCACTTCGAATACTATCCTATCGCCCGGTAAACTTAGGTTTACGGCGCTCCAGGAATGATGCGACTCCCTCTTTGAAGTCCTCACTCTCAAACATTCCCGCAAGATGAACCATGAGATGATCCACCGACGTATCGTAGGATTCTTCCAGGCCCATCCGCATCATTCGTTTCGTTGTTTGCACGGCGAGAGGCGCATTATCGGCAATCTCTTGCGCCCATTCTAAAGCGGTTTCCATCAGCTTATCGTCCGCTACAATGGTATTGACCAAGCCTATTTCTTTACATTCCTCTGCCTTTACTACGCGCGCACGGTAATAGAGTTCGGCCGCCTTTGCCCATCCAACTAACCGAGGCAACAGCCAGGTACCGCCACTTTCAGGAACAACATTGCGCTTGGCTGTCACTGCTGCCATTTTGCCGGATTCGCCGGAAATACGAATATCACATAAGAGTGCGATATCCATACCGTAACCGGCCGCGGCACCATTTAAAGCACAGATAATAGGTGTGTCAGTGCTCCACATAACATTAATCGGCGCGTCGCGTAAATTGAACAATTGACGCGGCGGTGGCGTTTCAGATTTACGCTCGCTGCCTATTCCCCCATTACCCACGTCGACCAGATCAAGTCCGGCGCAAAAACCCTTACCCGCTCCCGTTAAAATAATACAGCGGATTTCTGGATCTTTGTCAGCTTCGACCATCTTCACGGAAAGCTCATTCAACATTTTTCGACTTATCGCATTGAGTCGATCGGGACGATTCAGAGTAAAAAGGGCTATATTCTCTCGCTGCTCTACTAACAGCTCTTCTGTGCTCGATGGTGTTAAAGCCATGGGATTCTCCTTTTGGTTACAGTTAACTCAGTCAAGTTTGGATGATTACACACCGTAACAACTTTTCGCTGTTGCCGATGAATTTGAACTGGTGAAAGTTTTCTTATCGTACTAACTTGCCGGTGCAGCGATGTCTTCGCACGCACAGAAATTATGTTTTTTACTCTGCTTTTTACAATACCAATAAAGTCTATCTTTTTCTAAGCCATGTCTAGTCCGTTGCACAGCACTTGTCTAACGCCATCACTAATTTTTCAGATCTCAAAAAAATAAGACAAATAGTCGACTACGCACACCCAATACCTAGTAGTTCGGCATAGCCACGGATAGAATTTACAATACTGGGTATTCTGTCGCCATGATCTAACTCCGGCCGCCCATGGACCCATCCCAAGATAGCAACATTTCTGAGCAATAGAAAAACCGGCAATAGCTCAACATCTTCAACTGTCAGCTCTCGTTTTTTTCGATACCCCTCGATAATTGCTGCCTGAATAGTGGGAAAATTATCGCTGTCCTGATAGTGGTAAATCGCCACCGCTATATCATAAAGATGCCAGCCGAATCCTGCATCGTCAAAATCAATAACCGTCATACTTTCCTCATCCACCATTACATTGCCGTGGTGCATGTCTGCATGGATCATACTATACGTCTCGGGCCGTTCGCCATAGCTACTAAGCCGCTGAACTAAAAACTCTTTCACCGCTAACACCACAGCTTCTTGCTCAGCGTCCAACTGTGGCACCTCCCAGAATCGCCCCCAGTGTGGTGAGCTCCCAAAAAAACCTTCAACATTCCAGTGATGACGTCGAAAAGTGGTCGGAACATCCCAGGAACTAGCCTGGTTGTGGGTCCGCGCCATAATTATGCCAAGCTCCACAAAACTTGAAGTAAGGGTTTTCGCGTTCGTACTTTGCTCTAATTTATCATAGAGCACCTGACCGTTAAGCCATTCGACCATGCCGACATAACGTATCGCTCCCTTCACTTCGATGGCCTTGTAATATTCGCCATTGGCTCTGCGAACAACCTTTGGCACACTAATTCCGTAACTGTACAACGCACTAGTCCATAATTGTTCAGCGTTAAGCTCGTCAAGCGTATGGTAACCAGGACGGTGAACTCTCAAAGCATACTGTTGATTGTCGTCGGCCAGTACCTTGTAGACAATATTCTCCGAGTGCGAGACGAGTTTGATCGTCTGCGGATTGATTCCCCACTCGCCTAAAAACGGCCGTACAATATCCAGAATCGCATTGGTATCATCCACGGGTTATAATTCTCCTAACATTTCGTCAAAGGCTGTAAGAAATAAATCGGCATGCTCCTTTTTAAAAACTAAAGGAGGCCTGATCTTTATGACATTGCCGAGAGCTCCAGCATTGCTTAACAAAAACCCTTTGTCTTTTAGACGATTGGCCACTCGAACGGCCCCTGCTCTATCGGCGGTTTTACTTTCTCGATCACTGACCCACTCGACGCCTATAAATAGACCGCAACCCCTGACATCTCCCATAACTTCACTTTGAGACTGGATTCTTTTCAGTTCTGCTCTTAAATACGCCCCCACTTCAGCTGATCGCTCCAGGAGATTCTCATTGTCTATAACATCCAACACTGCCATACCCGTTGCCGCTTGTAATGGGCTTGAAGAGAAGGTGTTGAAATACCGTGTATTGTCGCGAAAAGCGCTCACCAATTCAGCGCTTGCGGCAACCGCCGAGATAGGCAGTCCATTTCCCATGGGTTTGCCCATGGTAACAATATCGGGAACAAAACCACTGGTTTGATAACCCCACCAGTGGCCCGATCGACAGAAACCGGCTTGCACTTCATCGGCAATCACGACTCCGCCGGCCTTTTTTACCATTGCTGCGGCTTTTTCCATGAATCCTGGAGGAATATCGGGCAAACCTTCGTTAGCGAATATTGAACAAACAAACAATCCGGCGAGGGGTATGTTGTTTTCTGCAAAGTCATCAATAGCCGCCTGTACTTTCGCGAGGTAGTAATCAGTTAGCGCCTCGCCCTGTAAGTGACCTGCTACCGATTGATAGCTTTGCGGAAAGGGAATGGCGCGATAATCTTCATCAATCGGTGAACCCGACAGTGAAACCCGAGACATTTTTCTAACTTCGGCACTATTACCATGATAGGTAGAATCCGTACAAATGATGCCCCTTCCGCCCGTGGCATATCGAGCCATCAATAGCGCAATTTCACTCGCTTCAGTACCTGAACAGGCAAAAACAACATTGTCGAAATTTGCCGAGTGTAAATCCAGTAAACGTTCTGCATAATCGAGAATACCTTCATGAAGATAACGACTATGAACGTTAAGCGTGCTCATTTGTTCCTGCATTGCAGCAACCACATGCGGGTTGGCATGGCCTACACAGGGAACGTTATTATACAAATCAATATACTCTTTGCCTTTGTCATCATACAAAAACACGCCGTCACCTCTCACAATATGAGCAGGCTGTTCGTAGAATAAGGTCGCCGCGCCCAACAACTTTTTTCTTCTCGCTAAAAGTGCAGTCTCGGTCATAATGTCCTCTGGAAGATTCTTTAGGTATCTATTGGAAAAGAGTATATATACGCGATCCACTTACCATTTTCAATTTGATAATGACATTGACACCCTCTCAAAAAGAAATAATGATAATAAATTCACGAAACTCCTGGAGACACAAGATGGACAACGGAAAATTCACCGGCTTTGAAGTCAATATACAGAAACCTGGCATTGCCTGGATCGAGTTTAACGAGCCCGAAAAACTCAATGGTATGAACTCCGGGAAGAAAAGAGATCTAATCGAAGTACTAACTCAAATTCAAATGGACAACGCGATACGGGTGGTTGTATTTATTGGCAGTGGTAGAGCATTTTGCGCAGGTGACGATTTAAAAGCCTACGCGAACACTGAGCCGAGTAGCAATGCACTGATGCCCGCGATTCCACCCGGCCACGATAATGAGCTGGGAACCTACAACGGCTTGCGCCACATATCTCAGGCGCTGAATTTGGCCATTCGAAAACTAGACAAATTAACGATTGCAGCGGTCAACGGGATCGCGGTGCAGACCGGCCTATCGCTTGCACTTTCCTGCGATTTTAAGATTGCTGCCGATGACGCGAAGCTCGGTTCAGCCACGCTGCGGTTTGGCCTACTCCCAGACGAAGGGGGACAGTATTTGTTACTGCAACATCTGGGTTTGAGTAAAACGATGGACTTTTTAATGCGTAAAAAGATCGTTTCGTCAAACGAAGCCCTAGAGCTTGGCCTGGTTAATGAAGTTGTTCCTAACGCACAATTAAGGAAAGCAACTGAAGATCTTGCTGTTGAACTGGCTAACGGACCGCAGGTATCAATGCGGCTGTTGAAACGCTCCGTTTACCAGGCCTGCGAACTGACTTTTGAGCAAGCTTGTGACGAAATTGCCGCAAAAACCGCGATCTCCGATCATCATCCCGATACCCGGGAAGGCGTTAGTGCCTTTCGCGAAAAACGTTCTCCACACTTTAACGAATGGTTACGGAAGTTTGAATAGCCAGCTCTTTTTCTGTAGAAAGACTAGGGAAAAGAGTTGGCGCGAACGAGTTTGATGAATATTAGCTTCGAGCATAATCAGCCGCCGCAAACGAGGGCGGCAGCTAGGCAATACTCTAGGCAAGTTCATAGAACCGGCGATGTCTTTAAGTGCTAAGTCTCTAAGGGCTATGTCGTTAAAGGCTATGTTTTTAAAGGCTATGTTTTTAAAGGATTGTCTTAAAAGGCTATAACTGTTTAGGCAATACCTTCTCGGGCAATGTCTTTTCAGGCAAAGGTTTATTTAACATCACGTCCCCTATACTCACGCAGCGCTCTTCTTCCTGATGCGTGATTTTATACGCTTTTGCCAAAATGGGATTTAAGCCATCGAATTTCTCTTTTGCCTGAGCGAGACGCATAACATTCTCTTTGGAGCAGATCATTGGGGCCAGCGAGCGACCATAAGCTTTAAGAAACCCATTCTGAGCCGTATCATTCAGTGTCGGTACGACATCAAGTAGTCGCTCTTTAAACTCTGCCATCAAAGCACGCTGATTACTCGGAAACAAATAACCCATAGCAATTCTCAGTGTGGATAATTTATAGCGATCACCGGCTGTTGACGTAGGTGTGCTTAGAATCGTATTGAGCCATTGTTCTTTCACGGCAGGGTCCGGTCTAACAACATCAGCGGCGACCGCCATATTCTGACCGTAATCCGAACTATCTTGCAACTTTTCCGCCTTCAATAATTTAGCACTGTCCGCATACTCGTATTGACTCAACTTAACAATCAACTTCCATCGTTTGTCTTGATCGATAGCGAGCCCTTTAATAGTGACTTGTCCATTGAGGATATCAGCAAGCCGCTCCACAGCTTCACCGGTATGGGTTGTTGCCACCAGGGTGGCGAACCAGATCTTCTGCGCGTCAGAGTTTTCCCGAGCGTCCTTAAGCTGCGACCATACAAAACTTTCCAGTCGCGCGCGAATAAAGGCAATATTCTTATCTGACATTTCCAGCATCGTTAAATAGGAAAATGCGGAACGCAGGGAATAGGTCACCTGTGATAACACCTTGTCATCTCCTTCAACGGAAATATTTGCCGTAACAAATTCAACATAATCGTCGAGGGGAATCACTGAGTCCTTGACACCGTCCCAAAGATTTTGCCACAACATGAGCCGCATCAGCGGACTATCGAAGTCATTGATATGTTTCTTTAACGTCTGTAACGATTGAGTGTCAAAATTCACTTTAACGTACCCCCAATCATCAACGTTGGGGTATGCGAAGTCGGGACAGGGAAGTCCTGACGCGCTATCGACACGGGTAACAGCCCCTCCATAAGTCACGGGGATTAGATTTTCAAGTTGCATCCCGGTCTTCGCCACCTGATAAAACCCTATCTGCACTTTTTGTTCGCGCAAGGTCGGCCATTCTGGCGGCGCTGATTGATTAATCTGTAGAACTTTAACGCGGTCAGCTTCGCACTCGATGCTGAGTTGAATCGAATTTAAACCGGTCTCATAGAGCCATTGCTGTGTCCACTCATCCATGTTTCTGTCGGCAGCTAGCCCAAGCTCATCGATAAAATCTCGAAGCGACGTATTTTTGTAAGCATATTTTTTAAGATAATTGCTTACACCTAGACGAAACTGCTTTTCGCCTAGGTAGTGGGGAAGTTGTTTCAACACCGATGCTCCCTTACCATAGGTAATTCCATCAAAATTGCTGGTTGCTTCTGCGGTTGAGTGAACGGGTAGTTCTATCGCGTGTGTTGTAACCAATTGGTCCGTTGCATACGCCCACTGTTTAGTGCCGGAATAGAAAGTGTTCCAAGTATTCTCAAAGTCACTCGCTTCGGCCAACTGCAGATAAGCCATATAGGTCGCGAAGCTTTCGTTAAGCCATAGACCATTCCACCAGTCCATTGTGACCAAATCGCCAAACCACATATGAGCCATTTCATGCGCTATAACATAGGCAAGACTCTGTCGCTGGGCGGTTGTTTTTTCACCTCGGTTAACAAAAGACTCATTAAAAGTGACTGCACCGATGTTTTCCATTGCGCCGGCGTTAAAATCGGGAACAATTATCTGATCGTATTTGATAAAGGGATAGTCCAGATCATAATACTCCTGGAAGAAAGCAAAACTCTGCTTAGTCGGCGTAAACCAATCATCAATTTTGACGTATTGAGCCAAGGCCTGACGCGAAAAAAGTCGCAGTGGAATGTTGCCAGCCTGGCCTTCCCAAATGTGATAGGGTCCGGCATGTAAGGAAAATATGTAGGACGACATCACTGGCCCCTGCGGAAATGTCCACTGCTTAACAGCTTCGTCGGTCCCTTCCACTAGAGATATTGCCTCTTCCCGCATCGTCGATATGACTTGCCAATGCGCTGGTGCCGTGACATCCAAAGTAAAACGCGCTTTAATATTTGGCTGATCAAAGTGCGGAAACAATCGATTGGCGTTGTAAGGTTCAAAATTTGAATAGATATAAACCTCGTTGGTTTCAGGGTCTTTAAAACGATGCAAGCCAGAACCATCCGTTGCGTAAGCTCTTTCATAACGCAGCTCGATAGTATTTTTACCTTCTACAAACAAATCGGAATCTAAACTGACAAACCATTTTTTATACTCAAACGTGGCGGACTGGCCATTGACCTTTACCTCCTGAACAGAACCGCTGTCGAAATCTAATGTTACCGGCGAGGTATTATTAGCCGCCAGAGTGAAATCAATTTGAACCTTTCCACTAAATATTTCGCTCTGACTGTCAAGGCTTACAGACAGATGATAATCGGCGTTCTGTATCTGATTTTTCCGCACAGCGGCATAGTCGTGACTGAGGGCTGCCATCGGCTGACGAATAACAGCTGTTAATCCCATCGACGAAATCTGATCCGACGACGCTTCCTTTGGTTGAGAATCACTGTCGTTATTACAGGCCGATAAAGTAAAAATGGCAATCGCGCCAAAAAGCGCTTTTTTGATGTTCACGGAAGCCTCCACTGTGCATGTTTCAAAACTGACGATCCCACATTGTAAAGGCAGTGCCATAAGAAACAAAGACAAGGCTTATTTATTCAGCTTGATAATATCTGTGGTTTTGGAGTATCTCTTCGCAAAGAAAACCGACATCCTCCGCGTGGCTCTTTAATCTTATTAATGTGAGAGGCAATTTCCTGTCGGTCGACACCACCAGCGGCGCTGAGAAAAGGATTTTTCCTACCATTGATTTCGGCGAATCGAGATGGATTTCATTCCTAGCCCGCATTTAATAACTGATTTAAAGATCGGTCGTGATTATCAAGCATTTTCAGACATGATTTTTTCTCGCAATAACATCGACACATCGTCCAAAGAATTAACGATACGATGTTTGAAGGCCTTAACTTCCGAAGACACTTCCAACAGGTCGGGAACTTGTATTACATTCATCCCGGCATGATAGGCCGCTTTTACACCGGTATTAGAATCTTCAAAAGCGAGGCATTTGGCTGGAGGAACCTGTAATCGAGCGGCAGCTTTCTGGTATATTTCCGGGTCAGGTTTGCCCTTGCTGACCTGATCGCCGCCAACAACGATTTTAAAAAAATGATCGAAGTTAACATTCATTAGCTTTTTCGCGGCCATTTCCTGTTTGGTCGAGGTTGCCACAGCCATTTTCACATTCTCGGAGGACAAAAACTCGAGTAAGTCTTTCGCTCCTTTCTTGACTGCGATAGGTTCTTCCAATATCGCTCGACGGTAGTCCCGACTCCAGATGTCGCAGACCGCCTCCAAAGGGAAATCCTTATCATGTCCCTCCCTCAATATTTGTTTTGTTTTCCCGCCATCGCTGCCGATGCAAGCTAAATAAACATCCCGATTAGGAACGCAATCACAACGTTCGCATGCCTGCATAAACATGTCCAAAGAAAGTCTTTCCGTATCCAGAAGAAGACCATCCATATCAAATATTACCGCGTCAACGTCAGCGAATAAAAACGTCATACGATCTTTTACCTTTCATTTAGTATTTCCTATCCACTAACTGCCTTCTACCATTTACAAAAAAAGATAGAAAATCGTCCAACGAGAAATTTACTTTTTAAAGGAAACCAAGGCTTTTACTTTTTCCCACGCCTCTCTCCCCAATAGAACAATACTGAGATAGAAGAAACATTCGCCAGCAATAATTAGAGCCGTCGTCGCAGCGGCTATCTGGCCAACACTAAGATCAAGAAATGGAAGTAGTGCAATCATCCCCCATGGAACAAAGGACAATATTAACAATGTATAACCTAGTTTTTTCTTCATCGCTTATCGACTAAAATTCCGGCGGCCCCACAACTCTTCTGCTGGACTCTAACCCGTTGCTCCATTGATTTCCAATCAAAATAGGGTTCAGGGCTGTCGTGGCAACCCATCATTACACTCGAGCCAGCTAACGTGGTCATCCCAACAGCCATGTTTGGCCGGTTCAATATCAATCGGGGAGTGAATGTTGCCAAGCGCGATATGCACTTGCTGCGGCCAGCGTTCTGAACGGAAGAATAGACTGGAACCGCAAGTGCGGCAAAATCCGCGCTCCGAATCTTCGGATGACGAGTACCAGCTTAAGTCACTATCTCGATTAAGCGTAAATCGATCTTGGTCGACACCAACCCATGTCACGAAGCCAGCGCCATGTGCTCTCCGACACAGCGAACAGTGGCAATGTGCGCACCAAAGACTAGGCGCCGTATAGCAAAACTCTACTGCCCCGCACAGGCATGAACCCTCGTAAACTGTCATCAAGTTACCCCTCGTATTTAGTCGTACTCTTGACGTTACGGAAACAAATTCCGATTTGGCGTAATTTTTCGGTTTCAATCATACACGGTCAGCTATCCTATGAAATAGAAACAGCGAAGAGAGTGGAAACCAAACCGAACAGCTCAACTATGCTCGTTTAAGAAATTGACCAGCAATGAATTAGATAATTCGCCTGTTCCCGTTGCACCCAATGCCCCCGCTCCTTCCAAAATGCTCACACCCTTTAACGGTCTAAAGAACGTGCCTTGCATAGTTTTATGCGGCTCGGAGTGTTTGGGAAATATCCCCATCGTCTACGCCACAAAATAAATATGGAAAGAATGGCCAATCGTTCTTATGGACTATATTCTTGTAAACAGTCTTACTGAGAACAAAGCTCCTACTGAACATGGCCGCTAGTGAACATGGCTGCTCGTCAACAATTATTCCCGTGAGCTTTGCTTCATCCTAACGACGGCCTAAACTGTTAATAATGACCGTGAACGATGAAATCAATCACCTCCTCCGCCACCCCCGTCGCCAAAGCCATCAAACCAGTCGCCCAAGCCGCCCCTCGATCGCCCAGACTGACCTATACCTTTGCGCTGGAAATATCCCACTAGCCAAAGGAAAAATGAGACCAAAAAGACAAACACTCCGATCGGCGCAACAACGCTTTTGAATGAGGATGCCGATGAAATATCCACAAAATACCAGCAAAATACTAGACCAGACAAAGTTAACGTTAACGATTTCATCGAACACCTCATGTACCTATGCCAGACACAATACAACAGTTCTTGCATTCCCCACTAGAATAAGACCGCACTCTGTTTTCTATAATAGCGAGGTGGTTTGGTTAGAAGAATCCAAGGTATTTCCATACAAACTCATAAATTTTTTGAACGAATACATCTGCGGGAATAATCAATTAGACGCTATACATTTGTCGAATCTCGTTTGATCCGACCATCCAACGACCTTTCTTCGCCCATTCAACTGCCTCATCTTCGGTGTCTGCATCAATAATGTAGTAACCGCCCACTTGTTCCGGACCAACTATCGCAGGTCCTTCCAATACTTCCATTTCACCATCTAGCTGTTTTCGAACGCTCTTGCGCTGATCAGGTGGATTAAAAAAAACCAAATTGGATTGTTTTTGTTCTTTCAGATTTTTCATAAATTCCGCCAACCATTGTTCATGGGATGAACGTTCCTCCTCTGAAAGTCGTTCCCACAAACCGTCAATGTGATTAAAAGTAATCATAAATTGCATAAGGATCCACCCATTTTTGCGTGAAAATCAAGGAACATTCTGCTTGAACTACTCGAGTAAGTATCAGTTTCCTAATTAAAGATGAAATATCGCAAGGCTGCAAATGACCACAATAAAGGCCGTGGTTTTTGCGGATTTGCTTATGGACTCGTGTTATCGTCTTGTTCATTAATCACTACTATCATCGCGACCAACATTACGAGCGACAATGCAGCATTAGACCGTACCTCATCAGTCATCACTTTCAACAGGACAATGGAAACCTCATGACCCAATCGAACTTACTTCTTATCGAAGACAATAAAGGTGTTAGAAAATTAACACTGAACCGCCCCGAATCACTCAACGCAACCAATAGCGCTTTGCTGGATGCTGTGACAACTGCGCTACAGGAATCAACGGTCCGCACAGATATAGGCTGTGTTGTAATAACGGGGCAAGGTCGCGCCTTTACTGCCGGAACTGATTTGGGAGAACTCGCGGACCCACCGGTTTTTAACGACGGAAAACGCCATGGCTTTGAAGTTTTTATCGAGACTGTGGAAAGTTTTAACAAACCACTTATCGCCGCGGTAAATGGAATGGCGGTTGGTATTGGAGTCACGCTTCTACCTCACTGTGATCTTGTTTTAGTTGCCGAAAGCGCTCGATTTAAGACTCCATTTGTCAGTCTGGGGGTAACGGCAGAAGCTGGCAGTACCTTTCTGTTACCGCAGACAATTGGCATGCAGGAAACTGCCCACCTCCTCTACACGGCCTCGTGGATCGATGCCGATAAAGCAGTGGAAATTGGTTTAGCCTATAAGCAATGTTCGGATGCCACCTTAATTGACGAAGCACTGGCGTTAGCACAACAGATCGCTGCGCAACCGGTTGAGTCACTGATTGCTACAAAACAGTTGTTACTCGATGCACGGCTTGGAGACGTAAGGGCCGCACGTGCTCGCGAAATACCGACATTTGCAAACCTTGTCGGTGGCCCGGCTAATAGAGAAGCAATTGCGGCCTTTAAGGAAAAAAGACAAGCAAACTTTAACAAATTGTAATCCGTTTATAGATCTACGGTACACAATTCGCTTGCTCTGTTTTCGCTATTTAGTCGATACTATTGATTGAAAATCACGACGATCTGGATCAGATAATAAAACGCAATAAATATCAGGAGAAATCATGAGTGAATTTAAAAATAAAGTAGTCATTGTCACAGGTGCTGGCGGCGGTCTGGGGAAATCTCACGCCTTGGAATTTGCGGCACGCGGCGCCAAGGTCGTTGTTAATGATCTGGGCGGAAGCGGCGACGGTACCGGTGCCAGCGACATGGCCGATCAAGTCGTCGATGAAATAAAGGAAAATGGCGGCATCGCGATTGCAAACAAGGCTTCCGTATCTGACAAAGCCGGTGCAAAATCCGTGGTTGACGACGCCGTTGCTGAATTCGGCACCGTTGATATTTTGGTCAATAACGCCGGCATTCTTCGCGACAAAACGTTCAAAAAATTACCTCTCGAAGATTGGGACATCGTTATGGATGTTCATTTAAATGGTTCAGCCTACGTAACACACGCAGCATGGCCTATTATGATGGAAAACCATTATGGCCGTATAGTCTTCACCAGCTCCACATCGGGAATCTATGGAAATTTTGGACAGTCAAACTACGGCGCCGCCAAGATGGGCATGCTGGGTTTAATGAACGTACTGGCAATCGAGGGCAGACAAAGAAATATCAATGTTAACGTGCTGGCTCCCGCCGCCGCCACTCGGCTGATCAATACTATTCCCGGCAGAAATCTCGATCTCGATAACCCGGATCCGATGAGTCACCCTAAACTGGTTACACCAGCCGTTTTGCTAATGTGCGCAGAAGACGGACCAACGGGTAAGGTTATTCAAGCCGGAAATGGCCGTTTTTCAACAGCGGCCATATTTAATAACGAAGAGATGCAGTTTGGGGCCGATGTTAGTTATGAAGATCTGCTAGCTAAAAAAGATCAACTGCTGGATATGAGTAATGCGCAGGAAGGATGGAGCTGGCGAAAGAAACGAATGGCGGAGATTGCTGCAGAGAAAGGAGAGTCTTAACGTTATCGGTTTGGTCTCGATATGCACTTTGAGCTCGGAATGACATAATGGGTGCATAGCTAGAATATTATCCATCTAGCTATGCACCAGATAGTTTGTCACTGATGAACGAACTGATAAACGGACAAGCACCCTACCCCTTTAAAAAAACATGATACAAAGAGCACGGTAACTATCTGCAACGTGCAGCCTATAAACTACGGGCGAAACTGCAGCGCTCTTGGCACTAATCGAGCCGGCTGCGATATCACTTTATAGGCCATTTCCGCCCACTCACAGACTCGTTGTCGCGTGTCTCTCGGGTCGATCATCTCCTCTATTTGAAATTTATTTAAAGGACCGACTGGTCCCCTCGCACTTTCGATTCGCTCGTATAACTCGGCCCGCAAAGCTTCCGGATCTTCGGCTTCGGCGAGCTGACGTTTATATGCAGCTTCAATCCCACCTTCTGGAGGAATACCTCCGGTATCGGCTGCCGGCCACGCAACACGCATCGACGCTGTTGCCTTTGGCGTTGCGTAATTATTACCGGCGACGCCAAAACTTCGTCTCATAAGGACTGTGAAAATCGGTACACTTACTTGCGCAAAAGCCACCATCCACTCGCCACCTTTGCGAATGGTGCCGGCCATTTCGTGCTCGAGTCCAACCGCAAAGCCGGGATTATCAATCAAGTTTAAAATCGGAATATGAAAAGAATCGCACAAATCAAGGTGACGTTTGAGCTTATCGCAACCGTCAGCGGTTAACGCACCACCGTTAACGTGCCGACTGTCGGAAGCAATGACGCCGAGCGGACGACCGTTAAATCTGACAAAACCCGTGACTTGATCGGTTCCCCAGAGAGGCCCAATCTCAAAGAACGATGCCTTATCAGCCATTAAAGTAATGGCTTTACGTATATCGAAGGTCGTCACACGTTTCCTGGAAACGAGGGTATAGAGCTCTTCCTCCCGCCGGTCTATCGGATCATTGGGGTCTGCGGCTAATGAAGGCGGAACTTCGTAAACACTGGAGGGAAGATAAGAAAGAAATTGTTGAGTCATTTGCACCGCCTCCGCTTCTGATTCCGCAAGATTATCGACGGAACCATTGGTACAATGAATATGCCACCCTCCCAACTCTTCTTTACTAATTTCGTATCCCATCGCGTGTGAAACGACAGGAGGTCCAGCGACGAACAATTGTGCTATGTCGCGAACCATTACTGAGAAATGACCGAGAACGGCTTTTGCCGCACCGATACCAACAACGCTGCCCAGGAGTAAGTTGACGACCGGAACCGTTGCCAACTGTTCTGTGTACATTGAGCTGCCCAAATGGCCAGGAAGAAATGACCCGCCACCTCCAGCTACTCTCGGCCTACCCGCTTTAATAGCACCCTGACTTTCTTTTGCATTGCTCTCACCGTCTTTCTTTTGAGCGGGCACCATTGCTGCGACACTACCGCCACCGGATGATCCATCGAGCATGCGGATCGAAGGCATTTTCATTTCAATAGAAAGCCGATCCAAATACCCGCTCTTCGCAGCAATAGCGCCGTCGGCATGACCACCACGTGACGTAAAGTCGTCGGCACATACTATCGTCGTGCGATTATTAATATTTCCCCAACCACCAATACTATTGGCTGGAGTAAATGCCGAGATACCACCCTCCTCGTCGTAGGAGGCGAAACCCGCCACACTACCTACTTCTCGGAAGGTGCCTTCATCCAAGAGCAATAAAATACGCTCTCGACAGGTTAGCTTCCCGCGTTTAAGTTGCCTAACGACACCAGGGTCTTCTGAACTGGGGCTCAATCGGCTGATCGCAAGATTTCTAAGCGTAGCGACTTCATCTAAAACAGCTGACCAGGTTTGACTCGAATGTAGTGTCGGGAAAGAGTTGCCTTCTTCGTCCTCAAAAGGCGTCAATACCATTACAACTTGGCGAGCTGCTACAACATCGCCGACATTGAGCGTTTGAAGCCCACTGACAATACCCGTACAAGGTGCAGTCACCATTGTTTCCATTTTCATTGCGGTCACGACCATTAAGATGTCGCCGTTAGAGACTTTATCGCCAACCGAAACCTTAAGCTCGAGGATGGAGCTCTCCATCGGACATTCCACTGGTTGTTGTCCCTCAGCGATGTCTAGTGAGGCAACTAAGGCATTCATTTTTGTTTTGGCTGTACTGTGTTCACCATTACCAGATCCTGTTCCACTACCCGCTATAATCCCACTAGTAAGATTCGCTGCCTGCTGATCTAACAAGGTGACTCGGGCGCTAGTAACGTCATCGTCCGCAAAAACGCTGAGCTGCGGATAATCAGCTAATAGGGAAGTTCGAGCGTCACCTTTCCTAAACTCGGCATGATCTAAAATGTTACGCAGTTGCGACAAATTGGTTTGCACGCCATTGATTTGAAATTCCTCCAGCGCATTTAATGTTCGATTGATTGCCGAATCAAATGAAGACAGGGGGCCCGTGGTGCAAATCAGTTTTGCCAATAGAGGATCAAATTGAGGCGGAGGTGTGTAGCCCATATACCCACAGGCATCGACCCGCACACCAACACCGGAAGGTTCTTTGTAGGCTGTTATGGTTCCGGTACTTTGCGCGACGACTCGAGTTTGTATTGCGATGCCGCGAGGTTCACCGACAGCCTGTTGATTAACTAAGCCCAAAGACTTTAATGAAGCACCGGCGGCTAGTTGAAATTGCGCTTCCACCAGATCTATGCCCGTAATCTGTTCTGTGATGGTGTGCTCGACCTGAATCCGTGGATTGCATTCAATAAAGTAATATTCGTTAGTGTCCGGGCTATACAAAAACTCCACCGTTCCGGCGTTGACGTAGGATGCCGCTTTAACTAACTTAATCGCATCGAATTGAATTTTTTCTCGTAAATTTGGATTCAAACCCTGCGCCGGAGCAACTTCTATCACCTTTTGGTTTCGCAATTGTACCGAACAGTCGCGATCGTGAAGATGGACCACATTACCCTGTGAATCGGCAAGAATCTGTATTTCGATATGCCTAGGATTCACCAGCAGCTTTTCAATAAAGAGAGCGCCATTACCAAAAGCAGATTTTGCTTCGCTAGAACATCGTTCGAAGGCATCGGGCATTTCGTTTTCACCAAACACCGCCCGCATTCCACGTCCACCCCCTCCAGCGGAGGCTTTTAACATCACGGGATAGCCAATATCCTGCGCCACCACGGCGGCATCAGCCGCAGAAGCGAGCGGATTATTACTGCCCGATATAATCGGAATGCCCAAAGATTTCGCTAAATCTCGCGCCTGAACTTTATCGCCGAACAACGCCAGCGACTCGGGAGAAGGACCGATAAATTGAATCCCCGCGATTGCGCACTGTTGCGCGAAGGCAGCATTTTCTGACAGAAAACCGTAACCGGGGTGAATACAATCACAGGCATTGGCTTTTGCTATCGAAATGATCGATTCAGCATCCAAGTACGCATTAACGGAGTCTTCGGAACGGCCAACTTCAAAGCTTTGGGTAGTTGACCGGGTATGGAGAGAAGATGCGTCTATCGCCGCATATATGCCAACGGACTCAATCCGCAATGCCGCCGCTGATTTTGCAATTCTGATCGCGATCTCACCGCGATTACTGATTAAAACACGCTTATGTAAAGGCACTGACTGCTCCTTATTTTTTTATTTTTTCGTCGCTAAAACAACCGCCACAATATCAATAAGCTTTAACGTATCTTTTTGCGACAACATGAAAACGCCATAGATTAAAAATCATGGCAAACTGAGCTGAAATTGAAAAACCAAGCCACAAACCCGCTACACTCATATCTCTTATAAAGCCCAGATAATAAGCAAGCGGAAAACCAATAATCCAAGTAGTACACAAGCCGACGATGAGCGGCAGCCAAACAATACCCAGTGTTCGCTGGCCGGTAACAGACACCATATTGACGCTGTTAAACGCAAAGAAACTGCCAAATACGATTAGGGTCGCCATCGCTATTTGTATCACGCCTTGGTCGGTTGTAAATACCGACAGTAATAACTCCTTATTCAGCAAAACTCCCGCCGATATACCTCCACACAAGATGAATACGCAGGCAACGCCGATAGCACCCGCAGTCCATTGAGCCTTAACGTCACCTCGACCTACCGCATTGCCCACCCGAACGCTGGTCGCTGACGCAATGCCCATTCCGGCCATCATGAAAAAACCGGCAATATTAACAATAACTTGAAAGGCTGCGAGCGCTGTTCGGCCCATGTATCCGGCCATCGCCGCTTCGGCCATAAAAGCCATCATTTCCAAGGCACTGGAAATAGACAGTGGGATGCCGATGCGCCTGATTTTTTTCCCGATTGCCAGCAATGCCTGCCGGGAAATAGTTCGCACATTGGCCAATCCATAAACGTGGCGATCTTTCATTCGCAATAGAATGATGACGAAAAGAATACTGGCTATCCAACGTGCAGCCGACGAACCGAACATCGCGCCTTCCGCGCCCATGGGCTCAAAACCAAAATTGCCGTAAACCAGTACCCAGTTAAACCCAATATTCAAGATATTGGCTATGAGCATCAATACCATTGATATATTGGGACGCTTAATGCCCTCCATAACAGAAGATGTCGCAGCAAAGACCATGATGGCGGGCATCCCCCAACCGAAAGCG
>CAJVZD010000012.1 GCA_913019905.1 uncultured Cellvibrionales bacterium
CCTCATTGAGATTTTTGGGTGACTGGCTTCACGACCCCAATATTTGGCACTTAAATCGACAATCAGTAGCGGTCGCGACCTTTATCGGACTCTTTGTCGCCTTTATTCCGCTACCGGGGCAAATGCTGATCGCCGCTTTTCTAGCGGTTTCCTTTAGTGCAAATCTGCCTATTTCCGTCTGTCTGGTTTGGGTCTCTAATCCGCTCACCATGCCGCCGATGTTCTATTTTTGTTATAAGGTAGGCGCCCTGTTGTTAGAGACTACCACCGGTCAGTTTGAATTTGCGCTATCTTGGGATTGGATAAGCCATGAATTATTATCCATCTGGAAACCTTTGTTACTGGGATGTTTTGTCAACGGTATTTTTTTTGGGTTGCTAGGGTCGGCCGCCACACGCTGGGCGTGGCGCAGACATACAATTCGTCGCTGGAATGATCGCAGAAAAAAACGTCTGGGCGAAAACGAATAGTTGTTAGAACAATAATCCTTTTAACTATTTACTACCGGCTATGCCTATTGCTTATTGCTTATTGCTTATTAACGTCAGCTACCACAAGCAGATGCGGATCTTTAAGCTTATCCTGGCCTTCCGTCGACACGCGTAGACCATAACATGGGCCCATAACACAGGCAAAAAAGTCCATAGGCAATCATCCACAATACCCCAGCAGAAACAATGCTCCACTGAATTAGGGAAGGTGCTAGGATTGGTATTATTGTTCGAAAGATGGCAGCCAAAAGAACCAAGATAAAAGCAACCGACATAGTTTTTGGTGGAGTCAGTGGCAGGCCGACATGCCCCAAACTTACTCTTGAAATCATGGCTAGGATCATGCCACCAATAGCGCCGACCGAAAAGAAATGAATGGCAGTACTGTAGCTAATCACAGCGATGTCATTGAAATGTAATAGAGTCACAATGAGCCCTATCGGTAGAAAAGCATAACCAATATGCAAGGACCACAAGAGCGGAACCTTTCCACATTTCCAGAAACCCCAGCGAATAAATCGATACGCATTGGCAGCAGCTGCAATTGCAAATAAAGAGCTAATCCAACTATTTGGCAAGTTTTCGAAGCCTGCAATACTACTCGCCACAATCAAATTAAGACTCAGTAGACTTAACTGGTCCAGCCACTTTATCGGCATGACCTTTTTTGTGCCGGTACCATTGGCGGTAAACATAGGAATGACCCTTCCACCCATAATAGCGATAACTAAACAGACAAGAAAAATGGCACTGTGTAAGGCCCGAACCGCAAGATCGGGACGGTCATTTAACACTGCCCAGTGACTGGCTCCATTCAGCAGAGTGAATAATAGTAGTAGAGGCACAAAAAACATATTTCGCCACTGGCGGACCATATAAACCGGATAGAACATCGCCGCGGCTGCCGCCGGTAAAAATAACACATCGACAAAGGCGATCCAATACGGTGAAAGACTATCGCCAAGCAAAAAGCTTAAGGCTAGCGCGCAACGTCCCAAAACCCAAAGCGCAAAGAGCATGAAAAGAGGGGCGCCTCGGAGGCCCGTTGTTCCGGTCCAGTTTTTTACTGCGGTTAAAAGAAAGCCGACAACAATCAAACAAGAAAAGCCGAATACCATTTCGTGCGCATGCCACCAGACCGGGCCTCCATAAGGTAACCAGCTGCCAGGGAATGTCCAATACCATACCCACCAGCCAATGGCCACCATGGAGAATACCGCACCTCCAAGAAAAAACGGACGAAAGGCCAGTCTGAGAAACGGCGGTATCGCAAGCGCTATACGATTATCATCAATGTTGACGGACATTTAATTAACTCAGAAAATTAGGAACAAAAGCGTGTCGCTCACTATACTCCACTGAACTCCAGATAAGGGTCGACTACATCAACAGTATCTGAAATGAGTGTATCATTCGTCCCGAAGAGCGGCTGCAGGTTGCACTCTTGAGGCGCGCCAAGCGGGATATAAAGTCGCCAGAATGCTCATAAAAAACGCCACCGAACAGACTAGAATGAGATCCATCGCGCGTAGATCTGAGGGTAAATAGTCTACCGGGTAGACATCAGAGTTGAGAAAACTGAAATTGAACAGCTCTTCTATGAACGCAACAATATCGGTAATACCCAGAGATAAGCCAGCGCCTATAAGTGCTCCGGAAAAGGTACCCACCAACGCTATCAACGTTCCCTGTACGATAAAGATACCCATAATGTCGCCGGCACTAGCGCCCGCTGTCCGCAAGATCGCGATGTCGCCACGTTTGTCATTAACAACCATGACTAAGGCAGAGACAACATTAAATGCAGCCACCGCAATAATGGTTAATAGCATTAAACCGACCAGCTGTTTTGACAATTGAATCGCTGCATAGATATTTCCATAGCTTCGCGTCCAGTCGCTACTTCTAAACCCGTAAGGCGTACTTTGATTGAGATCCCAGCTTATCTGTGGCGCTTGAAAGGTATCGTCAACAGTCACACGGAGACTCTCGATTTGTTTATCGACAGGCATTAAATTTAATGACGTTTTAATCGCAATTAGAGCCGTATTGTGATCAATCTTAGTGCCGGTCGTGAATATTGCGCTGAGCGTGAATCGCGCAAAAACAGGCTTTACCCCTCCTCGTGGAACTTCATTCGTGACCATTAAGTTCACACTGTCTGATACCTCAATACCTAAGCGTGCCGCAAGCGCACTTCCCATAATAATTGCTCGGCTATCATCCGTTAAATCATCGAGAGCCTTTGTATCAATATATTCACCAATAATAGAAACCTTATTTTCCTGAATCGGGTCGATACCGTAAACGGTGACACCCTCAACATCTGTGCCATGCAACAACATGGCATTTAGTTGTGTAAAAGGTGCCACCGCCTGCACACCGGGATGCTGCAGCACGAATTCTCGAATGTTTGTATTTGACTGTTGCAGATCGTCAACAGCGCGCCCATCCTGATATTGATAAGGAGTGATCGTAATATGAGGGACCAGGCCCAAAATACGATTGCGCATTTCTCGATCAAAGCCGTTCATTACCGACAGCACGAGAATGAGCAATGCGACTCCAAGAGTCATACCCAGTACAGACATAAGTGAGATAAAAGACACTAACTGGCTTTGGCGTTTTGCTCCGGCATAGCGTATACCGATAAATAGCGGCAGGGGTTTAAACATTAGAATCCATACCTATCATGAGCATTCATAATCACTACAATCCCATGTTCTGACTTCACTCATTGATCAACTGCCCATCGATCAAACTAAGAATTCTATCCATACGGCCGGCCAGAGTTAAATCGTGAGTGACGACAATGAAACTAGTATTTAACTCTTTGTTTAGATCAAGCATTAGCTGATGAATGGTTTCGGCCGTATGATGATCCAGATTACCTGTTGGTTCGTCGAGTAATACACAGGCCGGACTCGTCACTAAAGCTCTCGCTATCGCCACACGTTGCCTCTCACCACCAGACAGCTCAGATGGCTTATGCTGGATTCTGTCTGCAAGGCCAACACGTGACAACATATCCGCCGCCAACTGTTGAATTTTTTGAATCTTTTCACCGCGAATGAGTAAGGGCATTCCGACATTTTCCAGCGCAGTAAACTCGCCCAATAAGTGATGAAATTGATAGACAAACCCTAAATATCGATTGCGCAACTCCCCCCGTTGCTTTTCATTGAGAGTGCCGATATTTTCGCCCGCGACAAATACGCTTCCCGAAGAGGGTAAATCCAAGCCTCCTAACATATTAAGTAACGTAGATTTTCCCGACCCTGAAGCGCCGACGATAGCGACCCGTTCCCCCGCTTGAATTTGCATATCGACACCGTTCAGAACGACTAGCTCTTGAGGCCCTTCACTGTAACTTTTACGCAAATCGCTACATTGCAAAACGGTGCCGTTATTTGTAGTGTCGTTAGCTAGCATATTTCCTGTTTACCGCAGATATTTATCAATTAAGTGTTTCAATTATTAAGAGATTTGACAATTGATGGAACTAATCATTGAAGCGTTTGAATTTTGAGATTAAACGACCGACCGAACATTATCACAATATCTCTTTCTACTAACAGCCTACTCATAACGCAGTGCGTCGGCAGGTTGTACTTTTGCAGCACGTAGAGACGGGTAGATTGTCGCTAGTGCGCTTAGAAAAAACCCGCAGAAAGCAATGAGTATAATATCGCCCCATTCCAGCACAGAAGGTATCCTACTAATGAAATAGACATTGGGATTAAAAATATGGGCTCCCAGTTGATTTTCAATCCAGTGCACAATGTCCCCCACGTTCAGTGCAAGAGGAATTCCGATCAGGATACCCAAAATAATACCCGCCGAACCGATACTGATACCCTGAATAATAAAAATAGACATGATTGATTTTGGCGATGCGCCCATTGTGCGAAGAACAGCAATATCGGACCGTTTATCAGCAACCATCATGGTCAAGATAGAAACAATATTAAACGCAGCAATGGCAACAATTACCAAAAGAAGTAAGGAGATCATCGTTTTTTCCATTTTCACAGCTTGAAATAGAGTCCCTTGGGTCTGAGTCCAGTCTGTCGTGGAAGTACCCGGCGGAAAAGATGGAAGTAATTGTTGCAAATATTCCTGTGAAAAAAACAGGTCGTCAAACTGTACTCGCAGTCCCTTCACATCAGTACCCATCTGAAATAATTTCTGTCCATCGCTCAAATGTATAAAAACCGTATTGCTATCGAGATCGGCGCCAACTTGAAAGATTCCACTCACCCGAAAGCGCTTTACCCGAGGCACAAGCCCAAACAAAGTAACAGTGACACGAGGAAGTATCACGGTTATATGATCGCCTTTATAAACACCGAGAAAGCGCGATAGTATTTCCCCAATAACGATGTTATTTTGCCCCGGTTGCAAGTCGCTCAGATTGCCTGAAATCATTTTGTCTTCAATACTTGATACATTTACTTCGTATCTCGGGTCGATGGCATGCAATTGTGCCCCGCGCACTAAGCCGGGTCGACTCAACATGATGTTACCATCGATATAAGGAGCCGCAGCCACGACATGATCGTTGTGTTCGGTTTGATCTATTAATGTCGACCAGGAAGATAGTTTTTTATTGGGACCATCGATATATCCGTGGGGAACGACAGATAATATCCGATCGCGTAATTGTTCTTCGAATCCATTCATCACCGATAAAACAACGATTAAGGCAACTACTCCCAATACCATACCCAGTAGTGAAATCATCGAGATAAATGAGATAAATTGATTTCGCCGCTTTACTCGGGTGTATCGTAATCCGATAAAGAGAGACAGAGGTTTATACATAACGTTGAAATCGTTCCCGAGACCTGCAGCTATAATCGGTATTGGTGGTATTAGATAAAGATTCACGAACTCTTACCGTAAGAGCGTCTATCAAAAGTCCCGAAATTGTACTAGTCTTACGATTACAAAAAAGACGTTACAAAGTTTACCCTATTGAACAATAATATGTACCCACAATTTCTGCCCGTTAAGGTTTTGGGGGAGTTTTTGTTACTTGAGTACCACTATAACCGAAGGTCCAGATTGAATAATGATTAATGAACGTCGCAGTTTTTTCCGAATAGAAGATGACGTATTACTACGTTTTCAATCCATTGACAAATCGTCAGCACTCGCCAATAAAATACCCACTCAATTTAGCGATGATCCCAGCTATTCTCTAATGCACGAAATTCAATTGATTGATCAGGAAAATAGCCGCCACTTACACACCATTGCCGAGCATAACCGCGATCTCGAAATATACCTTAAGTCCATTAATAAAAAGATAGATGCAATCGCTGCCCATCTTGCAGAAACTATTGCACCTGTTACCGACCAGCTACCGAATACAATTACATTGAGTGAAGGTGGCATGTCTTTTCGTTCTGACATTGAGCTGCCGCACGATGAATTCCTAGCCATTCAGGTCAATTTTTTGCCACTACATCAAACTGTCGTTCTATTTGCTAAAATCATCAACTCCTCCTCAATTGAGGGTAAAGGCTATAACGTCGCCGTTAGTTTTGTCGAATTAAGCGACTACGACAGACAAATTATCGCCAAGCACATTATGCAGGTACAACTGGCTAAAAAACGCGAAGAACTAAACCAATAGCTAAGCCAACAGCTAAGCCAATAACTACCCCAATAATTATGCACCGGACTTAGAGATATACCGTGTGAGTCATTTTACATCCAAATATTGACCCTGGTTCTGACAGCTACAAAAAGACCTTGTGTAACCTCGAACTATTACCCACCATCAGCGTCCAGAGCCACATTATGCAAGGACGAGAACAAGCGCGAACGAAAATTTATCTTGTTGGCGATACCCACACACTTTAAACACTGAATATTTGGAGTCCCTTGAGCCATTATTGCGGTGGCAAATATGATTCTAGTCGACTTTCATCCAAAACCCGAAGAAACACTCGAGGAAGGTCCGCAAGCCTCGCTGACGAGTGAACTAACACCGCTTCTCAAGGAGATCGAAATTGCCAGAAATAGCTTTTTGCAACGAAAAGAATGATGGTGTGAGTTCTGCCTCACTGATTTAGACTGTTATGGTTTAACGACAAGGAAATAACGTCTATGACTGTCGTATTTACGGCAGTTGATTTATTGCCATTGCTTTTACGGGGATAGTATTACGGATTGATCGGATAGTATTGGTCATTGGTCATTGGTCATTGGTCATTGGTCATTGGTCATATAGCATTATAGCTTGATCAGATAGTATTTGTGATTGATCAAATCGCAGTGCAGCTTAATCAGATAGCATTGAGGATTAACCAGAGAGCAAAAACTTTACCAACACCTGAATAGCATATGATTTGCTATCGGTAACCAAGCCTGCACTGGAAAGAGGCTCTAAATATTGATCGCCTCGTCGCTAGGACCTTTCACTCATAACATCATAAGCCAAATCAGCTTTGCCAATAATTTCGGTTTCACGTCTCCACTGAGTTTCATCGCCACCGCAAATCATACAATCTGTCTTCAGACCCAAGGCGCTCAGACCGCCGCAGGATCCCTTGATCGGTTTATTTGCGAGAATCGAACCAAGCGCCATTCCAAAAACGATTAGCAACATAACAAAAAAGGTGATTATAAAAAGACTCATTTTTACCTCTAGGGTTTCAATCTACGCCAAACTTCCGGTAAACCGCCGCCAGCGCAGCGACAAGGAACCACAAAAACTTTCCGGCTGATACGGCCTATATTAGTTGAGAAATGGCTTAAAAGCATCAGAATATTTGGCTTCGAAACCGTCCGCGGTCTTAACAATTAGATATATTGCCAAATTATGTTGCTGTGCTAATTGCAGCCCCTTATCGGCGCCCATGACGTTTATCGCTGTCGCTACTGCATCTGCATAGGCCGTCGATTCCGCAATTACAGTGACCGACGCCGTATTATGTTCTATCGGACGACCGGTCAGCGGGTTGATCGTGTGCGAATATCTCACACCGTCTTTTTCGAAATAATTACGATAATCGCCAGAAGTCGCCATCGCCGCATTGGTGATGCTCACCGCGCGATGAACTTGACCAAATGTCCCATCCGGTTGTTCGATGGCAATTCGCCACGGCGACCCGCGGTTACTATTTCCTTCCATATAGAGCTCTCCACCGATCTCAACCATAAAATGGGTGAAACCCGCCGATATCAAGATGTCACGAATCTTGTCAACGCCATACCCCTTAGCGATCCCTGAAAGATCGATATTAACTGCCCGGGTTTTGGTAACACTGTTCGAGCCAATATTTAACTCGATATGTTGAAATCCTACCTGTGATAGCCCTGCACCAATAGCTGTATCGGACGGTATTTTTTCCATGTCATCTTCGGCACTACCCGCACCGAAACCCCAAAGATCTACCAATGGACCGACCGTTACATCAAATGCGCCGTTACTTAACCAACTCAACTCCAGACTCATCATCAATACGTCAAACAATTCCTCGCTAACGGAAACTGGCTCGCCAACTAAGGAACGATTAAACTGAGACAATTCAGAGTTCTCTATATACGTCGACATTTGCTGATTAATCGTTTCTAAGCGGGTATCGACAATCATTTGCAACTTTTTTTGATCGGTGCGGATGCCTTCTGGCTCGACAATAGTGATATTGTAATGGGTACCCATCGTAAACCCACTCAGTGTAAAAGTATTGGGCGTAGAATCAGAGCAGGCAGCGCCTAGAAATAGAAATGCTGGCAGCGTTACAAACAAAAAGAGCAGCCGAGCTGCTCTTTGAAAATAGCGTGTATTATTCACAATACTAGAACTCATCTAGCATAATATTTTCATCCTCCACACCCAGCGTGTGAAGCATGTTGATTACGGCAGCGTTCATCATCGGCGGCCCACACATATAGTATTCACAATCTTCCGGAGCTACGTGCTCACCTAGATAGTTATCATGGACCACATTGTGAATAAAGCCTGTTAGTCCGGTCCAATTGTCTTCTGGTTGGGCGTCACTGAGCGCTAAATGCCATTTGAAATTCGGGAATTCCGCGGCGAGTGCATCGTATTCTTCGGCATAAAAAACTTCGCGCATGGAACGTGCACCATACCAAAAAGACACTTTCCGATCGGTTTTTAAACGTTTCAACTGATCAAAAATATGTGAACGCATTGGGGCCATACCGGCGCCTCCGCCAATAAACACCATCTCTGCGTCCGTTTCTTTTGCGAAGAACTCGCCAAAAGGTCCGAAGACGGTAACTTTATCTCCAGGCTTTAAGCTAAAGACCCAGGACGACATCTGTCCAGCGGGCAGGCTGAGATTATTTGGCGGCGGGGTTGCACAGCGGATATTGAATTTTACAATACCTTTTTCATCCGGATAGTTAGCCATTGAGTAAGCGCGGATTATGGGTTCATCCACCTTAGATTCAACATCAAAAAAGCCAAACCTTTCCCAATCGCCTTTGTAATCTTCGCCGACATCAAAATCACTGTATTTTATATGATGCGCTGGTGCTTCGAGTTGCACATAACCACCCGCTCGAAAGTCGACACTCTCGCCTTCTGGCAACTTTAAGGTCAACTCTTTAATAAACGTCGCGACATTGGGATTACTTTCTACTGTACATTCCCATTGCTTTATACCAAATACTTCTTCGGGGACAGTAATTTTCATGTCCTGCTTTACGGGAGCCTGACAAGACAAACGCCAGCCTTCGCGCTCTTCTCGCGGCGTAAAATGCGGTTCTTCAGTCGGCAACATTGAACCACCGCCGTCGGTAACGATACATTTGCACTGGGCACAACTACCGCCACCACCACAGGCTGAGGCGAGAAAAACGTTATTAGCTGCCAACGTCTGCAGCAGCTTATCTCCCGCTGGCACAGACAGCGTTTTTTTGCCGTTTATTTCAATATTAACGTTTCCAGAGCTGACCATTTTCGCCCTGGCAGACAAAATCACCACCACCAACGACAGTACAATCGCTGTAAACATCCCAACACCGAGGACAATTACCAAATTCATTCAATTAAGCCTCTTACAGTTCAATGCCGCCGAAGGACAAAAAGCCCAACGACATCAATCCAACAGTGATAAAAGTAATCCCTAAGCCTTGCAAACCGTCAGGAACGTCGCTGTACTTCATTTTTTCGCGTATACCTGCCAATAGGACGATCGCGAGAGCCCAGCCAAAACCTGAGCCGATACCAAAAACGACTGATTCGCCTAAATCGTAATCCCGCTCGACCATAAGAAGCGAACCGCCCATGATCGCACAGTTGACTGTGATTAGCGGCAAGAACACACCGAGCGCGTTGTACAGAGCCGGTACAAATTTATCGAGAAACATCTCCATAATTTGAACGAGGGCGGCAATAACACCAATGTAACTGAGCAGACCTAAAAAGCTTAAATCAACAGAGGCGAGGTCTGGGCTGATCCATACCAATGCACCCTCGCGAAGTAAATGGGTATAAATTAGGTAGTTAACCGGTACAGTCACCGACTGCACGACAATGACGGCTATACCGAGGCCAATAGCGGCGTTCATTTTCTTGGACAGTGCCAGCAAAGTACACATACCCAGGAACAAACTTAGGGCCATATTATTAATAAATACGGAACTGACAAATAGACTCACGTAATGTTCCATTAATGAGACTCCTGCGCGCTGGTATTCGGCGTGATCGTTAACTCTGGTACTTCAACTTGCTCGACTTTCCATGCCCGCAAAGCCCATATAAATAACCCGATCAAGAAAAACGCGCTAGGTGGAGCCAGTAACAAACCATTGGGTTGATACCAACCTCCGTCGTTGACCAAGGGTAGAATTTCTATTCCAAACAGTTTTCCCGAACCAAACAATTCACGAACAATAGCGATCGCGATTAAAATAACGCTGTAGCCTAAGCCGTTACCGACTCCATCAAAAAAACTGGGGATCGGTGGGTTTTTCATCGCAAAAGCTTCCGCGCGCCCCATGACAATACAATTGGTAATTATCAGTCCAACGAATACCGACAACTGCTTACTAATCTCGTAAAAATAGGCTTTTAAAACTTGATCAACAACAATAACAAGTGACGCGATTATCACCATTTGTACGATGATACGAATACTTCCAGGAATCTGATTGCGTATCAAAGAAATACAAAAGTTGGAACAGGCGCAAACAACTGTCACCGAAAGCGCCATGACCAAGGTGACTTTAAGGCTAGAGGTAACGGCAAGCGCGCTACAGATACCCAGTACTTGAAGGGCAATGGGATTATTTTTAAAAATAGGATCGATTAATGAGTCTTTAACTGCCGACATTAGCCTGCCTCCCCTGAACGCAATTTAGTGAGATATTTTTGAAAGCCCTGCTCTCCCAACCAAAAATGCACTAGGTTGGTCACTCCTCGGCTAGTCAATGTAGCCCCAGCGAGCCCATCAATTTGGTAAGCAGCGCCTGCTGAGCCAGGGTTTACTGTGCCTTTAATCACGGTCAACTCTACTTTATTATCCTGAAAAATCTTTTTACCAGGCCACAGTCCCTTCCACTTCGGATTATCGACTTCGCCACCCAAACCTGGAGTTTCTTTATGGTCAAAAAAACCCAAGCCCGCCACCGTATTGGTATCGCTTTCCAACGCCAAAAATCCATGCAAGGTCGACCATAAGCCGTAACCTCGGACCGGTAAAATGATCTTTTGTAAACCACTATCACCCTCAATCAAATAGACTGTCGCATAATTTTCGCGACGGGATATTTTCGCTGGATCTTCGTCACTATCCAAAGCGATTGACATTGACGTGTCCTTAGAAGATCGTAATTGATCAAAAGTATTTGCATCGACGACATCAGTGTAGTCGCCCGAAGATAAATCGACTACGCGGGAAGTCACCAGCTTGTTAAATTGTTCTTCAACACTCTGAGTTTCGTCAAGAAGCCCGGCGGCGGCTAAAATATTGCTATAGCGGTCAAGTCTTTTATTGACGTTCTGCTTGTCTTTTAACAGAACGGCCGCACTGGAAACGACAAGTGAACAGACGATGCATAACACCAAAGCAACCGTAATTGTTTTTGAAGTGGTTTCTTTATTAGCCACGGGTGAGCCTCCGTTTTATGTTCGCCTGCACCACAAAGTGGTCGATTAGCGGCGCAAATAGATTAGCGAACAATATTGCCAACATCATACCCTCGGGAAACGCCGGGTTAACCACTCGTATCAGTACAACCATGACGCCAATCAAAGCCCCAAACCACCATTTTCCGGTATTAGTCATCGATGCCGAAACGGGATCCGTTGCCATGAAAAACATACCAAATGCGAAACCACCCAAGGTTAGATGCCAATACCAAGGCATACTAAACATCGGATTGCTTGCATCGGTCGCAACGCCATTAAGCAGTAGCGACAAACCAATCATGCCCAGCATAACTCCGCCCACAATGCGCCAGGAAGCAATCCGCGTCCAAAGCAATACTATACCTCCAAGCATTACCGCAATTGTTGACGTTTCACCAAACGAGCCCTGAATATTACCTGCAAAAGAATCCCACCAAGTCATTGATGTTTGCAAGGCTCCCATACCGTCGCTGGCTGCGATCGACAGAGCCGTAGCGCCGGAAAAGCCATCAACCGCCGTCCATACTTCATCACCGGACATATCTCCCGGATAGGCAAAGAATAAAAATGCTCGACCAACAAGGGCCGGATTAAGGAAATTTTTACCTGTGCCGCCGAACACCTCTTTGCCGATCACGATACCAAAGGTGATACCGAGTGCAACCTGCCACAATGGTATGGAAGGAGGACATACGAGGGCAAATAGGATAGAAGTAACAAAGAAACCCTCGTTCACCTCGTGGCCACGCTTCATGGCAAACAAGACTTCCCAGAATCCCCCGACCACAAAGGTCACGGCGTAAACGGGAACAAAATACCAGAGCCCATACCAAAAATTGTCCCATAAACTGGTGGGGTCATGCCCAGCGAACATATCGATAAACGGTGTGCGCCAATCTGGAACGGCAATTAAGCCCTCCGCAAGAATAGTGTTAGCCTGAAAACCAACATTCCACATACCGAAAAACATGGCGGGAAATGCACACAACCACACGGTAATCATCATTCGCTTCAGGTCGATGCCATCGCGAACATGCGCGGTCGTTTTAGTAACACTGCTAGGTGAGTAAAAAATTGTGTCGGCCGCTTCATAGAGAGCAAACCATTTTTCCCATTTTCCGTCTTTATGGAAATGGGGTTCCATATCGTCAAGTATTTTACGAAATGCGGGAAACTTTACGGCCATGATTAACCCTCCTTCTCAATACGAGTCAGGTTATCGCGGAGTATGGGGCCATACTCATACTTTCCTGGACAGACATAAGTACATAAGGCTAGGTCCTCTTCATCGAGTTCCAAACAACCCAGTTGCTGAGCCACCTGCGTATCACCGACAATTAAAGACCGCAGCAATTGGGTCGGTAAGATATCCAAAGGCATAATTTTCTCGTAGGTGCCAACCGGAACCATCGCACGCTCACTTCCGTTAGTTGTCGTATTAAAATTAAATAACTTACCTTTCATAAATTGCGAAAGATAAATACCCAGCGTCGAAAATTTATTCGCGCCGGGAGAAAGCCAGCCCATAAATTCACGCTCGTCGCCCTCGAGCAATACACTGACCTGATTA
The DNA here is from genome assembly GCA_913019905.1 of uncultured Cellvibrionales bacterium. Classification (GTDB taxonomy): domain Bacteria; phylum Pseudomonadota; class Gammaproteobacteria; order Pseudomonadales; family Dasaniaceae; genus Oceanicoccus. The sequence continues at coordinate 13,178 of CAJVZD010000012.1, forward strand.
TGATAACGACCCAGGTAAGCCACTGAGCCGTTCGCTGTGCGCCCACCCAATACAGAACCGGATATCAAACGATTTTTTCCGGAGTGCATTTTACCGGCCGTCAACTCGTCGAGGTTTGCTCCCAATCTTGTTCTCAACAAACCGGGAGCTTCGACTTGAGGCCCCGCTAGCGAAATGACTCGATCGACATAAAGTCTACCTTCCGAAAAAAGTTTGCCGATAGCAATGACATCCTGATAACCAATATTCCATACGGTTTTCTTGCCACTTGCAGGGCTAAGGAAATGAATATGCGTTCCGACTAGACCGGCGGGATGAGGACCTGCGAACTCCTCGGCGTGAACATTGGCCGCTACAGGGATATCGGCGCTGGGTGCCGTCGCCACATAAACAGCGCCCTGCGTTAGCTTAGTTAAAATGCGCAACCCATCGACAAAGGATTCTTTTTGCTCGGCAATAACGATGCTGGGATCGGCCGCTAGAGGGTGTGTATCAATGGCTGTAACAAATATTGCCGCGGGCTCCGAATCCGGTGCCGGAATTCGGCTGTAAGGCCTCGTCCTGAGGGCCGTCCACATTCCCGAGTTAACCAGATTGTCGACAGCTTGAGTACGGGTGATTGCATCAATGTCGTCATACTGAGCAAAAGACTCGAATTCATCGTCCTCGACATCGATCACTATCGATTGAAAAACACGTTTATTACCGCGATTGATGGACGAGACTATCCCGGTTGCTGGAGAGGTGAATTTCACACCTTCCGTTTTTTTATCGGAAAAAATTACTTGACCGGTTTTTACACGATCACCTTCTTGCACTTCCATAGTCGGTTTCATACCGACATAATCAAAGCCTATTAGAGCAACCGTTCGGGCTTTTGAACCATCTCTGATGACCTGTTCTGGCACACCGGAAATGGGCAAATCCAAACCACGATTTATCTTAATCATAGATATACCTGATTCTCGCTTATAATGTTAGCTAATGGATAACGTACCGGTTTCAATCGCATTTGTTACAAGAATAGTGGCCAGACTAATATCGATTGACTGATTTTTAGTATTTTTGAAATTTACTGCGCGTAAACTTTGTATAAGATCTTAGCAAACAGATGGCTATATGACCAGATACTGACCCTGCTACTCTTCCAATCGCGCGATGCCAGGAGCGACCCTAAAAATCACGGCATTATAAATGCCTAATGCACCAAATACCATAGGTAGTTGATGCATTTATTTGATTTACAAGAGAATTTGCGCTGAATCAAGGAAGCCGGTAACAGTGGCGACCCAACATATTCCTCAGGTCACTTAAATGCCTATTACTGACTTGCGGAGTAATGAGCGACTAGCTTTCCTTTGGATATACCCGGTAGTCAACCCCGGCCATCTGTTCCAAAACTCGGTGGACCTGACAACTATAACCAAATTCGTTGTCGTACCAACAATACATAATCACCTGATTACCATTAACTATGGTGGCAACAGAGTCAAAAATGCAGGCGTGCCGAGAACCAACGAAATCACTCGAAACCACTTCTGGCGAATTCGAAAAATCGATCTGTTTGCGCAATGGCGAGTGTAATGCCACATGGCGCATGTAATCATTAACCTCGTCAACGGTCGTGTCCTTGTCCAGCGTCAATTTCAAAATCGCCATCGATACGTTGGGCGTCGGTACTCGAATTGCGTTACCGGTCAGGCGGCCTTTCATCACAGGCAGAACTTTAGCCACCGCTTTTGCCGCACCCGTTGACGTCAACACCATATTCAGAGGGGCGCTGCGTCCACGTCGATCAGCCTTGTGGTAGTTATCGATCAGGTTCTGGTCATTGGTATAGGCGTGCACCGTTTCAATATGCCCCGAAGAAATCCCGAACTTGTCATGTATGGCCTTCAAAGGAGGGGCGATCGCATTAGTGGTACAGCTCGCTGCGGAGATGATCTTGTCAGAAAGCTTTATCGTGTCGTTATTAATACCGTAAACGATATTGGGAACATCCGAACCTGGCGCTGTCAATAAGACCTTACTGGCACCGGGGCGCAAGTGACGAACCAAACCTTCTTCACCTTTGAAAATGCCCGTATTATCGATAATGATCGCATCGTTAATTCCATATTCGGTGTAGTCGATATCTTCAGGTTGGCCGGCGTAAATAACTTTAATCTCGTTGCCGTTCGCAACAAAGGAGTTATGCTCTTCATCAACTCGAATCGTTCCCTTAAAAGGCCCGTGTACCGAGTCGCGCCGAAAAAGACTCGCTCGCTTTACCAGATCATTGTCAGCGCCGCCTTTGCGAACAACAATTGCGCGTAAACGCATATTGTCTCCACCACCGGTCTTCTCAATAAGCAGGCGGGCCATTAGACGACCAATACGACCGAACCCATAAAGAACAACGTCGCGCGGCTCTGGAGGCGGTGTCGTATCGTCAATGAGGTCCGCTACTTGATCGCGAACAAAATCGGGGACCGATATACCCTGATGCCGGGGACCTTCTTCGTATAACGCCGCAATTCGTCCGGCGTCAACATGGGCAATCCCTAAATTAAGACTCGACAACGCCTCAATCACCGGGAATATTTCAAATTCTGACAGTTCGTTTTCCTGTACCTCACGCACGACTCGATGAGCCTGCATGATTTCCAATACAGAGAGATTCACCAAATTTTGACCAAAAATATAGGTTTTAACACTATTTCGGTAAAGATTTCCAACCAAGGGAATCATTGCTTCGGCTAGAGCTTCTCGCTCTTTCCAATCACCAAAATAGTCGTCCGGGCGTTGACGCGTTCTATTGTCAGCATTCACTGTAATATACCTGTCCATTGTCGCAAATTTAAGGAGCGCGTATTATGTTCATTCAGCTCGACAAGTTCAACAACAGAGCGCTCTTTTCGCCCATATTTTTCCCAAAATGTAAACACGGGGATTAAACATCGATACCGGGCAGACAAAAGCCGGTGTAAAACAAACTCGCTCACGCTACAATGCTATTCTTTTTGCCCAGACTAATTGCCGAAAAAATACAAACACGCCATGAATCAGACTTCTTTACTCTGCTCTACACTTAACCCACCTGAATTTGACAAGCCCGGTAATCGGCAGCGATGGGGCGCGCTTTTCGGCAGTTCACAAAGCTTGGCAATTGCGAGCGCAGCAGAAAAGTCAAATAAACTAACGGTTGTCATCGCCAATGACACGGCGAGCGCTCTGCGACTTGAGCAGGAATTGAAATTCTACGGACAAGGACTCGAGGTCCTTCACTTTCCCGACTGGGAAACGTTGCCCTACGATAATTTTTCCCCGCATCAAGACATCATATCGGAAAGACTTTCGACACTGCATCACCTGTCTCAACACCGTGCCGGCATATTAGTTGTGCCGATCTCGACCCTAATGCACAGACTCCTTCCTAACAGTTATTTGCAGGCACATAGTTTGGTCATTAAGATCGGCCAGCTATTTGATATCAACACGATGCGTAGACAATTGGAATCAAATGGCTACCGATGCGTTACCACGGTCTATGAACACGGAGAATTTGCCCTGCGTGGCTCCATTATGGATATTTTCCCAATGGGCAGCAATCTGCCCTTTCGGATAGACCTTCTCGATGATGAAGTAGACACGCTTCGTACATTTGACCCGGAATCACAACGAACGGTTAGCCAGGTTAAGGAAATAAGCCTGTTGCCAGGCAAGGAATTTCCACTGGACGAAAAAGGTATCGCTAACTTTCGCAACCACTGGCACGGACATTTTGATGTCGACCACCGCCAGTGCACTATCTATCAAGATGTCAGCCAGGGCATTGCGCCGGCGGGGATAGAATATTACCTTCCGCTTTTTTTTGATCATACCAGTACATTATTCGACTACCTTCCAGAGCACTGCCAAATTGTGTCGGGGGACGGTCTAGAAGCCGCCGCTGCGCAGTTTTGGCGAGAACTTCACGATCGGTACGAAGACCGCAATATAGATGTCCAAAGACCACTGCTAAGCCCTAAGGAATTATTCGTACCCGCCGAACAAATATTTTCAGAAATCAAACAATATCCACGCGTTATTTTACACAGAGAAAATCTTGAAGAAAAACCAGGAAACAATAATTTTGATTCGACGGCACCGCCCTTTCTAACGATTGACAGTAAATCAGATAACCCGCTGTCAGAAATTGATGCCCTGCTAACAAAACCCGGAGTGCGAATTTTATTTTGTGCCGAATCAGCGGGTCGTCGGGAAAGCCTCCTGGAATTATTGAGCCGTCACGGCATTAAGCCCAAGGTACTTGAAGGCTGGACGTCCTTTGTAGAAAGCCTTGACAGAATTGCCATTACGATAGCTCCCATCGAAACAGGATTGAGCCTTAACGCCAATCTACATGTTATCGCAGAGCCGCAACTGTTCGGCCAACGAGTTATGCAAAGCCGGCGTCGTCGCAAACTGAAAGACAATAGCGATGCCGTCATTAAAAACCTCACAGAATTACGTATCGGGTCGCCGGTTGTTCATCTGGATCACGGGGTGGGTCGCTATCGGGGACTGCAGGACATTTCGACCGATGGCCAGGAAGCGGAATTCCTCAGCTTGGAATATGCAGATGGTGCGAAACTCTATGTCCCGGTTTCTTCGCTGCACTTAATTAGCCGATACAGTGGCGCCAATGAAGATACCGCGCCACTGCACCGGCTCGGTACCGAGCAATGGACAAAAGCAAAACGCAAAGCATTAGAAAAAATTCGCGACGTAGCCGCTGAATTACTCGACATTTACGCCCGTCGAGCCGCCAGACCTGGGAAGAAATTTGAGCACCCAGAAAAAGCTTATGAGTCGTTCGCCGCAGATTTCCCGTTTGAAGAAACCCCCGATCAGGAAACAGCCATTCGCGCTGTCATTGAAGATATGCAGGCGGATACCGCCACGGACCGCTTAGTGTGCGGCGACGTCGGTTTTGGTAAGACGGAAGTTGCTATGCGAGCTGCATTCGTCGCAGTACATAACGGAAAACAAGTCGCTATATTGGTTCCGACCACTCTCCTCGCCCAACAACACTACGAATCATTCAAAGATCGCTTCGCAGACTGGCCGGTCAGCATTGATGTATTGTCACGTTTTCGTAGTGCAAAAGAACAGCAGAAGATTCTGCAGAGATCCGCTGACGGAAAAGTTGATATTCTAATAGGCACACACAAATTATTGCAGAAAGACGTCAAATACAAAGATTTGGGACTGGTGATTATCGACGAGGAGCATCGCTTCGGAGTGCGCCAAAAAGAAATGCTAAAATCGCTGCGCTCTGAAGTCGACATATTGACCCTGACTGCAACCCCTATTCCACGAACACTCAATATGGCTATGTCGGGCATGCGCGATCTGTCAATTATTGCAACGCCTCCAGCACGCAGGTTATCGGTCAAGACGTTTGTGCGTCAATGGGAAAAAGGCATCATAAAAGAAGCAATAATGCGGGAAATTTTGCGCGGAGGCCAAATTTACTATCTACACAATGAAGTTAAAACAATAGAACAAACCTGTAGAGAACTGGAGGAACTTATTCCCGAAGCTAGGATAGGGATTGGCCACGGACAGCTACGCGAAAGTGAACTTGAACAAGTGATGTCGGATTTTTACCACAAACGGTTCAACGTATTATTGTGTACAACTATTATCGAAACTGGCATAGATATTCCGAATGCCAATACAATCATCATCAATCGAGCAGATAAATTCGGATTAGCACAACTACATCAGCTACGTGGACGGGTGGGTCGGTCTCACCATCAAGCTTACGCCTATCTGCTAACTCCGGGCGCCAAGAACATGACCTCAGATGCGGGTAAACGTCTCGAGGCTATTTCACAGGCTGAAGATTTAGGTTCTGGCTTCACCCTCGCGACCCACGACATGGAAATTCGTGGTGCCGGTGAATTATTGGGCGATGACCAGAGTGGTCAAATCCATAATATTGGCTTTACGTTATACATGGAAATGTTAGAACGTGCAGTAAAAGCAATACAGAACGGCAAGGAAACCAGCTTTGAAGACGCCTTTAATCCCGGCAGCGAAGTCAACCTACGATTACCCGCTCTAATTCCTGATGACTACCTACCCGATGTACATTCCCGACTAATACTATATAAGCGAATCGCGAATGCCGAAAGTGATCTTGATTTGCGCGAACTACAGGTAGAAATGATCGACCGCTTTGGCCTGTTACCAAATCCTGTCAAAAACCTTTTCAGGACTACCGCCTTCAAATTGCGCGCGCAGTCAATCGGCATCACCAAAGTGGAAGCATCGCCAACCGGCGGTAAACTCGAGTTTGCTAAGGATACGCAAGTAGAGCCGATTGCCTTGGTAAAACTCGTGCAATTCAAATCAGCTACCTATCAACTGGCCGGCGCCACGACGCTACGATTTACCGAAGACCTCGAAGATTCAGAACAGCGAATGGATTTTGTAGAAGAACTGATTGAGAATTTGGCGCCCGAAAAACCACAAAGAAAAACAGCTTAGAAAGTAGCCAAGGGAGAAAACTACGAAGATGCAATCACTAAATAGGCGAAGCTTTTTCCAAAAGATAAACACAGAAAAGTTGCGAAAAGATTCTCGATCGAACTGCCAGGCAAATTAATGACGAAGGCCTTTCGATTTTGTCGCACTTGATGCTAGAAAAAAACTCGAAAAATAATCCATTGGTGAAACGCCAGCACTCTATTAAGATAATACTATGCTAAATATTTTTTCTTTTCTTATTCTCATCATTTTTTCACAAATCACCATCGCCCAAAATTCTGAGCCAGTTACTGATGGTAAGTTAGACGATGAAAAATGGTATCAGATTGAGTTAGTGGTTTACGCCAATATGAATGAATCCTCAGCGGGCAATGAGCTATGGGACCAAGAGTTAAGTCTAAACTATCCAGATAATAGCGTCTTACTGATTAACCCGTTTAAAGAAAACGACTCCGAATACTTACCATCGTCGTTAGAGGAGGTCATTTTTCAAACCCCAAACATTCCCCACGACCTCCCCGAACGACCATTCACCTTGCTTCAACCAGAAGACATGCAACTGTTAAACGCGGTCAAAAAAATTGCATCACAAAAAGATTTTCGACTACTCTTTCACGGCGCCTGGCGTCAATTTATCTCACCTAGAGATAAATCAGAGAACATTGTAATCACTGGCGGCGATCAATTCGATAACCACTTTGAACTCGAGGGAACCATAAAACTAGGTGTCGAACGATATTTGCATATCGAAACCGACCTGTGGCTAAACACCTTTACCAGTAATATTGGTTTGCTCGAAACCCCCTGGCAGTTATTACCCCGACGACCATCAGCCCAAAAACACCCAACAGATTGGCAGGAAAAGAACACCGAACCGGGCTTCGATCCGCTCTCAGAAAGTCAAGCACAGTCGTTGAAATCGAATCGGTTGACGGACAGCGCTCAAATATCGGAAGACGCACTTGTCGAGCTATTTGGGAATCAGTTTTCAGTGGAACGAACCGTCGCGCTACGTCAAAAACGCCGTATGCGCAGTAACGAATTGCATTACCTTGACCACCCGCTAATGGGGCTTCTGGTTAAAGTTACGCCGTATGAAAGACCCTTGCCGCCTATTGAAGATTCTCCAGAAGAGGAAGAACGGAATTATGGCGAGTATAACAAAAATTATAAGGTAATTAAGAACAACAATGCCGATTCGTCTTCAGCTGACTCAACAGTTCTTACGCCACCTAAACCAGCTTCACAACTTCTTCAAGAAGCTGACGAACCTTGATCATACCGGTATCAATAACCTGATGTATTTCCTGCATGGTAATTAGTGAGTTACTTCTACCGGCGGCAGGATTGACTACCAAACATATGCTCGCGTAATCTATAGCTAACTCCCTCGCCAATGCCGCCTCAGGCATCATCGTCATGCCGACGATGTCACTGCCGTCTTTCTCTAAGCGGTTAATTTCAGCAGCTGTTTCCAAACGAGGTCCTTGCGTCACCGCATAAACCGCTTTATCAACAATACTTAAGTGGATATTTTCAGAGGCTTTAATCAAAGAAGACCTTAATGATTCGCTAAAAGGAAACGTGAAATCAATGTGTGAAAGCTCGTTGTCGACTCCTGGATATGAATTGCCGTCAAAAAAGGTATGTTCTCGACCGTAGCTATAATCCACCAGTTGATCGGGAACGACAATGGTGCCTGCGGGCATATCCCGGTGAATACCACCCACAGCATTAACGCCAATAACCCGGGTGACGCCTTTGTTTTTTAGAGCCCACATGTTCGCGCGGTAATTGATTTTGTCGGGCGGTATGGTATGTGGGCTGCCATGACGCGCAAGAAAAACTAAAGCAGTTCCCTCTCGTTCGCTACAAATCATCGGCGCTGAAATGGAACCAAAAGGTGTTTGCGTTTCTTGTTCGACACTGCCCTCTTGAAACTCATTGAGACCCGTGCCACCTATTATGGCCAGTGATGTCTTTCTTGCTCTCATGGTAAATCCTTATTCGCTACGCTGACCAAGCAAAATTTCGTTGGGGATATTCAATGTTGAAGTCGGGTAGGCGATGTCTGCACCGTGCTCCTTAATAATATCCAACACACTTAATAAGATTCTTTGTTTAACCTCGTGAAATTCAATCCAGTCGGTCGTTCGCGTAAACGTGTAAATAAAGAAATCCAATGAGGACGCACTAAATGCGTTGAAGTTAACTATTAGCGTTTGGGTATTATCAATATCGGGGTGCTCTTGCAACATGTCTTTAACCTGCTGAATGATCGACTCAACAGAACTAGCGTCGTCATATCGCACACCGATGGTTTCGTAGATGCGACGATTCTTCATTCTCGAAGGGTTTTCTACAGAAATATGGGCAAAGGTAGAATTCGGCACATAGAGTGGTCGCTTGTTAAAGGTTCTGATGCGCGTTTGACGCCAGCCAATATGTTCAACGGTCCCCTCAATTTCCTGATCCGGAGACCTAATCCAATCACCGACTGCAAACGGCCGATCCAAATAAATCATTAAGCCCCCAAAAAAATTGGACAGGAGGTCTTTTGCTGCGAAACCAACCGCAATTCCGCCCACCCCACCAAACGCCAACACACCGGAAATACTGTAACCCAGTGTTTGCATCGCTACCAAAGAGGCAGTAAGAAGAACCGTTATTCGAACCAGCTTGCCTAGCGCTAAAACTGTGGTCGCATCTACCGGCTCGGACGTATATTCCGCCGACACCAGACGCTGTTCGACCTGTTTAATCAACCTGATAAGAAACCAACTGAGTAAGCCCCACACCAACAATTGCCTCGCAGGAGAAATACTCGAAAAAATAGCGGCATTCGATTGGACGATTAGAATTTCAATTACCAAACTAAATCCCGATAACCAAATAAGGAAGAACGCCGGCCTTCGCGCAGATTCTAGTAGCGCGTCATCCCACAAATTAACCGTTTTCTTCAACTGACGTTCTAGCTTGGAAAACAAAAAACGCGCAAAATAACTGACGAATAGTGTGACTAGAATTACAAGGAATACTTTCCATAACCAAGGATATGAGTCTAATTTCAAACCCAGTAGATGAGTTTCAACTTGTGACGAGTTCATTCGGTATACTCAGATTAATTTAATTGTCTGCGATCAATGTTAGCTGTTTTTAAAGAAATATCATCGCGAAGTTTTTATACAAATTTATATCGATACCAAGCAATAATATACCTAAAACATATAAAAAACCCGGCAGAAAAACAGTTTTTTTGAAGCCTTCAAGATAAGCCCTTGAATAACTGATGGTTTTTTAATTTGATCAAATAACATCCAACCCAACAAAAAAAGATGCCTTTCAATTTGGCACTGGACAGTCATAAGGAACATGTTATTTTGAATTCTAGAAATTGCATAAAGGGGTGTAGCGATGAATCTTTCTATTCCGAGTGTCGGGAAATGGTATAAAGAATTACAGCAGGGGACTATTTTTGAAGTTGTTTCGGTTGACGAATCAGAACAAACCATTGAGACACAACTCATCGATGGTGAGGTCAGCGACTATGATTTTGACAGCTGGAAACAACTTCTCTTCGAAGAGGTAGAAGAACCCGAAAATTGGAGTAATGCCTATGAAATGAACACGGAGGATTTTCTTGATTCTGACGCAGCAATACACCCCGACGAATGGAACAACCCGATAAACTTAATTGAAACCGATATTGTCAATGGAATTTTTGACGACGTATAAATTGCAAAAAATTTCACAGGAAGTACCGAGTAGCAATTCGAACTCGACACAAGCAGGGAAGATATCTCCTCTATTGTCATGCACTGGCTTTTAATCTTCGACTTATCGATATCAGATTTCGACGTCCGAAAAAAACTGATTAATTTCTTGCAGACCCCGAAATACTGTATATAATCACAGATACTGTATATAAAACCATAGGCGAACTTTCCGTTTGCCGAAAGTGTTAACTAGTTCGGATATTGTATGTCAATACGATCTTCCTCACGGATAGCAGTACCGCTATCATTGCAGGCAGTACCTCAATGCCATAGCAGTTGATCAAGATCATAGTAGATTCTCAGTTGGTCAATGCCGGATAGATGCTCAATAACATAATAGTTGCTCAATATCGTATATTAAGTCCTCACCGCGCAAGGAAAATAAGAAATGACAAAACTCACGCAACGACAGGCTGAAGTTCTGGAGCTGATCAAAAATCACATTGACGAAACAGGCTTCCCCCCAACTCGCGCCGACATTGCCCGAAAACTGGGATTCAAATCAGCAAACGCTGCGGAAGAACATCTGAAAGCTTTATCTCGCAAGGGTGCTATCGAAATGATAGCAGGAGCATCGAGGGGCATTCGAATCGCTGATACTGGCCCCAAGGGAATACCGATTGTTGGTCAAGTTGCCGCAGGTAGTCCAATTCTTGCGCAAGAACATATAGAAGATTATTGTGAGATGCCCTCTTCTTTCTTTCACCCTTCTGCGGATTACTTCTTACGTGTTCGAGGGGATAGCATGATTGATATTGGGATTTTTGAAAATGACTTGCTAGCAGTACACAAGACAACAGAAGCGGAAAATGGTGATATAGTTATTGCCAGAATTGATGACGAAGTAACAGTAAAAAGACTTCGAAAAACCCGTAGCAAATTTCAGGTTTTGCTACTACCCGAAAATAAGGACTACTCGCCGATTGAAGTCGATCTACGGCACCAGGATTTTGCAATAGAAGGGCTTAGTGTTGGTATTGTCAGGCGCTAAGATAGCTACGAATAGCTCGCTAGAGCTCATCAATGACCCAGATCAATCGACCCAGACGGATTGTTCGGATTAATAGCTCAGACAGCTCGTAAATAGCCCACTTAGCTAGCTGCGAGCGAGCTAAGCTTGCATATCGGATGGAGCGGATCAGACTGTCAGTCCGCTATTCGGCATAGGTTGATGCAGGGCTTAATGAATCACTCTGTCGTTATCAGCTTCAGAATCGTCGCTGAGTAATTTTTCTTCCTGTGACTCCATACCCTCTCGGCTAATATGTGCCACTACCTGCAGGCCCGCGTGAATCATTGCTTTAGCAACATCTAATTTGGCCTCATCGATAAACGCTTCGGACTCGTCTGAAAAACGTATACTGACCAGCGGCTCGCCGTCGTCGTCTGCCCGCTGTAAAACTATTTCCCCATCTGCCAATTGTACGATTTCCAAAAATGATGATGCCACTTTAATTCCCGTAATAAGTTATATAACTGCCAAACACTGGCTAAATTTGCACTTTGTCGATTAACCGCCAATAATCATATCATACGCCCATACGACGTTATCCACATATTTGCGGTGAACAGTGTCATTACGTTCAAATCTGATGCTCGCAGAAAATGAGATTTTATGCTTTTGTTAAGCCTTCTTTTTTGGCTTTTTTGCTGGTGCCTCCTGAACCTGCCACTTTCCATCACTATAAAATGCTTTCCATCCCGACGGCTTACCGTCTATCTCGGATTGAACATATTGTTCTTTCGTTTTACGGCTATAACGAATAATCGTTTTATTTCCGTCAGAGTCTTCTGTTGGCGCTTTAAACAGATGTGCATATTTAATATCTATGGCATCTTTATAAGGCATTATCTCATCAACTAATGGGGCTCGGGTTTCACGGTTCTTAGGAAAATTACTTGCTGCTAGGAACATACCCGCGGCACCGTCACGTAACACATAGTGATCATCGACTTTCAAACATGCCAGCTCTGGCATTGGAACTGGGTCCATTTTTGGCGGTGCAGCTTCTCCGTTTCGCAACAACTTGCGTGTATTTTTACACTCTTCGGCTGTGCAACCAAAATACTTTCCGAACCTCCCGGATTTTAGCTGCATTTCAGCACCACACTTATCACAGTCTAGGACTGGGCCTTCGTACCCTTTTATTTTATAAGCTCCGTGCTCAATCTCGAAACCAGCGCAATCGGGATTATTCCCGCAAACATGCAGCTTTCTGCTTTCATCGATCAAATAACTGTCCATTGCCGTATTGCAAATCGCGCAACGATGTTTGGATATCAATAATCGTGACTCTCCTTCATCGTCATCGTCAGCGCTGACTGCCTCATCACCTCTGACAAGGTTGATCGTACTTTTACAACGTTCCTTCGGCGGCAGGGCGTAGCCTGAACAACCTAGGAAGACACCCGTCGTCGCAGTGCGAATCTGCATGTTTCTACTACATTGTGGACATTCAATATCAACCTCTGTCGGTTGATTTTCCCGCATACCGCCCTCATCGGCACTCGCTTCACTGACCTGCTTTTTAAAATTTTCATAGAAGTTATTTAGCAAATTTTTCCACGGTAACCTAGCTTCCGCCACATCATCAAGGGATTCTTCCATTTTTGCTGTGAAGCTGTAATCAAGTAGATCAGTGAAACTTTCGACTAATCGCTCAGTTACCACGTCCCCCATTTTTTCAGCATAAAACCGTCTGTTCTCAACGCGCACATAACCTCGATCCTGAATCGTCGAGATAATTGCGGCATAGGTTGAAGGCCGACCTATACCCTGCTTTTCGAGCTCTTTAACTAAACTTGCTTCACTATACCGTGGGGACGGCTTGGTAAAATGCTGACTCGGATCCAATTTATCGAGCGTCAATATGTCATCAACTTTAACATCGGGTAAAATAACATCTTCATCTTTCTTTGCGACGGGCGGTACGACCTTCATGAACCCGTCAAAACGCATTACCCGACCACGGGTTCGCAACTCAAAGGGACCTGCACTAACCACAATACTGCTACTGGTGAACTGCGCCGGGACCATCTGACAAGCAATGAATTGACGCCATATTAATTCATACAGCCGTTCCGCATCACGCTCCATCTTTTGAAGCTGGGTCGGTTCCATTGTTACTTCAGAAGGCCGAATTGCTTCGTGAGCTTCCTGTGCACCTTTTTTACTGGAATAGTTAATCGCTTCTTTCGGTAGATATTTATCCCCATATTTACTATCAATGAAGTCGCGACAGGATGCCACCGCATCGGCACTCAAGTTGGTCGAATCCGTCCTCATATAAGTGATGTAACCCGCCTCGTACAAGCGCTGCGCCATCATCATGGTCTTCTTCACACCGAAGCTTAGACGCGTACTCGCAGCTTGCTGAAGCGTCGATGTAATAAAGGGCGCCGAAGGTTTGGATTGAGTAGGCTTGTCATCACGTTTGCTGACAACAAAAGGCTGTAACTTTAATGCCTCAAGGGCAGCAGTAGTTTGTTCTTCGGTATTGGGACGAAAGTTATTTCCATCCTGCCTCTTTACTTCAAGCCGTAGCTTCCCGGCGGGAGCGTTGGCGTCGGCAAAAACTTGCCAAAATTCCTCTGGCACAAAAGCGCGTATCTCTCGTTCACGCTCCACAACGATTCGAGTGGCAACCGACTGAACGCGACCTGCCGACAGGCCACGAGCGACTTTTGCCCATAACAATGGAGACACCATATACCCGACTACCCGGTCGAGAAACCGTCGAGCTTGCTGGGCATTAACACGGTGAATATCTAGCTGTCCCGGTGCTTCGAAAGCCTCTGTGATCGCTTTCTTGGTGATTTCATTAAATACTACCCGCCGATAGCGACTGTCATCACCCCCTATTGCCTCTTTTAAATGCCAAGCGATAGCCTCTCCCTCTCTATCCAAATCCGTCGCGAGATAGATAAATTCAGCGTCTTCGGCTAAAGCTCTCAGTTCGTTAACAACTTTTTCTTTACCGGGAAGTATTTGGTATTGAGCATCCCAGTCATTTTCCGGATCAATACCCATACGCTTTATCAATTGAGACTGGCTTTTTGTCTTTCTATATTCAGCCTTTTTTTCAGGTGACATTTTCCTGGTAGCAGCGGCGGCTTTCGCTCGTTCTTTAGGGTCAACTTTGGAGGCTCCAGCAGTGGGTAAATCTCGAATGTGCCCAACACTCGATTTCACGACAAAATCCTTTCCAAGATATTTATTGATAGTCTTTGCTTTGGCTGGAGACTCTACGATGACAAGTGATTTTCCCATTTTATCCTTCTAAGTTCTGTTTACGACATTCCGACGGCGGAATAATCCGACATATATAAGACCTGTTGAACCGGTGGTCAAGTCGCCTTTGATTTTTTTTATTTGAAGACATTCCTTAATAACCCCACAAATTGTAAAGTTAAGCATAGGAGCCAAAGTCGCTAAGTCGAGGATATAACAATAGTTTTTACTCAACTGGTGAAACCAAACACAGAGAAAAACAGATTATTTAATAACCAAAAACTGTCAAAAAATATTTTTCTCTCCAGCGGAAATAAAAGCCTATATCAATAGAAAGACGAATCTAACTCAATTTCCCCCAAGTCATTCACCGACATAGGAAAATCGAGACTGCTCTAAGCCTTCAATCACCACCGTTTCCAAAAACATGCTTAACGGCCGCACCCACAATCCCCTCTCACCATATAACGCCCTATATACGACCAAACTTTCCTCTGTTTCCGTATGTTTTGCGATACCGACTACGTCATACTCTTGCCCTTTATAATGACGGTATTTTCCTAATTTGACTAAACTCATTAAATCACCTGATGGCTATGTACTGTGTATCGAAAAACACTGGTTAGGCAAACATTGTGTAGACGAACATTGTGTCGGAATTATGTATTGCGATAAACCGTATCGCGTTCTTCTGAATAGAGCTAAGCACTTTCCAACATTGCGATTTTTTTATCCATTAGATCCAGTTGGTTTTTGAAGATCAGAACGTCTTCGACGGAGCCGTGCTCGGACCAGTAAATACCGTACCACAACGCCGTCATCTCCAACGCAACAACATCGCTAGGTAGCGCCGCTAATGCTTCTTGCAAACACAAAAAATAGGCATTGTGGCTTTTAGGGATATCTTGCTCCGCCCCGTCCCTCAGACAAAGAACTTGAAGACCGCTATCCTCAGACACGCCCTTACGATTAGGTTTATTTCTTGGCAGTCGATAGGCAACACCTTCAACAGAGTCTTCTTTTCTGACTTTGGCGCGGTGTACTTGCGGAAGATGACAGATTTTCACATGAAAACCTAACTCCAAAGCCTTATCACGCAGTTTCATCTGACGTTTTTGCTTTGAACTTGGCATAAGTCCGAAGATTGGTCCAACTACAACAGCGATCAAAATCAATATAATCAGATAATTCAACAACACCCCCTTCAAATAGTGGACAAACTCTAGGTTTATATTTTATATTTTGTATAACTAGACATTGCGGCAAATCTATACCTTAATTAACCCTAAAGATAGCTATTCTATGAGGAATTCCCTATGAGCGACTTTAAAACCGTACTGTTAGCAATAGATCTTTCGGAGGAAGCTGTTCAAGTTGCTAACAAGGCGCATTCGTTAGCAAAAAATAGTGGTGCCAGCTTGCATGTTATCCACGTTATTGAACCGCTTAGTTTTGCCTATGGTGGTGATATTCCCATGGATTTTTCCGGCATTCAAGACGAAATTCAAAAGCAGGCAAAATCACAGCTGTCGACTTTCTCTGCAAAATATGACATTTCGGCTGACTGCCAACATATTGTTATCGGCCGTCCCGAAACTGAAATCCACGCCGTAGCTGAAGAGCTAAATGCGGATTTAGTCGTTGTCGGCAGCCACGGTCGTCACGGTCTGGCTCTATTGCTCGGTTCAACAGCTAACGGTGTTTTACATGGCGCTGGGTGTGATGTACTCGCAGTGCGGGTAGAAGATAATTAATCAACGCCCTACCGGTGTATCGAGTGATATCCCGGTAGGGCACAAATTCGAATAGGCTCTCAGGATCTATTTGTAGAAGTAAACTATATAGAGCACCCCTCAGGTTTCAATAGATATAGCTCATCACCTTAATCCCAAAACCCTTCCCTTAGAAAGAAACTAATCGACACAAAAAATGATCTGCGACATATCAATCATTTTTTTGATCTACATTAAGGTCCCTCACCCAAGCACCGTCCTAAAATCTATGCAGCGAGATCGAGTATGACTGTTGCGGGTAATCAACAACTGTGACGACGACCTGAATTTAATGACGATGGTTTTTTTGCCAAAATAAGTCGCGAGTAGAAAGGATGACGCCTGATGACCACATACTCTGAACTGACTAAGAAAATAGAATATCAACACAATCATTTAGCGAAAAAGTTAGACCAATTGGAAGCCGCAATCGATAAAAGATCAAACGGAGAGGCGATATCGGAAGTACTCAACGCCATGACTCAATACATCACCGAGCACTTTGAACTCGAAGAAAACGCCATGAAAATGGCTAACTATAAACATTATGAAAGGCATCGAGAGGCTCACCTGGATTTCCTAAGAAAAACGGCCGAATTTTGTACTCACTCATCTCCCAACTGGGAAAAGCCATCCTCAGAAATCACCCAATTTCTTCGGAACTGGCTGACCGATCATGTCGCCGTCGAAGACCGCGAGATGATTCAATGCTTAGAGAAATTCTCAGAACAGCCAAAAAAATGGGGGAAACCCGGAAAGCCATAACGGCAGTTCTAACTATTTCACTGATCGCGACGGAGCCGAAACGAATACGACAGCCCCCAAGTCGATGCTCCAAATCGCCATCAGCAACAGCTAGGTACGGTCATTTTGTGTAGCTAGGCTTTTCTGACGCCTTGCAAAAAGAAGCTTTTCTGACGCCAACAATCGTATCAGAACCAAGAAAATGCCCACGATTACAAAAACTCTCAGTCAAACAGGCTACTCGTCTGACAATTCTACCCAACGCTCATAACATTCTTCCAGCTTGGTATTCACTTCTGCCATTTTTTCCGTATGGACACTGGTTACTTGGTGCGGCTGCTGATAAAAATCAGCTGATGAGGCGATTTTTTGTAACTTCTCTTGCTCGATTTCTAGCGTTTCTATCAGTTTGGGTAAATCTTCAAGTTCGCGTTTTTCTTTGTAACTCAATTTTTTGAGGGGTTTTACTTTTTGCTCTGGTGATTCCGATGGCTCTTTTTCTTTTACCTCAGAATCCGCAACAATGACGTCTTCCACCAATTTATCTGAGAAATCAAATTGTCCCCCTTGACGAAGCCAGTCTTTATAGCCTCCGACATATTCGAGTACCTTTCCGTGGCCCTCAAAAGCCAACGTTCCAGTGACAACATTGTCCATAAAATCGCGGTCGTGGCTCACCAACAAAACAGTTCCTTTAAACTCGACCAATACCGACTCAAGTAACTCTAAAGTTTCGACGTCCAGATCATTGGTAGGTTCGTCTAAAACTAAAATGTTTGCCGGTAAACTAAACAAACAGGCTAATTGAACGCGGTTTCGTTCACCTCCGGAAAGGGCTTTTAGAGGTGTTCTTGCGCGTTCAGGTGAGAACAGAAAATCACCCAGGTAACTCAAAATATGACGAGTATTGCCATTAATGGTAATGCTCTCACGTCCCTGACCGACAGTATCGACAATGGTTTTTTCGTCATCTAACTGATCACGCATTTGGTCATAATAGGCAACGTCCAGTTTTGTTCCTAATTTAATAGCACCGCCCGTCGGTTGCAGTTCGCCAAGCAACACCTTTATCAGCGTCGTCTTACCCACACCGTTAGGACCTAACAAACCAATTTTGTCGCCGCGCAACAGATTGAAATTTAGACCGCTAAATAACAATTGATTATCAAAGGAAAAACTAACATCTTCTAGTTCGGCAACAAGCTTACCGGAGGTCCGGCCAGATTCAACGAGGATTTTAGCGGTTCCTTGTACATTTCGTCTTTGCGACCGCTCCTCTCTCAATTTTTTCAGAGCCCTAACACGACCTTCATTACGGGTTCTGCGAGCTTTAATACCTTGCCTTATCCAAACTTCTTCTTGAGCCAAACGCTTATCAAAAAGAGCATTTTGCTGTTGTTCGACCTCAAGCATATGCTCTCGTTCGGTCAAAAAACTATCGTAACCGCACTGAAACATCGTTATGCGGCCTCTATCCAACTGAATTATTTTTGTAGATAAACGTCGAGTCAGTGCGCGATCGTGCGTTATAAATAAAACAGCGCCAGGGAAATCCAACAACTGTTTTTCAAGCCACTCTATCGTCTCGATATCAAGATGGTTGGTAGGCTCATCGAGCAGAAGTACGTCGGGAGCGGTCACTAGAGCTTTGCCGAGCGCTACACGTCGCCGCCAACCGCCTGACAGTGACGACATTTTCTTCTCTCCCGGGAGACCCAGTCGACTTAATACTTCATCTATTTTCTGCTGATAACTCCACCCATCTTTCGCTTCTATTTCATGCTGAAGTCGTTCCAACTTCAGCAAGTCTCCATCATCCATTGCGCCGGATGCTAGCAAGTCGTAATCGCGAAGCAAGGCACCCACGTCAGCTAAGCCATCCGCTACAACCTCTAGAACTGTTTCCTCGCTAGCTTTCGGTAACTCTTGTTCCAGCCTAGAAATACGGAGGGTAGGTTTTTTCCAAATATTACCGCCATCTGGCAGGATTACGCCTTCCATCAACTTCATTAAAGTCGATTTTCCAGCGCCATTTCGCCCCACCAGACAAATTCGGTCGCTCTTATAAAGCTGGAAATTTGCTTCTTCAAGAATAACATGTGGGCCAAAACTCAAAGCCAAATCATTAACGCGCATAAGCGGCATGGAAAAATCCTTAAACAGAATAAACAGCAATTGTAAAAAGCTTATGTACATGGCAACATTCAGTACATATTAGGAGCAGCCCTACATACTATTTTATAGGTAGTTAAAAGCGTAAAAGACCGCTGAATGACTAGCTCATTCGCGGAGGTTGGGCATTCTATCATTGCTGAACGATAAAGCAGAGTCCGATATACAGTAAAATCATCTGGAACAGTATTTTGTATATACGCCCACAAATTACACAAGGCTTGTTAAATAGGACTCCACACTACTTAAGGAGTTTTTCTCTGCACAGCTTTGCGCTGGCTACGCTGTTAATGGGATATCACGCGACTGCTGCTTCCCCGGAAAAGCTCCAGATGCCCGTCGTGCCTTCCATCTCGGCTGGCAGTTCCGATCTAAACCCCTCCGTTGCTGAGCAAGGCCTGTTGTACCGACAAACACTTATCGCGATTAATAAGGGGCATAAGACCAATACCCGAAGGGGCTTAGAGCAACTCAAAGGCTATCCGCTTTATCCCTATCTATTAAAGAGCGAGTTAGTCAAACGCTTGAAGACCTTACCTTACAGGGATGTCGATCAGTTTTTGCTCGAAAACAACAATACAGTTGCCAGCAAACAGCTACATCAGAAGTGGCTCTTGATGCTCGCAAGAAAAAAGAAATGGCAGGATTTCAATCGCTATTATGACGTCAGCATAGCGGGCGATAAACTCAAATGCCTGCACTTAGAAGCACTGTACGCTACCGGCTACCATCAAATCGCACTGGAACAAACCAGTACTCACTGGCTCAACAAACAATCGATGCCCGATGTCTGCGACCCCGTATTTAAACGCTGGGAAAGTGCAGGTATGAAAACTGACGAACTCGTCTGGAGTCGTATTCAGCTTGCACTAAATGCAAAAAATCGTCTGCTTGCCAGATACCTGACAAAAAGATCTTCAGCGCGACTAAAACCTTATGCGAGACGTCTCATGGACGTCCACAACAACCCCCGCCGACTGACAAACGTTCACGAGTTTTCTGACGGGGTTCCCTACACGATCGATATCGTCTCCCACGGTTTAAAACGTCTGGCGGCCCGGGATGGCCTATTAGCCAGTAATTTGTGGGTAAAATATCGAGGCGTTTACCAGTTTTCAGATCGACAGTTTAGTGAAGTAAGAAACAAAATCGCCCGGCAAATTATTGCGTCAGATCACGAAAATGCGCTTGATTGGTTAATTGTTAACGATCCTAATGCCGACGACGATTATTTAATGGAATGGCGTATTCGCCTCGCTTTAAAGAAACAAAAGTGGTCTCAAGCCAGACTTTGGATTTCGATGTTACCACCGGAATTAAGCGAACTACCACGCTGGCGTTACTGGTTAGCGCGAAGTTACCAACACCAAAATAGCCATTCGTCACCCGCGAAAAAATTATTGCGACAATTAGCGAGCGAAAGAAATTACTACGGTTTCTTGGCGGCAGATCTTGTCGAACACAATTACGATTTTAATCACGTCAGCGCAGCGGCGTCCATCGACAAAGATCAGGTCGTTCGTAACAAAGCGATTCAAAGAGCCCATGCGTTCTATCGACAAGATAATCTGGTGTCAGCGAGAAGGGAGTGGTTTTCAGCGATCGAACATTTTGACCGATCACAATTGATCACGGCCACTGAAATAGTACACAACTGGGGATGGCACCAACAAGCCATTATGACGACGATTAAAGCAGACTCGTGGAACGACCTGGATGTTCGATTTCCCCTCGCGTTCGAAGCACCAATGATCCAGTCGGCGAGCTCTGCGACCATCAAACCCGAATGGCTTTATGCGATCGCCAGACAAGAAAGTGCCTTTGCTATCGACGCCTATTCGTCGGCCGGTGCTCGCGGTTTATTACAATTAACTCCGCGAACTGCTCGGCAGGTAGCGCAAAAAATGGGAGTAAAATTCAGAGTCAGTGATCTCTATCGGGCTGAAACGAACATCACGCTGGGCAGTTCCTATCTGAAACAGCTATTAGCCGATTTCCAAGGCAATCATATTCTAGCAACGGCCGCCTATAACGCCGGGCCTCATCGCGTAAAAAGGTGGTTAAACCGACAAAACTCAGCTTTGCCTTACGACCTATGGATTGAGACGTTGCCGTACCATGAAACACGTGACTACGTTCAAAACGTCTTAGCGTTCGCCGTTATTTACGGCTATCGCATGGGGTTTGATTCATCAATAATAAATAACGCTGGGTTGACGATTGGCAATATAAGCAAAAGTGATCACGCCAGCGAAATTCAAAAGACAAGATAAGGCCGCCGATGGAAATTTAAAGACGTGCTGCTGCCTCAAATGCTGTCGCTTGCCAGGTAGGTAGTACAGTAAGTGCCGAAATTTCTAAGCCGCTCTTATTCCAATCTTTCATCTACTTGCCGATGTCTAAATGCTTCCTCTCAGTCCGGCTTAACATCCCGAAGTCTGTCCTGCACAGTTTTAGCTAGAACATCCGGTTGAAATTTGGAAAGAAAGCCATCACATCCCACTTTTTTCACCATCGCCTCATTAAAACTACCGCTTAAAGATGTGTGTAAAACAATGTGCAAATCTTTCAACAACGCGTCATTTCTAATTTCAGTCGTCATACGGTAGCCATCCATTTCTGGCATTTCCGCATCGGTAATAACCATCAGCAAATTTTTCTCAAAATCGTACCCGGCATCTCTCCATGCCTGCAACCGCCGTAGGCCTTTTAGTCCGTCTGTCTCTACAACAACATTGAGCCCCAACTGTTCAAGGGTTGTCTTAGCCTGGCCGATTGCCACTGGCGAATCATCGACGAGTAATACTGTTTTCTCTCGCGCAAAGGAAATTAGCTCATCGTCGAGAATATCGTCAGAAATATTGGTATCAAAACTGATGACCTGTGCTAAAACTCGCTCCACATCAATAATTTCAACGATTTTTTCTTCAATTCGCGTGATCGCCGTAAGGAAATGACTACGACCAGTTGCCGCCGGGGGCGGCATTACTTCCTCCCAATTCAAATTGACAATACCGTCCACACTCCCAATCAAAAAAGCTTGAACGGACCGATTGTATTCAGTGACGATGATATTAGCGTGCTCATCTTGTACGATCGGGCTGCGACCGATAGCCAAACTCAAATCAATGACCGGGATGGTTTGGCCTCGTACCGTCGTTACGCCCACAATAACCGGGTCGCTTTTCGGCATGATATTCAACCGGGGAAGTTGTTGAACTTCTTGAACCTTAAATACATTAATGGCAAATAACTGCGACCCCTTCAATCGAAAAGTGAGTAACTCCAATCGATTTTGCCCTACCAATTTAGTTCTTTGGTCTACGCTATCAAGTATATTCGCCATAGTTTTCCCGACTTCCTTACTAGTCTGGTTGCGCCTTCAGTTCAACGAATTAAAAATCAATTCCCATTCACCAGCCGTAAAACTATAGCGGCATATTAGAAGAATTTTAAAACTGTTCGAAAATTGAAGATTACCGATAGATTATATATCAATACCCCTCAAGTTTCAGGTAAAGTACAAAACCGGCAGAAACCCGTAACGCGTCGGCGAACACACAGAACACCCTCATACTCGTAACTATTCATCGCTGCTGTACCCAATGACAAAATGACAAAATTACAATCGAAAACTACTCTTCCTGTCAATTGTCCCCTGGTGGATATTGGGGCCAATTTAACGAACAAGCGGTTCGATTCCGATTTTGAAGAGGTATTGCATCGAGCAATAGGTGCAGGGGTCCAGCACATCATCATTACCGGCACCAACATTGAGGAAAGCCAGAAAGCAGCTCTAATTGCGTCAAACAATCCTTTACAGTTGTCGAGCACGGCCGGCGTCCACCCACATGATGCAAAACTAATGACCAAAGAGACTTTGGAGTGTATGAAAAGCCTTGCCAAAGTCAGCTCAGTTCGAGCGATTGGCGAATGCGGACTGGATTTTAACCGTAATTTTTCTACAAAAGAGCAACAGATTAAGGCCTTTGAACAACAAATTGAACTCGCCATCGAATTGCGATTACCATTATTTTTACACGAACGGGATGCGTTCGAAGAACAGTGGCAATTGTTGTCATCATATAAAAACCAGCTACCCAATGTTGTCATTCACTGCTTTACAGGAAATAAACAGCAAGCTTTTAAATATTTGGACTTAGGTTTCTATTTGGGTATAACTGCCTGGATATGCGACGAACGCAGAGGTTTGCACTTGCAAGAATTTGTAGGAGATATCCCTCTTGAGCGCCTAATGATTGAGTCAGACTCACCGTATTTGACTCCGCGTGTTAAACCTAAACCAACACTCACAGTAAAAGGGCGAAACGAACCCCACACCCTACCCTATATTCTGGAAGTCATAGCGAATAGCAGCTCCAAATCCACGGACACAATAGCTGCACAAACGACAAGAAACGCGATTGATTTTTTTAAGCTACCCCAAAACATCAGCGAGCCTTTACTGCAAAAATGCTAGAAACTCATTTCCATCAAAGGGCCAAGCTATCTCCTGACCGGTATCATCGCGGGCGATCACAGGGATACGAATTCCATAAAGCTCTACTAGTGTATCGGACTCACTAATATCAACAGATTCAATTTGGTAACCGTTTGTTATTAAAGGCGTTATCAAATCGACAGCTTGCTCGCACAGGTGACAACCCAATGTATTATAGATAATTAATTTCTTCATAAGACTCTAATCAACCGATGACTTGAGCCTCTCATTTTAACTCACAGCGTTCGACTAAAAAAGCTTGTCAACTCAGTCCGCTGCTACCAATGGCGTCAATGCAGACAAGGATTGTTGATCAGTCAGGTTTGTCTGTGCTAAATGATTTGCCAGCAATTCCGTTAGTAGCTGATTCGGCTGGTCAAATTTTTCAGCTTTTTCAAATAATCTATTCAACTGCTCGATGATTTTCACAACATGATCAAAACGACCGCTGTGTGTATCGAACAAGTCGCCATTCCCCGGGGACGCATTGCCGACGAGGCCCTCGGTATAACCGCCAGCATAAGTTTCTACGATTTGGGCTTTTGTCGTTAAGGCCAGATCCAGTGAAAATTGTGAGAATTCAGAAAAGTCTAATTCGAAATCTAAGGCCATGGCATAGGCCGTTTGAAAATCTCCCTCGAAAAATTCATTGGACAATTCTGTTACTTCCGAGAGCAAATCATTTAAGGCATTTAACTCGCCTTCATCTAACTCGCCTTGTATCGTTAAGCCAAAATTAGAAGACGCAGAATAACGTTGTTGAATAGCATACACTGATGACTGTTGATCTGAGTAGAAACCTTCCTGTAAGTCGCGTGAGTGACTCGCACTAAAACTAAGAGTAATAATATCGCCATCATTCGTCTTTACTTGTAAATCGACGCTTTCGTTTCGACGGTAACTCTCAGCATATCCCGCGGCCACCGCCTGTAAGTCACTAAACCCCGTCGTTCTGTGTTCCGAGAGAGGCTTAGCGGATGGCGCTGTTGTGGTATCGCGCTTATCGGAATGTATCCCTTCATGATCATCGTTTTCACTTGAGGCGACGTTTCCCTGCAGCTCGTTTTGGAGTGCGGCAATACCTTCTCGAACCAAACGCCCAGTCTCGACAATTCCATCAGCTACGGTACCGGGTAAACTCTCTAATCCGCCCAAACTTTCGATTGCCTCAGAATAGCCCTGTTCAAAACCTTCCAGTGCCAATTCAAGCGATTTCGCTGAATCCTCCTCCGTCGCTCCGTCCTTAACCTTTCTTTCCAGATAATGTTCAATAAAGCCAAGAATAGTATCAGCACTTTTTTGTGACAGGCTATTGTCTGCTACGATTTCCTCGCTCTGTACAGGAGGGCTAACGAAAGGGGATTGTCCATAACTTTTCGAAAGATAGAGAGCCGTTTGTGAAAAACTAATTGATACTGAGGTCTGTGATCCCGATAGGGTAGAAACGGATATTCCCGACACTGACTTTTCACTTTGCAGCAACGAGTCGACTGGCGTGTGTCCGCCCTCATGATGCCTGTGTGCTGCAGAACGCTGCTCCGACACAGGAAAATTGAACAGATTGGATAAGTTCATATAAACCACCTAGAATAACGAAAACTTCAATAGGTAACTTATCGGCCAAACTTGAATTTACTTGCCTGTTTTTATAGTTTATTTATGACTTACGGGAACGCGTATTATTCATATATTATATTGGTTAACTTAGCCCTCTTTCTTTCCAGAAACTGACGACCCGAAAACCGACAATCTTAACGCCAACTGCCCAGAAACCGGCCCTCTCGCCGGCTGCTGGACACGCTTGATACTACTATAAATCGTAGCCGCGCTCGTTGTGCGCAATGACATCTAATCCTTCAGTCTCCTCCTCGTCAGACACGCGCAAGGTCACCAGCAACCCGACGACTTTAAGAATAATAAACGTTACGATGGCAGTGTAAACGAGAACCGCGATAATTCCGGTAAGCTGCACACCGACCTGCCCCGCTATTGTCATGCCATCGGCTAGACCATTTCCGCTAAATACACCCAGCTCCGAACTGACAAATATACCCGCCATAAATGTCCCCAATATACCGCCGACACCGTGCACTGGAAACACGTCCAATGAATCATCAATCTTAAGGACTTGCTTCATCGTCATTGTCGCGTAGAAACATATAATGCCGGCGCTAACACCGATCACAAGTGCGCCACCGGGGCCAACAAATCCTGAAGCGGGAGTAATCGTACCTAAACCGGCAACCATCCCGGTAACAGCTCCCAAAGCACTGGGCTTCCCGTATCTTATCCATTCGATAACCAGCCAGGTAAAGGCGCCTGCGGACGCTGACAAATGCGTAACTAACATTGCCATACCCGCGTCACCGTTTGCCGCCAAGGCACTCCCTGCATTGAATCCAAACCACCCAACCCACAGCATTCCAGCTCCGGTAATCGTCATAGTCATATTGTGCGGAGGCATAGCGGTCTCGCCAAACCCTTTTCGCGGACCTAGTACCAATGCCGCGACCAAAGCGCCGACACCTGCAGTGATATGAACAACCGTTCCCCCTGCATAGTCAAGTAAGCCCATCTCACCCAGCCAGCCGCCACCCCAAACCCAATGAGTAACGGGTACATACACTGCCAGTAACCAAATCGCTGAAAACAATAAAACAGCCGAAAATCTCATTCGCTCGGCAAAACCGCCAATAATCAACGCAGGAGTAATAATAGCGAACGTCATTTGGAACATAATGAAAACGCTTTCGGGAATGTCCCCGGAAACGGAGTTTACGTCGACACCTACTAACAATACTTTGCTGAGCCCGCCAATTAATGATGACCCTTCAGTAAACGCAAGACTATAACCTAATACAAACCAAATAATTGAGGACATACAGGCAATAGCAAAACATTGCATAAGTATGCTTAATACATTTTTTGACCGAACCAAGCCACCGTAAAATAGCGCCAATCCCGGCAAGGTCATAAATAAAACCAGTGCTGTCGAGGTCAATATCCAGGCCGTGTTTGCGGAATCGATCTCTCCGTCCGCCATGGCTAATGCGGGCATAGCTAACGCAACCGTGAATACCAAAAAACGTCGAATTATTTGTTGCATGTTGTTACTCCGAAGTAAAAATTTCATTTATTCTTATTAAATCAATAGATTAAAGCCAAACTATAAAGTAATTTATAAAGAAATATGAAGTTAATTATAATGATTATAAGTAAGGGATCAATGTAATTTTTTGTTTGTACGTTATCCAACGATCTCTGTTCATGTGATCGTGTAACAGAGACTTTGTACAGTGATCCTGTGAAAAGACAATTTATAGACTCAAGCCAATATTACTGAGACCAATATGTCGAGAAAATTGGCGCAACGCATTTACGGCGGCTCTTCGCCCCAATGATTCACTATCCTTTAGCAATTTATCCGAAACGAGCTCTAGGTACCGATCCTGCTCTTCAAACAGCTCGTGGATAGGAGTATCATCAAAATCAACCTCATCGCCGGTACCCTCCGCAGGGTCACTTTTATCAACTGCCTGCAGACGACTATCAGTGTCTTTTTCCTGCTCCGCGATGAATTCCAAATAAGAGGAAATAGTAGAATTCGAAAGAATAATCACTGAGCTGATCTCGTCTGGATCCCACTTGTCGCAAGCACTCAGCAGGGAATTCATTGCCGTTGCCGCGTCCAAAGCCGGCCACACACCATACATGTCGTATGAATCTGAATCTGGTGTCAGCTGCTCCAATTTGGTCAACTGCTTACTGAAGTCTATCTTATGGTTGACTCCGCCTGCACACTCCCAAACCAAATCCAATATGGCCGAGAACTTAGCCGCGCTGGCAAATCCACTCAACTCGCAAAACAGGGCGTAATTCGGGTACATTTTAGCGACTACCGCCGCGCCTACTGCGATTTGTTGCCACTCCAACATAACTCCGACTGTATTTGTTTGATCTTTCACTATTTTTCCTTTTCAAATTCCTGCAAATTACTTAAAGTAACCTATACTATATGCCTGATAATTAAACATTTTTTTATACATTCAAGTCAAAAGATATTAAGAATTTTATATGGCCTTATCAAAATTGGATCTGCTTAAAATTTACAAACATAAATCGGTATTAATCATAGATGACTATCCGGATATGCGTGGGTCAATACGTCGCATGGTTGAAAACTTCGGGGTCAAAAATGTAGAAACCGTATCCAATGGCGAGCATGCCATCGCAAAATGCGAAGAAAACTCCTATGACATTATTCTCGCAGATTACAACCTCGGCGACGGTAAAAACGGTCAGCAAATCTTAGAAGAGCTTCGCTACAAAAAACTTTTAGAACAAAAATGTATTTATATGATGATTACGGCGGAAACCACGAAAGACATGGTTTTCGGAGCACTCGAATACCAACCCGACGATTATCTCACGAAACCCTTCACACTTTCAGTACTGGAAAAACGCCTCGATCGATTGACTATTGAAAAAGAAGCACTTTATGAAATAAACGATGCCATTGATAAAGACAGCTTGGATAGAGCCATTGCCCTGTGCCAACAACGCATCAACATGCATGACAAATACGAATTTCGCTGCTTTCGGATCATGGGCGGCTGTTTATACAAGAGACGTAAATTCGACAAAGCCAAACAAGTTTACGAAGGCATAGTCCGCGATAGAGACTTAGAGTGGGCTAACATAGGCTTGGGTAAATCACTTATTGCACTCGGCGACCTTGATGGCGCAGAAAAAGTTTTTGGTAATTTAATCGATAATGGCTGTCTCTGTCTGGAAATTTACGACTGCATGGCTGAGATTCATAATCAAAGAGGACAATCAGAATCAGCCCAAAAGATTCTGGAGCAAGCAATAGAACTTTCTCCCAATGCTATATTACGACAGGAAAAACTCGCCGACCTGAGTGAAGACAACCACAACTGGTCACAGGCAGAGTTAGCGCGTAAAAAAGTGATTCGATTAGGAAATAACTCTGTCTACGAATCTCCAGAGCACCATTTTAAATTAGCCAGAACGATAACATCGGAAATGGAATACAATGAAAACCCGAAGAAACGGCTTAAAGATGTCGATGAAGTTCTGCGAAAAGTAAAACGAAAATTCAATGATGATACAGTGAATCTACAATCGGACATACTCGAAGCGAACGTATGCGCGAAAGCAGGAAACCTGGAAAAATCTCAAAGTATTATTGCAAACGTTGAATCAAGGCTTGATACTGCAATCAGCAAACCCGCGCAGTTAATGCTCGACATGGCCCAGACATACAGTGCTGCTGGAGACCGTGACAAGGCAAAAAAATTGTTGAAAGATCTCTCTGAGATTCATGCAGATAACGATGAATTATCCGATGCGATCGACCGAATTTCCGACGAACCGTTGAGTAAAAAAGGCAAACAGCAAGCCGTCGAATTAAATACTGCCGGGAAAAAGCTGTTCACCGGCAAGGAATACGATAAAGCGGTTGAGCTTTTTAGCCAGGGATTAAAACACTATCCGAATAACATGGGCTTGAATCTAAACTTAATGTTGGCCCTCGTCAGGGAAATGACAGCCAACGGGACTACGCCAAGCCAGTTAGATCGCTGCGGTATAGCCAAGGAAAAACTACAGCATTTAAGTAGTGACAACCCTCTTTATGATCGATACAAAGTTCTTTGCGATCATTATGAAAAACTCCAAAAATCGGCGAAGTAAACGGAGGGAACCATGTCAAAACCAGACTCCAGGGATCCCGTTGATATCGATTTTCCGATGCTGCTAGCATCGTCTGTTCACGATATAAAAAACTCTCTTAGTATGCTCCTTGCCTCCTTGGATGAGGTAATAGACATCAGCACAGAAGATCGCCCTGAACATAGAAAGAGCTATAGTATTTTACGCGGTGAAGCATCACGGATAAATAACTCGTTAATTTATCTATTGGGTTTGTACCGATTACAAAACGATCAACTCACTCTAAATTTGACAGAAATTTTTGTCGCCGACTTTTTAGAGGAGCAAATTGCGAGTCAAAAGTTACTGTTTGACGTCAATCAAATACACATAGAAATCATTTGCGATGAAGATCTCACCGGTTTTTTTGACGAAAACCTGATCGCTGGTGTTATCAACAATATTTTGGTCAATTGTGCCAAATATACGAAAGACTCGATAATCGTTAAGGCCGAGCAAAGAGACGAATATTTGCAAATTTCCATTTTAGACAATGGAAATGGGTATCCTGCACAGATCATAGAAAAATTAAGCAATACCAGCCGCAGTATTGATTTTCATAGCGGCAGCACTAATCTCGGTTTGTTTTTTTCTCAAGAAATAGCTGCATTACACCGATGCAAGGACCGGCAAGGTTCAATTGAGCTGTTAAATCGCAAAGAGGGCGGCGGCTCGTTTCTTATCAATATCCCCTAGTACGAATTTACAAAAACGAGTCTGAATTTATATAGACTGGCTTGAATTTACTAAAACAAGCGTGGACTCACAAAAATAAGCGCTCAAAATTTTCAGACGTTATTTCCGCTAATCGTTCTACGGAAACGTTGTGTAGCCCGGCAAGACATTCGGCAACCTCAACAACGTACTGAGGTTCATTTTTTTTCTTTCTGTGGGGTACAGGTGCTAAATAAGGCGAGTCAGTCTCTATTAGCAATCTATCTAGGGGGACTTTTTGTGCTACATCGCGCAGATCAGCCGCGTTATTGAACGTTACAATACCTGAGAATGAAATATAATAATTTAAATCCAGTGCCTGTTTCGCCATTGACCAACCTTCAGTAAAACAGTGTAAAACACCACCCTCGGAACGCTCCCCACACTCACTAATAATCTTTATAGTATCGGCCTGTGCGTTTCGCGTATGAACAATGGTGGGCTTTTTTACTTTTGCGGCAAGTTCCAAGTGGAGACGAAAACTCTCTTGTTGAAGATCGGCACTGTCTTCACTGTAAAAATAATCAAGCCCTGTCTCTCCTACCGCGACCACTTTTTCAGCATTAGCCAGGCTTTCAAGTTGACTCCACTCCACTTGCTGACGCTCTACATCCATCGGATGAATGCCTACCGACGCGTAGACACACTGATAAGCTTGCGCGATATCCACAACGATTTGCGCATTAGCCATGTCGATACCAACGCATAACATCCTGTCGACACCTCTTTCGTTAGCCGCCTTGATGGCAAGCCCGAGATCTCCTTGATAAGGTGTGAGATCTATCCGATCAAGGTGACAATGTGAATCAACAAACATATAAACGATCTCGGCTGATAGAGAAAGAAGAGATATAGAAGGGTTTAAAACTGAGATGGAGTGAAAACTAAAAAAAAGGAGAAGATATCAGCAAGAAGCCAACGCTTCCCACCACAATTCCAGTCATTACATGGTATGAGTCGGTCGGTCGGAGTCTAATGAACCAGCTAAGTAGTTTTCAATCTTATTATTAGCCGTTTCATCCTGACCATTAAACTGTACACCAATCCCAGCGGCTCGATTTCCCTGTGCACCCTTAGGCGTGACCCAAACAACTTTTCCGGCCACGGGTATTTTCTCCGGCTCGTCCATTAAATTAAGAAGCATAAACACTTCGTCGTTTATGTTGTAGGGTTTATTAGTGGGTATAAACAAGCCACCATTAATTAAATACGGCATATACGCGGCGTACAGAACAGCTTTATCTTTGATAGTCAGCGAAAGAATTCCATTTCGCGGACCTTGGGGGGCGGCGGCACTATTCATTACAGCGTCTTTCTCCTGAATTTCACAATAACTACATAAAACATGACGAACTGACTCCTGTTAGAATAGCGCCAGATTCCAATAATCTCCATCTTTAATTCACTTTAAAGGAGAACTCTTTCGAAAAGAATCGTAAGCGTGGAGCATCAATTCTTCCAGGGCCAATTGCTTGTTCGGGTTGGCGCCTCTATTAAGTTGATCGAGTAATAATACCACCTGATCAAACAATCTGAACACTTCCTGAACATTGACCTTAACACCGACTTCATGCCAGTCGTCATCAACCGTTTTATTAGCCATCCGCAGCGAAATAATCGCTGCTAATTTTCTGCTAAGCCACTCAAGCGCGCTAACAAGATCATATTGAAGCCATTTTCCTGCCACAGCAACCGGCGTTTCACGGCCCTTCAACATACCTATAAACTCGCTAGACATTTTCTGCCTGTGGCTAATTTCATCCGTCTCTAGCATCGCTAATGCTGTTAATGGCTGACCGTAAGACTCCTGTAGTAATTGAACAGCGTCAGTTTGCGGCGGTATTAATTTTGTCAACCAACTGGTCGCCTCCTCGACGGCCGGAATATTAAATTTATAACTTTGACAGCGCGACCGAATCGTCGGCAATAAACGACTGGGAGAATCGGTAATTAACAACAATAATGTGCTGGCAGAGGGTTCTTCTAAACTTTTAAGTAGCGCATTAGCGGCATTGAGGTTCATATTTTCCGCCGGTGAAATTAGAGCGATTTTGTAGCCGCCCTGCAGTGAAGTTTGATCTAGAAAATTAACGAGCCCGCGAATATGATCAACTTTTATCTGCTTGCCGCTCTCTTCCGGCTCCAATATTTTTAAATCCGGGTGGGTGCCCGCGAGATTAAACGTGCACTGCCGACAATGCCCGCACGCAACTTCACCCTGTGGCTCGCTACACATCAGATAATGCGCGAGGGCCAATGCGAAACGGCTCTTACCAATCCCCGACATGCCACTTAGCAATAAAGCGTGCGGAAGCCGAGCGTTAAGATGTAAGTCGATTACCCGCTGCCATTGAACGTGTTGCCAGGGCAAACAGACCTCGAGATTGCCTTCATTTTGAGTCATACGAGACCTATTCTGCAATGAGCTCTAACTGTTCATGAAAGTTCGTAGAAACCTTATCTATTGGCATGAGAAAGCATCTCTGAAATAATCGCCGACAGCGCCTTTTGAACGTCGCATAAATTTTGTGAAGCGTCGATTACCCGGTAACGATCCCCGTGCTGTGCAGCCATTTCAAGATAACTGTTACGCACATTCTCAAAAAACTGTTGATGCTCCCGCTCCATACGATCAAGCTCCCCACGCTTACTGACTCTGTCCATCCCGATCGCGATTGGCGCGTCAAGCAATAAGGTGAAATCCGGCCTAAGATCATCTTGAACCCATTGCTCAAGACTAGCAATTTTCGCGGCACTAATACCCCGCCCTCCCCCCTGATAGGCAAACGTGGCATCAGTAAATCGATCGCAAACAACCCAGGTCCCAGCCGCCAAAGCAGGCTCAATAACTTCTGCGATGTGCTGCGCGCGGGCAGCAAATACGAGTAGCAATTCAGTATTTTCGGCGACTCGTTCTGATCGGGGACTCAGGAACAAATTCCGAATATCCTCTGCCAACGGCGTTCCACCAGGCTCCCGCGTCAAAATGTAGGGAATGTCCGCTTTTTTCAAAGACTCGGCGATAAACGCAATATTGGTCGATTTTCCGACACCTTCGCAGCCCTCGATTGTAACAAATTGTCCTCGCGGATTTTCTACCATTAATTATCCATTTTTATTTCTTATAGGAGCGGAAGAGTAGTTTTTACTACGTTGCAATATCTGATATTTCCGTACTGCTTGCTGATGCTCTTTCAGATTGCTCGAAAAATAGTGGGTACCATCGCCCTTTGCAACAAAATATAGCGCACTGCCCTTAGCAGGGTGTAAAGCAGCATGAATGGCTTCTCGTCCCGCCAAAGCTATGGGTGTTGGGGGAAGTCCTTTGTGGCGGTAAGTATTATAGCGATTACTACTGTCTTTTAAATGCTGAGACTGCAAGTTTCCGGTATATTTTTTTCCCAGTCCATAGATTACCGTAGGATCAGTCTGCAAGCGCATTTTCATTTGTAAACGGCGCACAAAAACACCGGATATAAGGGCGCGCTCATGAGCCGCCCCAGTTTCTTTTTCAATCAACGATGCCATAACGAGTGCTTCGTAAGGGCTTTCGTAGGGTAAACCCTGCTCCCTCTGACTCCACTCCTCCGCCAGCACTTTCTGCATTTTCTGGTAAGCTTGCAGTAAAATATCTATATCACTGGTTGTACTATTGTAACGGTAGGTATCCGGGAAAAATAAACCTTCGAGAGAATCCTTTGGACTGTCCAAAAATGTCGAGAGTTGAGCACTGATATCTACGGTTACTTTTTTCTGCAACTTTTCCTGCAATTGTAGAGCGTTATGGACTTGCAGCAAGCTCCATCCTTCCACTAGGGTCAACTCATAATATTGCACATCGCCCTGTTCCAACTTCTGCAGGAACTGCCTCGGACTAATACCCGACGAAAGGAAGTATTCACCAGCTTTTACATTGAGACCATTACCGCTTAAGCGGCTATAGGCTAACAACCATTTAGGATAATCAAGAACATTTCTTCTCTCTAAATCGAAGGCCACCTTGCTCAATGAATCGCCACGACTCAAGGTAATCGTTAAGCCTTTATCACCGATAGACATAGGCGTATCAAGGTATCGCAAGGTATAAATACCAATAAACGCTGCCAGCAGGACTACGAAACAAAAAAGCGCGATAACTGAATAAATCAATTTCCTACTCATCTACTGCGCTCACATTCAAAAATGAATTTTGTACCTTTCGGGTGATCGAGCCAATCTCTCTAATTTCCTCATCGATGGCAATCACAGGCCAAATCCCGATGAGGCTATTACAGAGAAATACTTCATCCGCACGCGTTAGCTGCTCACGAGAAACATCACCTACGTGGACAGATAAGTTTAGCGCACTGGCTACACTATAGAGGATCACATGCCGAATGATTCCTTCAACGCCACAACTCTTTAACGAGGGCGTATACAACACGCCATCGTCAACCAAAAACACGTTAGACATGACCCCTTCGACCAGATGATTTTCGGTATCGAAGAGTAAACCTTCCGCAATAGTCGAATCATGCCACTCGGCCCTCGCAATGACATTTTCAAGACGATTTAAATGCTTTATCCCCGCGACGGCAGAATTCGCAGCCAGACGAGTCTGACAAACAATCGTTTTTACGCCCGACCTTTGCTGCTCACCATAATCCTGTGTCAGTTCATCTAAACTAATAATTCGGTGGCCATCTAAATTGGCTTCATAACGATACCCGCGCGTCGTATCCCCGCGGGTAATAATGATTTTAAGAACCGATTGCTGAAAAAGGCTTTCTGAAAGGAGTTGAGTAATCTCTTTTCTTAGCGCGAGCTCATCAAATGTAATATTAAGTCTTTGGCACCCTGATATTAGCCGCTGAAGATGGAGCTCATAAAATTCAGGAACGGCCCTTTGCACCTTAATGGTTTCAAACAAACCGTCGCCATAAGACAAACCTCGATTATTTATCGAGATAGTAGAGCAGGACACACCATCTACCAGCGTTTTATTGGGCATAAATACTACGTGATTTTCCCGAATACTAAACTACCGTTGGTACCGCCAAAGCCAAAAGAGTTTGATAATGCGAAATCGATCGGCATTTGTTGAGCAGTATGCGGAACATAATTTAGATGACAGTCGTCATCAGGGTCATCGAGATTGATTGTCGGCGGCGCAACTTGATCGCGAATGGCCAAAATTGAAAAGATGGCTTCAACGGAACCCGATGCTCCGAGTAAGTGACCAATCATTGATTTAGTCGAACTAACCGCTAAAGACTTAGCCGAATCACCAAACACCAACTCGACGGCCTTGCTTTCCGCAATATCACCTGCCGGAGTAGATGTACCGTGAGCATTAATATAGCTGATGTTGTCGGGATTTAAACCTGCATCAGATATTGCCGCATGCATGGATGACGCGGCGCCACTGCCATCTTCCGGCGGTAACGTCATGTGATAAGCGTCACCGCTCATACCGAATCCGGCTAACTCCGCATAAATATTCGCACCGCGAGCTTTTGCGAACTCGTACTCTTCGAGCATCAGCATTCCAGCGCCCTCCGATAAGACAAAACCATCACGATCTTTGTCCCATGGCCGGCTTGCCGCCTGCGGATTGTCGTTACGAGTGGATAGGGCTCTGGCAGCGGCAAATCCTCCTAGACCCAGGGGCGTAAAAGGCATTTCTGCACCACCCGCAATCATCGCGTCCGCATCGCCATAAGCAATCATTCTTGCAGCCAAGCCAATGTTGTGAGTTCCGGTGGTACAGGCAGTTGCTACCGCTATATTGGGGCCTCGCATGCCATACTTTATCGATAGATTGCCGGCAATCATGTTGATAATGGAGCCGGGAACAAAAAAGGGTGATATTTTACGAGGGCCCCTAGCCTCTAATAAATTGCAATTGCGCTCTATAAACCCGAGGCCGCCAATGCCGGAACCGATTGCGGCACCAACCCTAGAACAATTCTGATCGCTAATTTGGAGCCCGGAGTCTTCAAAGGCCTGGATGCCGGCCGCCATGCCGTATTGAATGAATAAATCCATCTTACGAGCATCTTTTGCCGATAGATAATGGCTGATATCGAAGTTTTTGACTGAGCCGCCAAAACGCGTCGAGTATAAAGAAGCATCAAATAGCTCAGTCGCCGCGATACCGCTTTTCCCTTCCAGTATTGCACCCCAGGTAGAATTAACATCATTCCCAAGTGGCGTAACCATTCCCATACCAGTTACAACTACTCTTCGTTTTGACAATGTCGGTGCCCTCTTCACTGATTCTTTTCGATAAAACACGTTGCATTTTTAATACAATCGCCAGAAACAACAAAAGCCGTCCTACTCAAGGTAGAAACGACTTTCAGAACGTTAACTCAAAAGATTACGTTTTAGCCAAGATTTTTGTTTATGTAATCAATGGCTAATTGAACAGTGGTAATCAATTCGGCTTCTTCATCTGGAATTTCAGTTTCGAATTCTTCTTCTAGAGCCATTACCAGTTCAACGGTATCCAGAGAATCTGCGCCCAAGTCCTCAACAAACGAGGCTGATGTTTGCACTTCATCTTCTTTAACACCCAGTTGTTCAGCGACTATTTTTTTTACGCGATCTTCAATGCTGCTCATCGTCTTTTTCGACTCCTAAAATAAATTTAATAGTGTAAAGCATTATGCTTTATGTCTCTAATTAAAATATCACCATACAAACTAAGGGAATACGTTCCACAGAGATAGTTTCTACATGACCTTGATTACGGCGGGCATTTTACTCGATTTTATCAAGCTTGTAACAGCTTTTCTCATTTTAGCGTTTGAAATTTAAAAATAGTCATATTTATCAAAGCCTTATGACATATACATACCGCCGTTAACATGGACTGTTTCACCGGTAATATAGCCTCCAGTTTCCTCTACAAGGAATTTAACGACGGCCGCAACCTCATCGGGCTGGCCCAAACGAGTCAACGGTATTTTGGACAACATCTCCTGTTTATTCTCATCGGACAGCTCTTTGGTCATATCCGTGTCGATAAACCCAGGAGCAACACAATTTACAGTGATGTTACGAGAACCTAACTCCCGCGCCAACGCGCGTGAAAAACCTTCCACACCGGCTTTGGTCGCCGCATAATTCGACTGTCCAGCATTTCCCATCGAACCAACGACAGAACTGATATTGACAATCCGGCCCCATCGAGCCTTGGTCATACCCCGGGCACACGCCTTACAAAGGCGGTAAATCGAGTTCAAATTTGTTGCAATTACATCGTTCCACTCGTCTTCTTTCATGCGCATCAATAAATTGTCCTTTGTGATGCCTGCATTATTTACCAAAACTGTCGGTGCGCCATATTTTTCGGTAATTGACTTCATTACTACGGAGATAGATTCCGGGTCCGTGACGTCGAGCCTCAACCCTTCACCGTTTATTCCTGACTCCTCCATATATTGGCTGATGTTAGCGCCGCCGCTCTCCGTCGTGGCAGTACCAATGACTAGGAAGCCCGAAGCACCCAATTGTCTGGCAATAGCCTGACCAATTCCCCTACTCGCACCGGTAACCAATGCAACTTTAGCCGTCATAATTATTCCTCTTCATTATTATTTAAGAATCCGCTAATACTTCAGCCAACGCTTTTTCCAAACCATCGGGACTTTCTATATTACAAGTTTTAAGAGGTTTATGTATTCTCTTACCCAAGCCACTTAAAACCTTACCCGGACCGCATTCAACGATTGTACTGATGCCACCGTCTATCATCGCTTGAACGCATCCTCGCCAATTCACAGGGCTCGATATCTGCCTAACCAGCAACGCCTTAATTTTTTCAGGATCATTTTCTTTTTGCGCATGAACATTATGAATCACCGGTATTGCTGGCGATGAAATTTTCAAGCCCGCTACCTTTTCGGCTAGCTTTTCACCAGCGGGTTTCATCAATGATGTATGGAATGGTGCACTAACGGGTAAAGCCATGGCTTTTTTTGCCCCCGCTTCCTTTAACTGCTCAATAGCTTGCTCGACCGCTGCCACTTTACCGGCTATAACTACTTGCCCCGGAGAATTGAAGTTCACAGCCTCGGCCCCTGTTTTTTTACATATATCGACAATGACATCGTCTTCCAATCCGAGAATAGCTGCCATTGCGCCAACACCCACGGGCACCGCTGTTTGCATAAATTGGCCACGATCTCTTACCAAACTCACGGCATCGCTAAACGACAAACTCCCCGCGCAAACCAAGGCTGAAAACTCGCCTAAACTGTGCCCGGCCATCACTGATGGCATGACGCCGTTTTTTTCCTGCCAAACCCTCCACAACGCCACACTTGACGTAAGCAATATCGGCTGCGTTCGTTCGGTTAGATTCAATTGATCCTGCTCACCATTTTGAATCATGTCCCACAAATCATACTCAAGTGCTTCCGACGCTTCTGCAAAACTATCCTTTACAACAGAAAATTGTTCGGCTATCTCTCGCAGCATGCCTATTTTTTGGGAGCCTTGACCTGGAAAAACGAAAGCAAGTGTTGAATCTGTCATAATAGTAGCTGTCCTTTATTATCCTAATTATTAGATCTAGATTTTCGTAAATGGCGAGCATTAGCACTCACATTATGTTTTGAAATACTTAAAACTTAGATGGAAACCATTAAACTGCAGCACCAAGCTTTTTCCCAATGTTTTCGACCAAATTGCTTTCGACTTCTTTTTTCGCCTGGCCTATTGCCTGACAAAAGCTCTCTACCGAGCTGTTTCCGTGGCTTTTAACCACCACTCCTGTCAGCCCCAAAAAACTTGCGCCATTGTATCTCTGAGGATCGAGTTTTTTATAAATTCTATTCAGACAATGCTTAACAAAAAAAACCGAACAGCGAGACCACCAATTATCTTGAAATTCATTTTTCACTGTCGATAAAATATGGGACGCTGTTCCCTCGCATGCTTTTAATGCAACATTCCCGACAAAGCCATCGCATACGACTACATCGGCAATACTAGAAAACAAATCACACCCTTCAATAGATCCGACAAAATCAATTTCCTTATCGGCAGCTATTAATTTATGGGCCTTTTTTACTTGATCGTTACCTTTAATTTCTTCCTTGCCAATATTCAGTATCCCTACTCTGGGAGACTCAGTGCCATCAATGGCGCTCGATAAAGCCGCCCCTAATATCGCAAACTGATATAAATGCTCAGCGTCAGTATCAACATTAGCACCTAAATCCAAAAGATAAAGATGTTTGTCAATAGAGGGAATTAGAGAACACACAGCAGGTCGGCGAATACCGGGCAGTGTTTTTAATACATAACAACCAATAGCTACCAAAGCGCCTGTATTACCCGCACTGACGACCGCATCTGCATTATTTTCATGCAACAGATCAATTGCCATGCGCATCGAAGAGCGAGGTTTTTGCCGCAAGGCCACGGTAGGTTTATCTGACATGTCAACGACTTCAATAGCATGAACAATGCTAAAGCGTCGAGGGTCAGCTAAGGAAGACTTAAGCGCTGACATTTCGAGTTCGATGGCCTCTCGGTCACCTACGAGCGATATATCAACATCTGGAAAGCGGGAAACTGCTTGAACTGCAGCGGGAACTGTGACACGGGGACCGAAATCCCCGCCCATACAATCAATAGCTATGCGAACACGCGAAGCCATCTCTCGGTTTTATATCCAAGCCTGATTAGCATCCGTTAAAGATACTAATCAAAACTTATTCGTCGTCTTTAGTTTCGACAACTTTATTTCCGCGATAAAAACCGTCTGCTGATACGTGATGCCGACGATGCGTTTCACCACTGGTTGGATCAACTGCAAGAGTTGGCCCAGACAGAGAATCATGTGAACGACGTTGACCACGACGTGAACGGGTTACTTTACTTTTTTGTACAGCCATGGCTGAAACTCCTCGCTTAACTTACGTATTACAATTAATTTTCACAAATATCATTTTGGCATTGACTCGAAGCTATTTCTCAAACTTCAGTTTCTCCAATGCTTTAAACGGATTTTCCCGCTGTTCTAATTCCCCGTCAGAAGTGTCTGTTAACTCGTCTGGCTCACCGACTGAGTATCCAACTTCCTGACCGCAATCTTCCGCCGAGTGGTAATTTACATACGGCAAACTGAGAATCAACTCCTCTGACACAATATCATGCAGGTCAGTTAATTCTTCCCCAACAATCAGCGGTTCCACCGACTTTGGTAAACGTTCTGCGCCGTCTTCTGACCAGACAATACCCAACTCGAAATGGGTATCAATATTTACCGGCATTGGCTCCAAACAACGTTGACAAAACATGTTAACCGTTGATTTCAATTCCCCGTCGATGCGCTTAAAGCGCTGCTCGTCGATGTAAAATCGCAACTTAACTGCTATCGAACCTTCCTGATCGGCAAGCAAATCGACAACGCGCGGCAAGCTCGAAACCGCTGCATCCGCTACGATCTCGATACCTTTAACCGTCAGTTTTCGTATATCTAGCTGACTTGGTAGGGGGGGGTTCAACATAAGCGCGCAATAATAGGGCCGAAGAGTAGACCTGTCAAAGAAAATTACAGCTATTTCCGACGATTATGTAGGAAAATCAGTAACTTCTTCCTATAATCGTTCTTTTTTGTCGATTATCGCGTAATGCTTCCTATAATACTGGCTTCAAGCTCATCTTACCGCTCTCAATTGCTCGCAAAATTACACTTACCTTTTTCCTGTTGCAGCCCAAATATTAATGAATCGATACTTGAAGGAGAATCTCCTCTTAACCTGGTAAAAAGACTGTCGAAAGAGAAAGCCGAGGCTATTTCTTTCGACAACCGCAACCACCTAATCATTGCATCAGATCAAGTTGCCTGTCTTGAAGGTAAGATTCTCAATAAACCGGGAAATCATAAGAATGCCGTAAAGCAACTCGCCGCCAGCAGCGGGAAAAAGGTCTCGTTTTTAACGGGCCTAGTTTTACTCAATACGAAAACAGGGTTCCTTCAACAATGGGTCGAGCCATTTTCGGTGAAATTTCGAACCCTAAGCGCTCAACAAATTGAACGCTACCTAGCACTAGAGCCGTCCTACGATTGTGCCGGTAGCTTCAAAATGGAAGGATTGGGGATTGCGCTGTTTGAACACCTGCAAGGTGACGACCCTAATAGCCTGGTTGGTTTGCCCTTGATAAAACTAATTGACCTATTAGCAAACGAAGGCATCGACGTACTAGGGCCCGGGCCGCCCCTCTAACTCACTCACTGACAGTTCAATTATAAACTCTCCAGCGAGAGTCAAAACAAGATCCCCTCTATTTTTAGCAGCTCATGAAATCATATGTATAATAAAGCCTCACAATACACAAAGCCTGAAACCTCATGTACCTGTCGATAAAAATACTTCACATATGTTGTGCGTCGATTTCAATATGTGGCTTTATTTTCCGAAGTATTCTTATTTTGAACTCTTCGAACTATTCCCAACAACGCTGGCTTAAAGTCGTCCCACATATTATAGATACTGTCTTGCTGGGCAGTGCAGTCTACCTAGCAGTACAGTCTCAACAGTATCCTATTACCAATCATTGGCTATCAGCCAAAATCATTGGCCTATTGCTTTATATTGGTTTTGGCATGATCGTTATGCGCTTTGGCAAAACTTTCCGACAGCAGTTATTTGGCTTCTTTATGGCTCTATTGAGCTTTACTTATATCGTCAGTGTCGCACTCACCCGTAACCCTTTACCCTGGAGCTAATGGCCCCGAGAAATTCAACATTGTCAGTGTCAGGGGAGCCCAAAAAAAAGCTACCCTTTCCGCTTCATCTTGTTAATGCTTCTATTACCGATCGCACGAACCCTAGTATTCGGCCATAACCTGCCTTAGCGCTTCCGGGTCTCTCCATTTCTGTCCGGTCAGCCGCAATACATACACGGCTGCAATGCTAATAATCATACCCACAAAGATTATCCAGGAGGCTTTGGGGCCGTATTCGAAAACCTTTATTACCGCATATTGAGCAATGAGCATAATCCAATGTAACGCCACCGAGGCAACCATCAACCACCGAGTATCTCCAGCCCCACGCAATACACCTCCGGCAACGAGGATTACAGCATCCGCCATCACGTAACTACCCAAACCCACCATCATAAAACTGGATAACTCTCTTATTTCTTGATGGTCAACTGGACTAACGATAAAGATATCGACGAGTGATTCCCGGAACAGCACAAATACTATCGCCAAAATGGCGGAATAACCCAATCCCAGCATAAAACCGGAAGCAATAACCTCATTGGCCTTGTCCATATTTCCGGAGCCCACATGCCGACCGATCAGGCTAATTATCGCAATATTAAGACCTATTAGTGGCACGAAAGACAATA
Source organism: uncultured Cellvibrionales bacterium (assembly GCA_913019905.1). Classification (GTDB taxonomy): domain Bacteria; phylum Pseudomonadota; class Gammaproteobacteria; order Pseudomonadales; family Dasaniaceae; genus Oceanicoccus. The sequence goes on from CAJVZD010000012.1 coordinate 55,700, forward strand.
TATCCCAGTTAAAAACAATCGCAGCAGAAGCCCCCTCTGCAATGCCGTATGACTGAAACATCAATAAAAAGAGATTAAAGGCCGCCACGTTAAGAAACATTTCCAGACCGGAAGGAAAACCGAGCCTTAAAAAACGACTTAATATTCCTTTATCAAAAACTGCAGATCGCAGTACGTGATATCGATCCCGAATTGACCTACCGAAATAGAAAAAGATAAAGATAACTAAGGTAAAAAGGGTACCTATTATTGTCCCGATACCTGCACCAACAATCCCCATCTCGGGAAAGCCAAATCCACCGAAAATTAATAGATAGGTCAAAGGTATATTCAGAGCCACACCTAATGTATCTGCGATCATGATTTTACGTGTTTGCCCGATTCCCGAGAAAAATGATGCGATACAGGTTTTACTCAAGGAAAAAAAAGATCCCCACATCAATACTAGAAAATACTTCTTCTCTAAATCCGCCTGTAGAGGGTCGTGCCCCATACCTTCAAATAAATCACTCACAAAGAAACTGATTAAAAATAGCAGTGGCAGACTCATGACACACAGAATCATCCCCTGGGTGACAACACGAGAACATTTTGCATATTGCTCAGAACCGTAATATTGCGCAACTAAAGCGTTTGCATAGGACAGTACGCCGATGAATAATGACAAACAAAAAAAGGAAGCCACTCCGCCGCCCAATGATGCTGCCATGTGAGTTGGACTAATTTGAGACATGAAAAAACGGTCGGTGAAGATCATCACCGCGAAGGCGCCCTGCGACACCACCATCGGAATGGCAATCTCAATAAGTTCTTTTAGGGTTGTTTTTTTCATTGTTTATTACCAAGAAAATAAGGATAAAATTCCGGGCAAAAAAAACCCGGATAGCTCATTAGCCCTCCGGGTTTTATATACAAAAATGGAAGACTATGTGTCTTCCAAATAAGATGGAAGCACTAGGTGATCATTGGACGCAGCACAAGAGAGCCGTGGGCGGCGTTTCTTGGTTTATACTGACTAAATAAAATGCGCATCAAAATGATCCTAGGTCTTCTTTCAAAAATAGTTGGCAGAATGCTATACCCATTGGAGGAAAAGTCAACACTTGGCCCGTGAATTATTCGCTCCAATGATCGTTTATGCAGCCGGAAGCGAATCAAGCACGACCAAATACACTTTTCTTTTCTTTTCTTTCTTGGTCCCCGGCAATAATCGCCTCTAAACTTTTTATAGCAGCCGGCCAAAATGTCGAATGACGGCATAAAAACCTTCTGAGCCAGAACACGCCGTTGCGATCCATCGCACACAGCCAATAACCCAGCGTTAGCCAAAAAAGTTAATCTGCCTGCAAAGCGTCGAGAACAGATTGCAATTCAGGACTGAGTTCAGCGCTCACAATGAGATCATCCTCCTCTTCGGGCATTGGCACAGTGAGACTTGCGGCATGTAAAAACAGACGATTAAGCCCACGCGCTTTAAATAAACGACAGGCGTCCTGATCTCCATACTTGTCGTCACCGAGCAACGGGTGCCCAACATGCAATGCATGTACCCGAATTTGGTGAGTGCGACCGGTGATTGGCTTAACCTCGATCAATGTCGCAAGATCATATCGGGTAACAATGGCAAATTCAGTGACTGACTTCTTTCCATCCACGGAAACCCTTACCATTCTCTCCCCAGACTGAAGCGTATTCTTTTCCAACGGAGCGCTCACCAACTTTCGACGGTTCGGCCAACGACCTGTCGCCAGCGCTAAATATCGCTTATCAATCGTGCCATTACGTAACTGTTCGTGCAGGTACCGAAGCATACTGCGCTTTTTCGCGACCATTACACAGCCCGACGTATCTCGATCCAGGCGGTGCACCAACTCGAGAAAACGGGCCTCCGGACGCATTACTCGCAATGCTTCAATTAGCCCTTGACTAATACCACTTCCGCCATGGACAGCAAGACCAGACGGCTTATTAATTACCAGCAAACGATCATCCTCATAAAGAATAGAATCACTAAGAATTTGGCTGAGTCGGTCCGAAACACCTGTTGGTGACTTATCCTCGGCGGTTCGTATTGGAGGAATACGCACGATATCGCCATCTCGTAATTTGTATTCAGGCTTTATGCGAGACTTATTAACCCTAACCTCACCCTTTCTCAATATTCGGTAAATCCGCGATTTCGGCACTCCTTTTAACTTTCTCAGCAAGAAATTGTCTATTCGCTGCCCAGCATGAGAATCAGTAACTTCAACATAGGTAACCTCATTTTTTATAAGGCCTTTATTGTCAATCATAATATTTCCAAGCTAAGTGTTTGATGTACATAGAAATTACTGTTATAGTCGGGCGGTATTTTGCTAGATCTGGTTTTCGTCTCTCTTCGCGCCTCTCAAGTTTATCCCTTTTTCCGGATAATGACTCATAAGAAAAGTTCTTTTGATGGCAAGGCCCAATATTAGAGAAAATTGAAAACGTACTCGAGATGACAGGAAAACCAAAAGAGAGTCTCGCAAAATTATGGTAGTACGACAGCGTATTGGCAAAACCTAACACTATATTTTTGCCACGCCGTACGATAAATATTTATCAAAGCACTGACTTAAAACTGAAATGAGTGTAGTGCTTTGTGAATTAACAATATTATTAACTATGCAGCCGAATTTGTCGCAAGCATCGTTGAAACAGTTTTTAAATTTGAGACGCAGGTAAGGTGTTTCTGACCAAGCAAAGTGATGCGATGTTTAACCGCACCATGTTATGTCGATATTCTCTTTACCCGTGCAGTTGCTAATTTCTTACGCATTTCCAGAGCTATAGTTAGCCTATTCGTGCGTAATCATAACAGTTTTTTAGAACTGTTAATTTATTTTCGTATTGAGTAAATTGACACTAAACTCTGTGAAAAAGCCTCGATATATACCGCTGATGATGCCATAGAAAGCTATTAGCGTTATTTATTTGCCAATGATGGCGCGGCTATTTCCAGCAAAGCACTACGTCCATTTCTAAATTCCGTAATCACGGGACAGCGCAAATTCCTGCGACAGGATTTGTAACTAACATGAAAAGAATGCTTATTAATGCAACTCAACCAGAAGAGTTGCGTGTTGGCCTCGTTGACGGTCAACACTTATACGATCTGGACATTGAAAATCGCACTCGCACACAAAAGAAGTCGAATGTTTATAAAGGGATAATTACCCGCGTTGAGCCAAGTCTCGAAGCAGCCTTTGTAGATTTTGGTGCGGAACGTCATGGTTTTCTTCCCCTTAAAGAAATTTCCCGCGACTATTTTTACCGGAAACCGTCGGAAGTAAATGGGCGGTTCAAGATTAAGGATGTGGTAAAGGAAGGCACGGAAGTCATCGTACAGGTCGACAAAGAAGAGCGGGGAAATAAAGGTGCCGCACTCACGACCTTTGTGAGTTTGGCGGGACGATACCTCGTTTTAATGCCAAACAATCCTCGCGCTGGAGGCATATCTCGTCGAATTGAAGGTGACGAGAGAACGGAATTACGCGAAGCAATGAACTCAATCACAGTTCCTAATGGTATGGGAGCCATTGTTCGAACCGCTGGTGTTGGACGTAGCGGCGAAGAATTGCAATGGGATCTGGACTATTTGATCCACATGTGGGATGCCATTAAACAAGCGACCGCAGAGCGTAAGGCTCCCCTTCTACTTCTTCAAGAAAGCAACGTCATAATTCGTGCCATACGTGACTATCTGCGAGAAGATATTGACCAGGTACTTATTGATAACAAAGAAGCGCATACCGAAGCCCTTAACTTTGTGACTCAAGTTATGCCTCATTACCAGAACCGTATTCGCTTATACGAAGACCCAGTTCCGCTTTTCAACCGTTATCAAATTGAAAGCCAAATAGAAACAGCGTTTGAACGAGAAGTTCAGCTCCCGTCCGGAGGATCAATTGTCATCGATCCAACGGAAGCACTCATTTCCATCGACATCAACTCTGCGCGGGCAACCAAAGGCCGTGATATCGAGGAGACAGCGACAAAAACTAACCTGGAAGCTGCCGATGAAATAGCTCGCCAGTTGCGACTCAGAGACATGGGCGGTTTGGTTGTCATTGATTTCATCGATATGAACCAATCAAAAAACCAACGATCCGTTGAAAATCGAGTCCGTGACGCTCTCGACATTGATCGCGCGCGTGTACAAGTGGGACGTATTTCTCGTTTTGGCCTGCTAGAGATGTCACGTCAACGCTTACGCCCGTCGCTCGGTGAAACCAGTGCTAAAGTCTGCCCGAGATGTACGGGACAGGGAATAATCCGCGATACAAAATCACTCTCTTTATCAATTTTGCGTTTAGTCGAAGAAGCAGCGAGTAAGGACCGAAGTGCCGAGATACGAGTACTGGTACCCGTAGACGTGGCCTCATACCTGCTCAACGAAAAACGAATCCCAATACATGATATCGAACAGCGAACCGAAGTTCGCGTCGTAATTATCCCTGTTCCGCAAATGGATACACCGCATTTTGAAGTTCAACGTCTACGTGATGATGAAATTAGCGAGAAGATCGAAACAAGCTATAAAATGCAGACTGAGCAAGTTGTTGCTGAAGAAGTGACCGCTGCGCCCGCACCAGTACAGGAAGCTGCAGTTAAGTCAGTAACACCACGAACCGCACCAGCGCCTAAGACCGAAACCAAATCAACCGACAGTGAAACCACCTCGAAACCGGGCCTGTTCTCGCGCCTTGTTGGGCTGTTCTCAAGCACTGAGGAAGTAGTACCGGAACCGGAAAAGCCAAAGGAAAATAATCGTCAAAGTAACAGAAATCGTCGCCCCCAAGGACAAGGTCGAAATTCACAAGGACAAGGACGAAATTCACAAGGACAGGGTCGAAATCGTAATCGTACCAACGACAACCGCAATGATCGCAATGATCGCAATGATCGCAATGATCGCAATGATCGCAATGATCGTAACAAGCAAAATGAACAAAGCAAAAATGCACCCCGTCCGCAAAAACAGGATATTGAAGCTGACAATAAAGACAACAAAATCGATGAAAATAAGCCTCAACAACGCCCGGAAAATCGGAAGCCGCGTTCGTCTTCAAGGCGCCGGAACAGGGGGCCAAGAAACGTAAACGCCAACCAAAATACTGAAAATGAAGAAACCGGACAACAGGTAAACAATCCCGTTAACAAGACTGAAAATGAATCTCATAAAGAGACATCACCAAGCGAAGCTGTTGCACACAAATCTCCTGCTCAACCAGAAAAAGTACAGCCTAAAGCAGATAAGCCAGACCTTTCTTCACCAGAAATCGTGGAACCTGTCAGTAGCAAAGCTGATGACCAGGCACCAGCCGAGGAAACTTTAGCAACTAATATGGTCGCGACAAAGGGCAATGAAACTAAAAAATCTGAACCGGAGGCCAGTGCGGAAACGGCAGTTGACATCTCCAACGATGTTACTGTGGTCGTCGAAGCCATCAATAGGCCGGACACGGAAACTACTGACGACCATAATATAATTGCTGACACTGTCGAAGAAGCAGATGATGGAAAAGTCGATTTTACCGATCAGCGTGAAACTGACGTAGAAGTTGCTGAAGTTGCTGCTGAAGTTGCTGAAGTTGCTGAAGTTGCTGAAGTTGCTGAAGTTGCTGAAGTTGCTGAAGTTGCTGAAGTTGCGAGCGTAACACCTAATACGGTAACTGACGATGTAAAGAATACGAAAATAGTCGTTATCCGTCCGGAAGGCAGAGCAGCGAATGACCCTCGCCTCTCACCGAAGGCTGTTGGCAATATAGAAATCAACACCGTTGCATTGGATTCTGCCGCCAAGGAACCAGCAAGCCCTGCCCAACCTGACCAAACGAGAGAAAAAGCCGATCGCGCTATCAACGATCCTCGCTTAAAACGCATGGTTTAATTTTACGCGATTTTAGCGAAGGAAAACCCAAAGAGCCTGGTTTAATAGCCGGGCTCTTTTATTTCCGATCAGCCTACGTGATAGTTTATGCACACAAAGTAAACACTATGAACGCATTTTGACCGATTCTGGTCGGGATTAACTTAACTCTTACAGAAGTCACAAAAACAAGAGCTTCGTGAGCTTTTTAGACCCGTAATAACACTTGTCTATCAATAAAACCTCTGTATAATCCCGTCCCTGTTATCTAGATGGTTGTCACGCAAAAAACTGCATAAATGCAGGTACAAGTGTCAGACGCGGTAGATAAGCATAAAAAATCAGTGCACCGTATCAACATGCGCTGGACAGTTTTGGAGAGATGGCTGAGTGGTCGAAAGCACTGGTCTTGAAAACCAGCGAGGGTAATACCTCCTAGGGTTCAAATCCCTATCTCTCCGCCATACAAGGCGAAAATAAAGGGCTGCAAGCAACGTCCTTGAACTACCCGCCATTTACCCACCACCTAATTCTTTGGGTGGTGGGTGATAACTCCTCACTCCCTCTTTTTCTCAACTACGCCTGAGTCTATCCCCCTAAAAAAAGCTCCGTCACGAGCTATGCCAAGTCTTGAATAATCAATTATCCATAGACTGCCCGCAAGTAAAACTTAAATCGAAGTTAACAAGAAATGCCAACCTGGAATGCCAAGACATATAATATGCCACAAGCGTCTCCGGAATGGTTCGTTAGACCACTACAGGGACCAATTATTTAAGGTAGATGGGAAAAAGTGCAGCTAATTCCGCCTATACACAAGAGTGTTGCCGTCTTCCGAACGTTTAGATTATAGTAGCCACAAAAAGGGCAGAAGGCCTATCTATACTCTGAATAAACAAAAAGGAAACGTGACATGAAAATCGGACTGATGCTCAACGACTCTGGTGACAAGAACAATTCACTCGACAATATGGTCGCCTTCGCCAAAGAGGCGGAAGCAAAAGGCTTTCCGTCTTTGTGGATGGCACATATCTTCGGTTATGACGCCCTGACGGCGCTCGCCATTGTTGGCCGCGAAACGAGTACGATTGAGCTAGGGACGGCTGTTATTTCGGTTTACCGACAACACCCTTTTGCCCTTGGCCAGCAGGCGCTTACGACACAGGCAGCGACTTCCGGCCGCCTCAATCTCGGCATTGGCCTTGCACATCAGCCAGTCGTTGAAGGCATGTTTGGCATGTCGTTCGACAAACCCGCCCGTTATATGCGCGAGTTCCTTGAAATCTTAAACCCGGTCCTGAAAGGTGAGGCCTCAAGTTTCTCTGGCGATTTGTTGACCGGACGCGGGTCAATGATTGTCGAAGAAGCAGCGAAACCAGTTAAGCTTTTTGTTGCGGCTCTTGGGCCTGTCATGCTCGATCTTTGCGGTAGGGAAGCCGATGGCACCGTGACATGGATGACCGGTAAGAAGACTATCGAGTCTCACATCCTGCCAAAGATGTCGAAAGCGGCCAGCGAAGCAGGCAAACCAGCGCCTCGCGTTATCGCCGGCTTTCCAATTTGTCTGACTAACGATGTCGATGGCACAAAAGACCTGATTTCCAAATCCCTGACCGTGTACGGACAGCTGGCCAGCTACCGTGCCATGCTCGACCTTGAAGGCGCCGCTGGGCCGGCTGACATTGCCGTCGTCGGTGACGAAGCAGCTGTCGATGCGGAGCTTGAGCGTATTGCGGCCGCTGGTGTCACGGACTTTAATGCAGCCATCATTGCCAGTAATGATGAAGACCGTCAACGCACCATGGACTATCTGGCCTCGAAGGTCTGACTTCACGTTGCATCCGCTTCCGGCATAGAAATCTCTTGTTGCTGCATCTCTTCGGGGCTCAGTTGCTTGCCTCTCTCGTGTCGCCTTCAAGCAACGTTTGCGACGTGAACGTGAACGTGAACGTGAACGTGAATGTGAACCGGCTAACAAGTTTTTCGAAGTCGGTCGTTACCGGCCCATTAATCATAGCCGGGCTCAATCGCGAAGCTATCACGGATAGTTTCATAAAAAGGAAAACGAACCCCTTGAGGAAACATTACTAAGGTTTATCTCAATTTTGAGATTCCTAGGAAGGTGAGGAGCGCGCATGAAACAAGCAGCTCCAAGTTTCTTCAATTGGGTTAGTGGGGTAACATAAGTAGATTGAGATAAATCGAAGCTATTAGCCCTTCCTTTCTACTCATTTGACGACTTATTGATGGCGAAAACTAGTTAGCGACATCGTTCCGGAGGCAGATAGTAAATATGCCAGATATCGACGTAGTGGGGAAACCCGTGTTCTCCAGTTTGATACTTTTAACACTTCTTTCAATGGCTTTGAACGTTTATGCCGTTGACCCAATAAAAATAATTACCTACACCGACTACCCCCCATATCTTTATCACGAAAACGGTCAACAAACTGGTTTGTACATACGCATTGTCGATCTTACCTTAGAGGCTCTAGGTCAACCCTACACGGTCGAAGCACTGCCTTTTAAACGTGGACTTTACCAAGCGGCCGCAGGTGATGGCATTCTAATAGGTATCGTTAAAACTGACGAACGTATGGAGACACTGGATTTCTCCGAGCCCTTTTACCAGGAGCGAATATCTGTTTTTTTCAATCGACAACGAGATCCCGCGATACAGTCGGTAGATAAACTGGACGGGCTAAGCATCGGCAAACTGTTGGGCTGGAGTTATGGGCCTGAATTTGATCAAGCCAAGACAAACAACCGCTTTTTCACTAAAGATGGTGAACTTGAATCGAATTTTTTTAACCTGACGAAAGGGAGGTTAGACGCTGTGATTCATACTGAACTGTCGTCCTTTTACATCCTGAATAAACTTGGGCTTAAAGACAAAGTATTTCTAGGTTCTGAACCCTTGGCATTGGCCAATATTTATATTGCAGTAAAGAAAGGTACTCACAAAGAACTGCTTGACCGAATTAATCAAAAATTAAGTGAGCCTGACCACATAAAACAGATAAATTCACTCATTAGAAGCTACAAAGAATAGTTAGCCATGATCGATTAACCATATACGACCGATTAACCATCTAAGTACTTTAGCCTCCTTATCTTCTCTCATTCGACCTTGTAAACTGACCGATTGCTAGGTATTGCACCTAACAACATTGCAGATGTACGTCTTTTCATAAAATTACCTGACAATTGCCAAGCGCCCGCTTTTTACTGTAGATTAAGTCAAATAATAATTTTAGTCCTTCCCATACCCATTTCCCTTAGAGGTGATTCATGGCCCAATCAGAAACAACCAGTTCTGCTAACTTTTTTCTCGACGGAAACTTTGCCCCTGTGGCCGAGGAGCGGGATGCCCTAGATATGGAGGTCAGGGGCACCATTCCAAAAGATCTGGCTGGCAATTTCTTGAGGGTTGGTCCAAACCCGGTACATATATTTGACGAAGCTGCGTATCACACCTTTGATGGCGACGGTATGATTCACGCCATCGAGTTTGGTGATGGCCTGGCCCACTACCGCAATCGCTTTATACAAACTGATGGCTTCAAACTTGAACAAGAACGCGGCGACTGGATATACAAGGGTATGAATTCGATGATGGACACAACGCCTTCGCGGGTTCCTGTTGGCGAGCCACGTAATAAGAACCTGGCAAACACGGCTTTTGCGTACCACAACAACACGCTCTATGCCACTCATGAACCGTCGAAACCCACCGCAATTCGATTGCCTGACCTCGAAACTATCGGAGCAGTAGACTTCGAAGGCAGGTTAAAGCATCCTTTTACAGCGCACCCAAAAATCGATCAAAAAACGGGTGAGATGATGACGTTTGGCTATGCATTCCAGACACCCTATGTCCGTTACTCGGTCATCAATGCCTCGGGAGAGCTGGTTCACTCAACGCCGATCACCATCGAAAAGCCTGTATTTATGCACGACTTTGCTGTGACTGAAAAATATACGCTGTTTCTCGACTTCCCTATTACACTCGATATTGAGCGCTTGATGGCCGGTGGTCCGGCGCTAGATTTTGAGCCAGAGCACGGCTCCCGCATTGGCGTCATGCCACGTTTTGGCACAGATTCAGATGTTCGCTGGTTTGAAGTAGAGACCGGTTCGGTCGTTCACACCGCTAACGCGTGGGACGAAGGAGACGAAATTGTTTTGCAGGCGTCACGGTCCAAAACTTCTGACATTGCAAGTGCTGGCTTGGACGCAGAGAACCTACAGGATACCCAAGGTCATCTATACCAGTGGCGCATCAATTTAAAAACCGGTGCGGTTGACGAGCAATTGCTGAGCGAAGTGAAATGTGATTTTACTCGCATTAACGACTCCTATGCCTGCCACAAAACGCGCTACGTGTACGCTGCAGTGTTTAATCCGACCCGGCCATTCACCTTTGACGGTGTGATGAAGTTTGACAACGACACAGAAACCGCAATCACCTTTGACTATGGCGATAACCGCTTTGGTGGGGAGGCCGTATTTGCGCCGAGGCTGGGCGCGCAAGCAGAGGATGACGGCTACCTGATCTGCTTTGTTCAAGATGAGAGACTGGGCCAAAGCGAGTGTTTGATCCTGGATGCGCAGGATATTGGCGCCGGTCCGGTAGCGACAATCCTTGTTCCTTACCGGGTTCCTTATGGCTTCCACGCCGGATGGGTAGGTGCCGCGTAAGCCATTTTCAGCGGCGCGTTATTCCAAATGCTATGTATTTGGATGATGCGCCAGTTACGATCGAACGTCCGGAATGATCTTTCTATATTTAGCAGCACTCATATAGTTAACTGGTGTAGGCTGTCTACTCTTGAACGTGGCATCCCCTGGATTAACGATACGAGTCTTGGTGGTTGCAGGAATGCCGGAATTGACGTTTCTTTTGTACTTCCCACTTTGTCAGCTGGTCCAATACGCAAGTCCATTACGGGATACACTGCCTAATTGGGGCCCATCCACCCGTTGTAACCTCCAGCACACAAGGGATGGACAGGGCTAAAGGGTGCTTTAATAAGCACTTATATTATTGATAGCAAGGCGGACTTTCATTCCAGCAAATAGAACCCTTTCGCCAATAGCCATGGCAACCGCTAAGCACTGATTTGCTCGACTCACATTCAATGTTTTCGGAACAAAAAGACCCAAACGCAGTCGAATAGCGTACAAGTTGTAAGAACTTTTATCTGGAGTGTAATAATCCAGTAAATCAAATGCTGAATATACCTTGAAGTTCTTGATTTTGGCCCTTATATAGCTATTATGATACGCAATTACCCATGTGGATAAACCACGGAGATATATGATGCAACAAAGCCCTATTTTTAATGCAACAAGTAGTGCGCAGTCGTCTGCCCTATCGACAAACAAAGTGTTACGTAACACCTATATGCTGTTATCAATGACTCTCGTTTTTAGCGCCGTATGTGCCTCCATTGCAATGGCAATGGGCCTCGGCCATGGAACTGCATTGATACTCATGCTAGTTGGCTTTGGTCTATTGTTTGTCGTGAATCGCACAGCCGACTCCAGCAAAGGAATTATCGCGATATTTGCTTTCACTGGCGTGCTCGGTGCGTCGATCGGGCCCATGCTAAATCACTATCTCGCCATGCCGAATGGCTCTGCCCTCGTCATGCAAGCGCTGGGTGGTACAGCTCTCGTCTTTTTCGCTCTTTCAGGATACGTGTTAACAACACGAAAAGACTTCTCTTTTATGGGCGGTTTTTTAATGGTGGGGTTGTTAGTCATTGTCGTTGCTAGCATTGCCAATATCTTTTTCTCAATCCCGGCTCTTTCCTTGGCAATTTCAGCAGCAGCTGTCCTAATTATGTCAGGCCTGATTTTGTTTGATACCAGCCGGATAATAAACGGCGGAGAGACAAATTACATACGCGCTACTGTTGCACTGTATTTAGACATCTTCAATTTGTTTATTCATCTCCTGCACCTATTAGGTGTAATGGGAGACGACTGATAACGTCCGTTTTGCTTGAAAAAGCCCCGATATTCTCGGGGCTTTTCTTTTTTTTACTATAGCAAATGTGTAATGATGATTTTTTCTCTGCTAATACTTGGCGCACCCTATTCGAGTCAGTCGGTGAAGACCGCGTTACGGTTTGCCAACGCTAGTATCGAAACGGGAAACAGCATTTATCGAATATTCTTTTATCACGAAGCCGTCAACAGTGGGAACGAGCTGTTAACACCGCCGCAGGATGAAATTCATATTCCGAACGAGTGGCAAGCCATGGCTCGCGATAACAGCATTGATCTCGTTGTTTGCATTGCCAGCGCTTTAAAGAGAGGGGTTCTGGATTCAACCGAGGCAGATCGCTATGAAAAGCCAGCCAGCAATCTTGCTCCAAACTTTAATCTTTCAGGCCTTGGTCAGCTAATTGATGCCTCCGTCAAATCTGATAGGCTTATTACGTTTGGCCCGTGACGAGCGCTACCATGAAAAGAATACTCATCATCTGTCGAAAACCACCCTATGGCACTTCGCTTTCTAGGGAAGCGATCGACATCGCATTAGCCTGTGCGGCGTTCGAACAGGATATGACGCTTTTGTTTCTGGACGATGGTGTTTTTCAATTAGTCAAAGACCAGCAAGCCGACTCTATCAACTGTAAAAATCACGGCAAGGTATTGTCGGCTTTGCCGTTATACGAAGTGGATCAGATTTTTGTGGATTGCCAATCAATGAGTAAGCGACTAATCACTGCCGATGATCTCGTTGTTCCCGTTGAAAATCTATCGAGCGAAGATATCAGTGCATTGATGCAAAAATCAGATGTGATTTTCAATTTTTGATAGACCAGTCTAAGACTCTTTTCTAGCAAAACGCGACCGGAGATTATGATTTTACACACAGTCAACAAATCGCCCTATTCCAATAGCAGTTTAAACGATTGCATAAGACGATGTTCCGATTCCGATTCTATCTTGTTAATCGAAGATGGGGTTTATGCATGTCAACGCGATGCGGACTTTTCAGATTCACTGGCTAACAACTCCCATATCAGTTTCTATGCACTAGAGGCAGACATTAGAGCAAGAGGCCTTGTTGGAAAATTACACAAAGCGGTTCAAGTTATTGACGACTGTACGTTTGTCGATCTATGCATTCGACATAAAAGCGTTCAAAGCTGGTTCTAATGGGCACAGATACCAACCCCAATTTAACCAAAGGTTCTATTTCCTTAGATCGCGAAGGTTTTTTATTAAACCTACAAGACTGGAGTCAATCCGTTGCAGAGGTAATTGCCCAGGGTGAAAACATCACTTTGACTGAGAGCCACTGGGAGATAGTTTTTTTATTGAGGCAATTTTACGATGAGTTCGACCTTTCTCCGGCAATGCGACCCTTAGTAAAATATGTTAAACAGCACCTGGGAACGGACAAAGGTAACAGTATTTATTTGTTAACACTGTTTCCCGGGAGCCCAGCAAAAATAGCCAGTAAAATTGCCGGCCTGCCTAAACCCGAAAACTGCCTGTAAAGAATCGTTATGTCCAACAGCTACAATACAAAACTGAAAGCTAGCAAGGAAAACGAACACCCTTTTGCCGTGTACGTTCGTATTCTGGGTAAAGGGAAAACCGGCTCGCGTTCTCTAAACCGGCAAGAAGCATTTAGCGCCATGCAGATGATACTGGCGGGCCAAACCACAGATGTCCAATTAGGTGCATTTCTTATGCTCCTCCGAGTCAAGGAAGAAAGCCACGAAGAACTAGCCGGGTTCGTCGACGCCGTACGCGCACGAATTGACTTAACAACATCCATCCACGTGGATTTAGATTGGTCAAGTTATGCGGGTAAAAAACGACAACTACCGTGGTTTATATTAAGTGCTCTATTACTTGCTGATAATGGCGTCCGAGTCTTTATGCATGGCGCTAATGGTCATACACAAGGCCGGCTCTATACGGAATTAGTTCTCCAACAATTAAACATTCCCGTTGCCACAGATCTGGTTGAGGTTCAAAAACAACTTGATACAACGCAGTTTTCATTTATGCCTTTAAACTATTTGTGTCCAGAATTGCAAAACATCATCGATTTACGCGCAGAATTTGGCTTACGCTCTCCGGTAAATACACTCTCGCGATTGATAAACCCACTCTTGGCTGAGCACTCCTTGCAAAGCGTTTTTCATCCGAGCTATGGCGATACACACCAGCGCGCCGCTGAACTCTTAGGTCAGACCCATTCCGCTGTGTTCAAAGGTGAAGGCGGTGAAATTGAAAGAAAGCCGGAAGCAAGCTGTTTGGTTAAGATGGTTCGGCAAGGACAAACAACTGATGAACTGTGGGACAAACTCATAGACGGTCGCCAGGACAAGCCCAGTTCGCTCAACACACAGGAGTTAGTCGACGTGTGGCGCGGCACAGCAGACAATCAGTACGGAAAACTGGCGATCATCGGCACTGCAGCCATAGCCCTAAAGCTAATGAACAAAATTGACAGCAAGATGGAAGCCTTAAAATTAGCCGATCAGCTCTGGAATCAGAGAAATAAGAACCGACTCAATTAACTGTTCACACTCTATTCACTCTCGAAAACGAAACCGTTCGGGTTTTTATTTTGCCAGTTCCAACTGTCTCGAGTCATTTCATCTATGCCTTTTGACGCCTTCCACCCTAATTCTTGTAAAGCAAAACTAGTGTCAGCATAACAGCTGGCTACGTCGCCTGGTCGCCGATCAACAAATTGGTGCGGAATAGTTTTGCTCGAGGCGCGCTCAAACGCACTTATGACTTCCAACACCGAATACCCTCGCCCCGTACCTAGATTGTAGGCAACAGCACCTGGATTTTCGGACAGTTTTTCCAAAGCCTTTACATGCCCCTGCGCTAAATCCACGACGTGAATGTAATCTCTGACGCCAGAGCCATCGACCGTGTCATAATCATTGCCATAAACCGAGAGCTGCTTTAGCTTTCCTATTGCGACCTGCGTAATATAAGGCATTAAATTATTAGGAACACCATTTGGGTCTTCACCGATTAAGCCGCTATGATGAGCACCGACCGGGTTAAAATAGCGCAATAAAATCGGATTCCAACGATGATCTGAAACATGTAAATCTCGCAAAATCTCCTCAATCATCAACTTCGAACGGCCATAGGGGTTTGTGGCAGACAAAGGAAATTGCTCATTAATGGGCACACTAGCGGGATCGCCATAAACAGTTGCCGAAGAACTAAAGACTAAATCGTAGACACCATAATTAGCCATCACCTCACACAAAACTAAGGTTCCAGTGACATTGTTATGATAATAGCGTCCGGGTTGGGCTACTGATTCTCCTACCGCTTTTAAACCGGCAAAATGAATGACCGCATCGATCGTATTTGTCTCGAATACGGCTGATAGAGCATCAGCATCGCAGATATCTACCTCATAAAATAAAACGGATTTACCCGCTAGTACTTCAACCCGCTTAAGTGATTCTGGATGACTATTGCTTAAATTATCAACGACAATAACCTCATGTCCCGCCGACATTAATTCTATACATGTGTGGCTACCTATATAACCCGCGCCACCGGTTACCAATACATTCATATATCACCCTAAAAATTAACAATTATGAGGTTACTGAGTCCGACCTAGATCCATTGAAAAGCGTCGTACTGTGTAGCCTCATGCGCAGCACTGCCCTTCGCTCAATGGGTCCAACCATAGTAAACACGGAGGAACAAAATTTTGAGACGCAGATAACCGCAACAACCTAACGAAAATTAACTATAATGGAGACGAATTACGATCGCCACCATTCGAGGTGATTTTTCAACTTAAATTTACCAACTATCTTCAGAGACTCAATTTCAAATTATGCCCTTAAGTAGAGTAAATCCAGATAATTATCAGCATGAGCTTAATGAGAAAGCCGATAAAATTGCGAAACAGTTCCACGCATTCAACATTCCTCCAATCGACGTTTTTAATTCTCCGCCACGCCATTACCGAATGCGAGCAGAATTCAGGGTATGGCATGAAAACGATGTTTGTTTTTATGCGATGTTTAAAAAAGAGGATCCGAAGACTCCCTGCCGCATCACCAACTTTGACATTGGCTCCGAGCGGATTTGCCAGCTAATGCCCTTATTACTCGACGAGATAAATAAGTCGGAATTGCTAAAACAACGTCTATTCCAAATTGAGTTTCTAACAACGTTAAGTAATCAAGCTTTAGTCACGTTAATTTACCACAAGAAATTGGACGAGGTATGGGAAGGTCTGGCAAAATTGTTACAGGAAAAGTATGACATCAATATCATTGGTCGTAGCAGAAAGCAGCGACTGGTCCTAGCCAATGACTTTGTTACAGAGACGTTAACAGTTAACAACAAAGAGTACCTGTTTCAACAAGTGGAAAACAGTTTTACTCAACCGAACGCGGTTGTAAATCAAAAGATGCTGCAGTGGGCTCTTTTAAACTCTAAACCGAACGGCGCCGATCTATTGGAATTGTATTGCGGAAACGGTAATTTTACGACCATTCTCGCACAAAATTTCGAGCAAGTCCTTTGTACAGAAATCTCTAAGACTTCAGTAAAATCAGCAAACGTTAACTTTGCACAGAATAGTATAGAAAACGTGTCTGTCGCTAGAATGTCCAGCGAAGAAATTTCTGCCGCGCTCAACGATGAAAGAGAATTTCGTCGCCTTAAAGACATCGACATAGCGGCTTATAACTTCAGCTCTGTTCTCGTCGACCCTCCCAGAGCAGGACTCGACAAAAAAACGGAAGAGCTGATTAATCAATTCGACCACATTTTGTACATCTCATGTAACCCGAATACCTTACATGACAATTTGGTGACTCTTTGTAAGACGCACGCAGTCGAAAAATTTGCTGTTTTTGACCAATTTCCCTATACGGATCACATAGAATGTGGCGTAACACTGAAACGAAAATAGCCTAATAAACTCTTCTTGTTCAACACCAGAATTTTGCGACTATTTAAAACGAGACTCGCGAACAATCAACTGTTACCCTCCGGATGAATTAGCCATTATAGACTGACAGGTTTAGTAAATCCTTACTCCCAGTTTTCTAAATTCACGAGTGAGGAACTCATCCAGTTGCTCGAGATCTTTTTGCTCGACATCGATTACCGCGAAACCAGCCTGTCGATATAGATCTTTACGTTGCAATTTTTTTTTGAGATCCGCGCCGTTTTCATCCTCCCAGCTTTCAAGGTAAATCTGATGGGCTGGTATGTAAAAATCGGCATAATATTCCCCTGCAACCGGTAGCCGCCTGTGACTAGCATGAGCGATTCCCGCCATATACAACCAGTGGCAAATTTGTAGTAATGATTTTTTTTTGTGCTTGTGGCCGTCGATAGAAAGTAAGGTTTGCTGATCCACAAGAGGTTCCTTCGAAAATAGATCGCCCTCCACATTGAGATCTTTGGTATTCACAACAGACTCTTTTTCCGATGGAGAAATCGAAAAGAGCTGTGCAGTCAAATGTAACTGGCTTGTAAAGAGGTCACTACTTTCGATACTCTGAGGCCAAACAACGTAAAAAGTACCGCTGCTTTCATTTTCAAGTTGAATGCCACCACACTCGGCACCGCGATCACTTATTTCCCAGCCCTGAAACCCATGTTTAATCCAACCTAATTCCGCAAAAATACGGTTTACCTCTCTAGCGTTTAGGCCGACACGCTTACCCAAGGAGGTAGCCGTAATATGGCGATTGTCTTCCAGGGCTTGCAGCAAGGGATGTTCCGACAATTCCTGCGGCCAGACAATATAACGACCATAACGTTTGCTATGGATATATTCTCCGCCTTCAAATTCGCCTTTTTTTGTCAACTCCCAACCATCGTCCGTTTTCCGTATCCATCCGTAATCTTTCAGAGTGACAAACAACTGCGAAGAAGGCACTTCAAGAAGTTTAGCCAGCGCGCTTGTCGATAACTTTGTGTTATTTGAATCATCCATTGAATTCCCTCAAACAGACAAATCGCTATAGCGATTACTCAAAGCACTGTAAACATTCTCTCTAAAACTTTCAGATCGACTATCTAATTCCGACAAAATTTCAACCAGATGTTCATTATCCTCCCGGCCCTGCCACAGTTTTACGTAACTGCCGTCTTTATAGCCATGATCCTGGCGGAAAAAATTCAACACGTTTTTCCCTACATATTGTCGATACAAGTCGTCAGAACTCATTTCCACTGCATTTAATAAATCCCAAAATAAGGCGACAGAAAACCCCTTAGATAACAAACAATCGCTCGCTAAAGCTTCTGTCGCCTCCCGCACACCCTGTCCTTGATAACTGTAGTTCTCCAACCGAGAAACCATCCCCTCCGCAATTTGCTCACAGCTTTGGTTTTCGCCAAACAGCGCACTCATGCCAAAATGCCAAATATCAATCACTTCAAGCTTCACTTGGTCCATATCAGGAGTTTGTTTCTTCCACCACTTGTATCCGTAGTGATCAATCAATTCGCCACATTCAATCCATGTAGCTCGGTACCATTCGAAATTTTGATTGGCCCAGTCCTGATGGACTTTTTGATTCATTTTGTCCTGCATGCCTAACATGGTAATAAAAGCTTGCTTCATTGACTTTGCCTCAGGGGTAATTTTATGCCTATGTTGTATGGGATTATAAACAGCATCCAACGTGATTTATACCGATGGCTCCAGCAATTGAGTATTTAGGTCGCTATGGAGTTAAGCAATGTTCGTGAGCCAACGATCGCTTAAGTAAGATATTCATAATTGACTTAATTCATGTCCAGGAGATCTATGCTTAAAATGGATTTCAGTCCCGTGGTGGTCTCCAGTAAAGATCGAGGGACTATCATCATCGGCTCAAACCAAATGGCGAGGCTAGCTTTTTTTATCTAAACGAAGATGGACAACAATTCCTCAGAAGCTGTGGCCTTAGCGCAGCTATTAAACCGCCTGAAAAATGGCAATAACACAATGGGTACAACGATCATTTACTGTTTTTTCTTCGTTCTATTGATACTATTACTGCAGGCTCACCAAATAAATTGTTCATGTCGAATCACTCTATTTCGTCTCGATGAATATGAAGCAAATGTTCCATCATTATTGAAATCATATGAATACCAACAATGAAACTCATCATGAAACCCGTACTTTACTAGGCTTAATCGTAAACACTTCATTAGATGTGTGGCGATTCGCGATCTACTTTTCTATTCTGGCTTTTCCCTTTCACCTTAGTGCCGAAGCAATAGACGTCAGTCACGGAATGAAACGCCTCGATATCAGTACACAGTTAGAATTAATACACGATGAAAAAGAGTCTCATCGTCTTGAAGACATTAGCGACGACAAAAAGCCAATGCTATGGTCGTCCGCCGACCAATTGAGAGAACCTTGGTTAATGGCAGAAGGTGTCTACTGGTTTAGAGCACAATTACATAACCCGCAAAATAAAGAAAAAACCATTACCATCCAGGTCGAATTCCCGTCAATCAATTCTGCAGACATGTATGCTATCGATGATTCCGGGAATATGACTGTCATCTACCAAGGCTCGGGACTGGGTAGTCGCTTCGAAAATCGGCCCCTACCGCATCGCAACCTGCTAAATCATATCAGCCTAAAACCAAATTCCGATACCACACTACTGTGGCGAATCGACATTCGCCCACTGTTTGAATTCAAAGTAAGTATCTGGGATAGGTCTTATTTTTTCCAACAAGATCAGCAACAGCAAGTTCTATACGGTATGGTATATGGGGTTTTACTCGTCATGGCGCTGTATAACTTTTTCTTATTCATCTCGACCAAAGAAAAGAGCTATTTGTTTTACGTGCTGTATGTACTAAGTGCAGACTATCTTTTAGCAGCGCATGAAGGCCACATTTATCAATATATCGCTACCGACGCAAACTGGATAAAAGCACAGATATTTGGTCTGGTTTATGCTGTCAACTTCCTCGTATTCGGCATGTTTTGTTCGAGCTTTCTCAATTTAGAATCTCACTCGAGAAGACTAAACCATCTTGTTCGTGTGACTTCGATTAGTTCAGCCGTATTTATTATTTTGGTTACATTTATAGGTGGACAGGCCATCCTATTCCTTAGTCTTGTAAGCTCAATGGTATTATTTATTACGGCGCTTATCTCGGGAATAACAGTACGAAAATCAGGCGTGATTTCAGCCGGGCATTTCGTTATTGCCATGCTGATTTTGGCATTCGCTTTAGCGGGAAATAATATGGCGACGCTTGGACTCATTGCGGATACCGCTATCACAGAGAGCCTCCCTGCTGCCGGCACCACTTTCATGTTAATCTTTTTATCACTAGCCCTTGCAGACAGAATCAACCAGCTACAAAAAGAGAATAATGACGTCGGCGAAGCGATTGCCAATGCACTTAGAGATAAGTCTAAAGCTCGCGATGAGCTGCAAAAGTCACAAGCCAAACGCATTGAGCTGGAACAGTCTGCGAGCGAAGCGAGGCTGGAAAGCCGGTCAAAGAGTACCTTTCTCGCAACCATGAGCCATGAAATCAGAGAACCACTCAAAGAAATTCTTAGCAAAACGGATCATATGAAATCCACCCAGCTAGACGATAAACAGACGCGACACATCAATAATATCGAACACTCGGGGGCGGCCCTTCTCGACATAATAAACGACTTACAGGATTTCGCTAAAATTGAAGCTGGAGAAATGAAACTTGAATTCGCCAGCTTTAACCTTGAGACCCTTCTCGATGACTGTATATCGACGTTTTCCTTACGGTCGGTAGAAAAAAATATAAACTTTATTGCCGACCTAAACCCGGATATTCAACCGGTATTGAAAGGGGACGCCGGCAAACTTCGGCAGATAATTTTCAATTTATTGAGCAATGCTTTCAAGTTCACTAAGCAAGGTGATATTTTTATTAAGGTCACCAAAACGTCGAAAAGCTCAATCAATTTTGTGGAGCTAAAGTTTGAAGTTTTTGACACCGGTATTGGTCTAACCCCTGATGAACAACAAAGATTGTTTTCTCCCTTTCAGCACGTCGATGACACTACCTACGGCCAGTATGGGGGCAGCGGTCTTGGACTGTCTATCAGTAAACAATTATCCAACTTGATGGACGGTGAAATCGGTGTAACAAGCGAGCCCGGCAAGGGGTCTTGCTTTTGGTTTACAGCACGACTCCTCGTCGATGAATCACCAGATGAGGCTTTATTAAGGGAGAAATCTCCTCTACTGTCGGGAAGGAGTATTTTGATCATCGATCCCGATGAACATACCCGCGCGGTCATTAGTCGGATGTTGACGACATGGGGAATGAAAGTCGACGCGACTGATAACGTTTTACAGGCAAAGAAAATTTTGGCTACGTCTATCTCTTCATTTGACGTAATCCTGTGTGAGCACGAATTAACCGGTGTTGACGCCCTGGCATTTGCGAAAGAGCTACATGCGGACACCGACAAGTCCTTTGCATTCGTTCTAATGGCGACCAGCCGCGATCTCCAAATACACTCTGAAATACGCGATTACGGAATAGAAATTTTACTGGAAAAGCCCATTACCCACGCACTTTTACACGATGTATTGAAACGCGCGCTCAGCGAGAATCGCCTGGCGCCAGATCCAGACCCCGATACTGATACCGACAAGCGCCCCATCAATATTCTCGTGGTAGAAGATAATCAGATAAATCAAACAGTGGTCAAGGGCATGTTAAAAAAGTTCGACATATCACCTACCCTTGCGAGCAATGGATTACAAGCACTCGACCGATATGAACACCAAGAATTTGAGCTTATTTTAATGGACTGTGAAATGCCGGAAATGGATGGATATGAGGCCACAAAACAAATAAGAACCCGCGAAAAGAAAAATGGACGAAAAAGGACTGAAATCATTGCCCTCAGCGCTCACGCCCGAAGTGACTACCAAAATCTGGCTAAACAAGCAGGAATGGACGCGTATCTTACGAAACCAGTGACTCTTAGCGATTTAGAAGCAATCATTTCTAAACTCACGTAAGAAAGATTAAGAATCGTTAATAATCGAAAGTTATAGCCCTCATATCTATTGTACATTTTTCATATAATGATATGGCTAAGCTTATCCACAAATTCAGTGGATAACTTAGGGGATAATATACCTAAAGCATGCTGTAAGCCCTATAAAGCGTCACTTCTTAATAATTGGTCAAATTTTAACCAGTATATTTTATCCTTAAAAATCAATGAGTTACATAATTTGTATGCATGTACAGGTATATAGCTTCAATAAGGTTCTTAATAGTTTAAGTTTTGGCAAATTGTGCATAAGGTTTTATGGTTTTGTTAGTGTCCAATGACCCGCAAGCCCGCTAATATAGCCGAACGTCCAGATATCGTTACATTCTAAATCTGCTAAAATTAAACAATTGGGAAGCTCCTATTAATATCAGCATTGCCAAATTAGACGCCATTGGTATGAAAAAAACATCAAAAACTCCATTCTATTTGCCACTTACCTTAAAAATACTGGTTACAGTCATCTTTTTTATTTCTTCGGTGAAAGCTGCCGTTTTACTATCGGATACCCAAATTATCAACCAGGTAGAGCGCGGTCATGCAGGCAAAGTTATATCCTTGAGTAAGACTCGCGAAAAGGACATATTTCAGATCAGGATATTGATGCCGAACGCTGACATTTTCCTGTTAAAAATCGATCCGAAAACCGGAAAAACACTCTCAAAAACTAAAGTCTCAGTGACTCACTAAAAGAGCATCAGACGCGATCTATACAGGTACCACATGGCAGTAACATGGGATTACGATAATCCGTATTTGGGAAAATTTGTTGTCAATAAAGTTCATATTGATGAATTAGATCATACCAACAATCAGGTTTATGCAAGTTGGTGTGAGAAATTGGCATGGGATCACTCGAGAGAGCTAGGTCTCGAGGCATGTCACTACAAGCAACTCAAACGCGCTATGGCCATTCACGAGGCAAATTATAATTACCTCTTACCGAGTTTCTGCGGAGATGACATTATTGCTGCTACCTGGCTAACTGCTAGCGATAACCGTTTGACGATGGAACGTTGCTTTCAAATGCGCCTCCAATCCAGTGGAAAATGCCTCTTCCGCGGTCAATGGAAACTCATCTGCATTAACCTCGAGACTAATAAACCAGCTCGTCTCCCCAAAGAGTTTGTCGACATTTACCTGCCTCACGTAGTAAAACCTATTTGAATTAGATACAGGCGATGATGAGACCCCAACGGAAATAACGGGCTATCGATTATGGAAAATGACGCCTGTAACCAAAGACCAATGATCTTCCAAAAAAGCATATTCCGCGAACATTATGATATCAGCCTGAGTATGTCCCTTCCCCAACAAGACTCATTCGAGCTCAATCAAGACCTAATTCGGAGAATCAAAGATTGACTGGCTGTCGCCATTAATTCTCCGTTTTCGGAAAACAACTGCATTTGTCCCTGCACGAAGCCTCCGTGAATGCCTTGAATCTGAATGTCACATAAAACCCAACGGGTCGGCACGACCTTCCGGAAGCGAACGGTATTATCTAAAGAATTCCCACCAGCGTCCCTGCCAATCGCATGTCCGATTGCCGATGGAATATAGTCAGCAATGACGGCTAATACACCAGAATCGATTTCAGTTTCGGGGTTTAACGGTCTAACCCACATAATGACATGACCGTCATCACTCATCTCCCCTCCTACACAATCTAACCCCTGTCTGCCTTTTACCATGCGCACTTCCAACTGATGGTGAAGACTGACTGCGTTCTTTCGCCAATGTTCTCTCACGGGACATTCTTCTGGCTTAGGTGCTTCGGGAGCGTGGACCCATTGAGCCGAGATATCACCCGGCCTGCTACCCATTGCTGCGTTTACCGTGAAAATCTCTTTATCATCGACATGGCCGATAACTCGTGCTTGAGTTGTATACTTCCCACCGACAGGGATATGGACATCCAAATCAACAATCGAGCCCGGCCGTGCATACGATAGATATTGCGCTGTTGCCCAAATCGTCGGCCGCCCGGTTGTTCGCTCCAGCGCAACGATAGACGACGCCATGCCGACGCCACCAAACAGGAACGAGCTGTCTGCCGGACCAACGCAAATGTCGTCTAATACTGATAAGAGCCAACGATGAGGATTATGGGTCGCACGAACATTAAACAAACCAACATTATCTGAGCTTATCTGATCTACCATATTGTAAGTCCTGTTTCTTGAATCTTGGATAGCCGAGAACGGCATTATCGAGAGGCATCAAGCAAAACGTCTCATTAGCCCCCTAGCCAGCTAATTATCGGCGACAAATAAACCGAAAAAACGATTCCTATCTAAGAGAATTGAGACGCAGTAAATAAGAGGCTTTAAATACCTCTCCTTTCAGTTGCTTAAGCATAATCGATTTTTGTTCCGACGACAGAGGCTCGTACGTTAAAGTAATAAAAGCTCGAGTCGCTGCCAATACATGGGGCCGCCATTTCGTCTGTTGTTTCGTTACGCGGTGTGCAAAGTCAATCGGGCCTTCATACCGGTGACGTTCGAAACCGGCACGCTCCAGGCGCTTACATAAACGAAGATAGTACTGTACCTCGACCGAAGAATGAGGCCGCCCCCTTCCCTTTAGAACAAAAAATGCGACACATATCAGCATGAGACCGCCAACGCCCAAAATAAAACCAGCAATACGAAACGGACTGATGCCTCCCAGTAATTCGTTCAACAGATCGACTTGTCGTTTTCCTTTATATTGCAATACCCAGGAAGACCAGTAAAAACCAAAAGCGTCGAGTTGCAAGCGCATTTTATTGAGCCACGCCACATTCCTATAGCGCATTGCCGACAAAGGAGAGTCAGATAAGAATGTGCCCTCTTCCTGCATCGCGAATTCGAGCCCATATTCAATCCGGTCAGGAGAAACCATGGCCGTCGGATCAAACCTAACCCAACCTTCGCCAGAGAACCAAACTTCAGCCCAGGCGTGCGCGTCAAATTGGTGGACTAAAATTGTGCCGGTAATAGGGTTAACTTCTCCACCGTGATAACCACTAACGACTCTAGCTGGAATCCCGACTGAACGCAGTAGATACACAAAACTACTCGCAAAATGTCCACAAAACCCCTGCCTTGTGTCAAATAGAAACTCGTCGATACCATTATCCCCCAACAGTGGAGGTTTTAAGGTATAACGGAAGTCTTCCCGAAAATAGTAGGTAAGAATGGAGTCCACAAAAGCTCGACGGTCTTTCGATGCCGCCAGCAGATCTTTTGCGAATAATCTGGACCTCGAGTTGCCTCCAAAAGGTAGTTGAGTTTCAAACCTGCGTGTCCCCTCATTCAACTCTGTTTCAAAGGGAACCTCTATATCGGAGAAAACATCATATTTAATACGAGAGTGAATATCGCCCTTCCAGGCCAGTCTATAATCATCAATTGCTACGATGTTTTCGTCATCGCTAATAGCTAAAGCCAAATTAAACAACCACGGTTGATGAGACGGTTCCTGAATAACACTATATCTAATTGGCGATTTTATCGAGCGCCGAACCACTTGCTTCTGCTGAGCAGAGAAAAACCGTTTCTTTAACCGACCCTGACGCCACGTTCGCCCATCAAATTCTGACAAAACCAATCCGCGCCAATACAGCTTGCTACGGGTTGGTATGTTCGCCTCAAATATGGCCCTGAATGCAAGATCGCCGCTTTGAGCCAGGTTCGAAACATCGCCAGGAGACATAGAATCGCTAACCCCCGACTTAGCCTGATGGGATGGCATAGGAACCTTCCATAAGGGCTCAAATCGAGGAAAGACAATGAATAAGACGACCATCAGCGGAATCGCTTGAGAGAATAGAACTGCGGTTTTCCGCAAGCTTATGAAGTCAAATTTTTCGTAACCCTGTTGGTGTAAGGCTACCAATGCGGTCGTAACAAGCATCACCGTAGCAAAAACAAAAACCGAAATAAAAAAATCCTGGTCAAACAAAAACTCCGTTAACGCTACAAAATAGGCTAAGAAAATAATGACATATACGTCACGTTTACTCACAACTTCTAACAGTTTAAGGGAGAAACCCGAAAACAATAACGCTACGGTCGGTTCCATACCGATCAGCGTACCGTAACTCTGGTAAATTCCGTAAAAGCACAATACAGAAAATAGGCCTTTTACGAATTTCGGCGGAAAGGACCATCGTCCTTGATAAACCATTACTCGCCATATTGCACAACAGATGTACACCAACAAAACCCACCACGGTAATCTCTGTACGTGGGGAACGATCAGCGCTACTTGGGAAATCAGTATCCAAGCAAGACAATTGCGGGGAATTTTCCAAGAAATACTCATAATTCACCTCCATCAAGGCGATAAAGAGCGAGTGCGACTAGTACCTTCTCTTGATGTAAAACGCCGTGATTAGGCTTAATTTCCAACCCTGGTAAATCAATACCATATTCGCTGTTTTCCTGTTCAAGTTTCAGAACCCAATAACATATATTTTGTAAACGCTTTTCTATATCACCACTAAAATTGTTCCAATTCAGCCATAATCGTTGTTCACGATAGGACGCAAACTGCTTCGTTTGTAGTACCTGCTCTTTAGCGAAGCTCTTCCAGTGAACATGTTTTAGGGGGTCTCCCGCTTGATATTCGCGAAACTGATAAAAATCATCTGTTCCGCTCACAGGAATAACTTCCCCATCCTCGTCATTAGAAGCCGCATTGGCGTTCAGTTCACAAGCCAGCGGCTTCGGATATACTGTGGCTTCAATATCTAATGCAATCCAAGTCCATGCTCTTAATAGTCCAACCGGGTAATGTGTTTCAACAAGCAGCCTATCCGGTCTAAAAAGACCACGTTTTAGCGCGGGTAGATGTAACTTAACTAATTGCTCACTATTATCTTTTAGCGTGAGAATTTCCTTTTCGCTGTCAGGCCAAGAAAAACCGACATCAAAATAGTTTCTTTTCCCGGAGCGCGACACCAAAATTTGTAATTCGACACTATCGCCCATAAAAGAAGGGAGTGCTTTTATGGCCTTAATAGATAGACCTGATAAATTTCCAAAAGTATGTAGAATTGCGACGACAAATAAACTAGTGAGGAAAAAAACCAAGGAAAAGGCCATATTATTTTCATAATTTATCGCCGCTAGTAACATAAGCAGCAATAATACGGAAAACCAAAGCCCGGGCTTGGATGGAAAGATAAAAATACGTTTTTGTGTCAGAGTGATCGAACGGCTGGGTGGGATCCTTCGATTCATCCAACGAAGAAACCGCGACCGTACAAAAACTCTAAAACGATTTTGTAGGTTTTCAAGCATAGACTTATACCAAAACGTCGACCTGCTCAAGCAACCGTTGAGACAAGCCGGCATTATCACTACGATAGTCTAACGATGTACTTAGCCTGTGTTCGACAACCGAAGGAAGCACAATTTGAACATCTTCTGGAACGACATGACCACGACCGGCCATAAACGCCCAAGTTTTCGCGCAGTTTAACAAGGCAAGTGCTCCGCGAGGAGACAATCCGAACGCGTAGTCACTACTATTCCGAGTCAGTTCTATAATACGCTGTACATAATCTAACAATCCGTCTGAACAATGCACGTCTTCGACGGCTTTCTGGATGGCAATGAGTTCATGTTTGGAAATAACGTTTTGTAGCGTCAACAGCCTCTTTTTTGTATCGTCGCCAATCAATAGTTTCCGTTCTGCGGCCCGATCGGGGTACCCCAACGATAAACGCATCAAAAACCGATCCAATTGAGATTCCGGCAACGGATACGTACCGGATTGCGTTGAGGGATTTTGAGTTGCAATCACGAAAAAAGGCGCTGGTAGCTCTCGGGTCTTTCCCTCGATGGTAACTTGACCTTCCTCCATGGCTTCCAGCAATGCACTCTGACTTTTTGGTGTCGTCCGATTTATTTCATCAGCGAGTAATACTTGAGTAAATATCGGTCCGGGAATAAATTCGAACTCCGTCGTTTCTCGATTAAAGATCGATACACCCAAAATGTCGGCAGGCAGTAAATCGCTGGTAAATTGAACTCGGTTGTATTCAAGCCCCATCACTCGAGCTAACGCATTAGATAAAGTTGTTTTCCCCATGCCAGGCAGATCTTCAATGAGTAAATGCCCCTTTGACAATAAGCAACATATTGCCATGCGAACTTGCATCTCTTTACCCAACAATACCGTGCCTACTTCAGCGACAGCGCGTTCAATCAGCTTTTGCATAAAACATCCTATACTAGGGAGACGACCTTCAGCCCCCAAAAATGGCAGCAGCAATACAGTGATTCAAGTGTAGCATTGAAAGCGCCTTCGAGATGACATAGTCATATACAATGACAGGCGTATTTAACCATAGCTATGCCACAATAACTCTTCACCGATAGTAAAAGTCACCTTACACCTTCACTACGTGGCAGAAGGAATCTTGCGATGGAACGATTTTTACCCTATGAAAACCAGGATCTAAAAATGGGATTAAGTCCACGGCCATCAGGAAAAATGAAGTGTCTGTCAGTCAGGGTTTGAGTACGAGGCCAAACATTACATTGCTTCCATACCCCTAATCATATCTGTTTGAAGATCAGACAAATCTTCCAACCCTACTGCCAGCCGAATGAGATTATCGGTAATTTTTGCTTCGGCGCGTTGCTCATCACTAAGACGACCATGGGTTGTTGTCGCGGGATGCACTATGGTTGTTTTTACGTCGCCTAAGTTGGCCGTCAGGGAACAAATGCGAGTCGCATCGATAAAGCGCCAGGCAGCCGCCCGATCTCCTTTAACACAAAATGAAAGGACGCCACCAAAAGCTCTCTGTTGGACACTCGCCAATGCCTTGCCAGGATGAGAATCCAGACCGGAATAATAGACCTTTTCTATTGAACCCTGATTCTCTAACCATGTTGCCATAGCTAATGCGTTTTCTGAGTGAGCATCCATTCTCAAACGCAGTGTTTCTAGCCCCTTAAGGAAAACCCATGCATTAAACGGACTCATTGTTGGGCCACAAGTGCGAAGAAACCCAACGATTTCCGAAATATGCTCATGGCGTCCAACCACACAACCACCCATACAACGGCCTTGACCATCCAGGTATTTAGTGGCGGAGTGAATGACTAAATCAGCGCCAAAATCTAGTGGTCGCTGTAATGCTGGAGTGCAAAAACAGTTGTCAACAACGAGTAGGCTACCGCAACTTTTCGCAATTGTAGACAATACCTTGAGATTAGCCACCTCACCGATCGGATTAGATGGAGTCTCGCAAAAGAACAAACGGGTATTATCTCGAACAGCGTTTTTCCACTCATCGAGATTGGTTAAATCGACAAAGGTGACTTCTAGCCCGAACTTGCCAAAATATTTCAGAAATAAATTGGTGGTTGTGCCAAAAACATTTCGCGAACAGACCACATGGTCACCCGCTTTTAGCAAAGCCATACAGGTACTTAATATGGCGGCCATACCCGAAGCAGTCGCCACTCCGGCTTCTGCGCCTTCAAGAGCCGCTAAGCGCTCCTCAAAGGTACGGACAGTTGGATTGGTATAGCGAGAGTATACATTGCCTTCATCATCCCCGGAAAACCGAGCAGCAGCATGCTCCGAACTTTCAAAAACGAAACTCGACGTTGGATAAATTGCTTCTGAGTGCTCTCCCTCCGCGGAACGCGTATGACCTGCTCGAATGGCGAGCGTATCCATTTTTGCGTCTTTAAGGGCTTGGTATTGATCTTTTTCTCGTTGCGACATTTTCTTACACTTCTGTCTGTTATCGATCGACCATCTTCCACGTAAAGACATACTTAGCTGTTATTGTCGAGCGGTTATTACACGTTACTGTTGCAGATCCGTTAGTCAGTTCCGTCATTGTGTAAACCTATAACCGCGTCATCTTCTTCGTTATCGTCATTTAAGCTCTTATTAGCATCACTACGAGCGCGGGCTAATTGATCAAGATATTCTTGATCAACGTCTCCGGTAATATAATTACCATCAAAAACGGAACAATCGAATTGAGTAATTTCAGGGTTTCCTTCACTGGAACTGTCAATCAAGTCATCGAGATCTTGATAAACCAGCCAGTCGGCACCGATTAATTCACATATCTCGTCCTCAGTCTTACCGTGAGCTATCAGCTCATCGGCAGAGGGCATGTCAATTCCGTAAACGTTCGGGTATCTAACCGGTGGAGCTGCTGAAGCAAAATAGACTTTCGCGGCACCGGCATCTCTCGCCATTTGAATAATTTGTTTGCAGGTAGTGCCTCGCACAATCGAGTCGTCCACCAGCATTACATTTTTACCGCTGAATTCGAGACCAATCGCATTCAATTTCTGTCGGACGGACTTTTTGCGTTGACTCTGTCCTGGCATAATAAAAGTGCGGCCAATATAACGATTTTTGATTAAACCCTCTCGAAATTTGATGTCCAGGTTGTGGGCCATCAGCTGAGCGGCAATTCTACTGGAGTCCGGAATGGGTATGATTACGTCAATATCGTGATCAGGCCTTAGTCTTTCTACCTTTTCAGCCAGCTTTTCGCCTTGCCGAAGTCGGGTTTTATAGACAGAAACCCCGTCCATAATCGAATCGGGACGCGAAAAGTACACGTGTTCAAAGATACACGGAGAAACAACGATTGCTTCCGCACATTGGTGACTGTGGAAGTTTCCTTCTAGATCAATATAAATCGCTTCACCAGGCGCGATATCGCGCTCAAGCTTAAACCCAAGTACGTCTAACGCAACGCTCTCGGACGCGACCATATATTCTTTGCCCTTCTTACCATCTCGGGATCCAAAAACAATGGGTCTGATACCATGGGGATCTCTAAATGCAACTACACCGTAGTTTGCTATAAGGCTAATAACGGCATATCCACCACGACATCGTTTATGGACGCCGCTAACCGCGGCGAATACATCTTCAGCACTTGGACTCAGTTTTCCTAAACACTGCAACTCGTGGGCGAAGATATTAAGTATGACTTCAGAATCAGAATTGGTATTAAGATGGCGAAGATCTGACCTGAATAACTCTCGACTCAGCTCCTCGGTATTCGTCAGGTTACCATTGTGGGCAAGACTAATTCCATAAGGAGAATTGACATAGAAAGGCTGCGCCAGAGCGGGACTCGAACCACCAGCAGTGGGATATCTAATGTGGCCAATACCCACATTACCCTGAAGGCTTTCCATATGCCTACGTCGAAACACATCCTTGACGAGGCCATTTCCTTTTCTTTGGTTTAACCTACCTTCTGACCAGGTCACGATGCCTGCGGCATCCTGTCCCCGATGTTGCAGTACGGTAAGAGCGTCGTACAGCTCTTGATTTACATTCGACTTAGCAACGATACCAACAATGCCGCACATCGTTCAGACCTCTAATTAATACGCAATACGATTTCAAAGGCCGTCCTGACCAATAAAAGCAAACAATACCGATAATCGCAGCTCATCCAAAGCGCTATTAATCCAAAGTGCCACTATTCCAAAGCCCTATGGGACAACACAAATGATCGAACGTAGCTACCGATCGAGATTATACGCTAGCTAACTGACTTAGTGAGTCCAATATGAAATTAAATGTGTCTTTTGACCACTGTTCCATTAACAAAAATTCGGGAATGAGCATCGATTGCTGCCACCAAAGCTCTTGCTCGACAGGAAAACCCATAGGCAAGAAAATCAAAATCGCCATGACTATAATGACTCCACGGCTTAAACCGAACGCGATCCCAAGCATCCTGTCAGTACCACTGAGGCCGGTCATCTTTATTAGTTCGCCCAATAAATACTTAACCATGGAGCCCACGAGTAATGTTGCAAGAAATAGAGCGACGTAAGAAATGATGTACCGAAGAGACGCAGATTGAACGGAGTCTTGCAACAACACAGCTAGCCTCTCGTGGAAAGTCACAGCAACGAAAAAGGCCAGTGCCCAAATAACAAGAGAGATCGCCTCTTTTACAAATCCGCGAGCTATACTAATCAAACTGGAGATACCAATTATACCTACAATAGTCAAATCAGCCCAATTCATTTACTTCCTATTTTCGCTGCTTACAATCACGTTACTGAACTTTGTGTTAACCAATAGCTAGTGCCTATCCATAAACTAACAAGCTCAGTCATTGCGAGCGTTAGCGCGGCAATCTCATCCAGCATTGGCGCGGGCTGCGGGAGATTGCCGCGCTTCGCTCGCAATGACATCGTTGAAAACACCCATTTCTGGATGGGCACTAGCTAGTGCCGGCCCACAAATACAGATTCAACATTTGTGCTTCTGGTGTATGTCAGGTTTCAAATCGACAATCCGGGTATTTTCTCCGATTTTTATGTCGGGCCTTAACATCACAATATTCCCGACCTATGGAAATTGAGCTCTTTCTGGATGGGCGTTAACTGTCACTAATACGGCGCTGGCAAATTCTAGCAGAGCTTTTACCACGACTCCATCTCAGATTACTCATACCTCAAAAATAACCAAGGTTTTACAATCGAGCCTGGACGCACGATCGAAAGCTTAGGTTTCCGATTTCAAATTTACTTTAATAGCTGTTTGAATCACGGTACAAACGGTACGACTATTGATTTTAGAGAAAACATTTCATCGATCATTAACTGGTCATTTTTTAATGCTTTTTTTGTCAACTTAGGCCCAACAAACACTCTTGTCGAAATGCCATCTTTTGTCGTAACTTCGTGCGTGTACGCCTTTAGCCCCTTTTTCTGTAGTGCTAATTTAGCTTCATCGGCATTTTTCTTCTTAGCAAAACTCGCGACTTGAATAACCCATGCGACAGGAATACCTCGTTTGTCCAAAGTAGGCTTGTCCGTTTGACCTTTTCCGTCTGCGTCTGTATCAGCTACGGGAATGGTATCTAATTGTTTATTTTGTTTTTCAATTTTTGCAATTTCTTGGGAATACTCGGTCACCGGTTCTATGTTTTGTGGCCGAGTAGGCTGCGGTGTACTGTATTTTTCAAAAGCCGGTAAAGCTGGGATCTGACTTTTTCGATCAACGATCGGATTGCTCACATCAGAAAAAATTATTGGCCACAAAATTAGTGCAACGCAGGCCAAAACGATAGCGCCAACTAAACGCTGTCTAAATCCATCATTCATCGCGACTACCCTCTAGTGTCGTACGTTCTACTTTCTTATTATTTGCCTTACTAATCAAAGTCATCACTTCCGCTACTGTGAAAAATGAGCCAAATACCACCACCCGATCGGAAATATCCATGACTTCAAGAACCAGGTCTAAGGCCTCACTAATACTTTCGGCCCTGGTGACCACTTGTTCCGTATGTTCTTTTATAATCCCCTCTAATTCAAATGCCTTTTTGGCACGAGGGTTATCGACCAAATCACCCAAAAACCAACCGTCAAAAGCATCCTGTAGCGGCTCAATAATACCTTCCACATCTTTGTCAGACATCATCGCTACTAAAGCGTATGTCCGGCCTTTTATCGGGTGCAAAGATAGTAGATTTTGTAAGTGCCTGGCTGCAGCGGGATTGTGTGCAACATCCAAAATCACTAGGCCTTCATCAAGCGATATTTTTTGAAATCGACCCGGCAAATGAATGTCTTTCAAATGATCGTAGTTAACTTTCTTAACTCGGTCACTATCGGCCAAAGGCAAGAGCTCTATCGCCTGGATTGCAGCAGCTATACTACCGACAGGCAAGTCGGGTAGCTCAATACTGGGGAGGTCTATTTTATTTCCCGACAAATCCTCGCCAACCCAACTTCCGATTTTCGATGACGATTGATTGACCGAAAGGTCAAACTGCTTACCCCAAAGTAATAGCCGAGAGCCCATTGCCTCAGCAATGTTAAGTATACTTTCGGGGGGATTCGGATCCGCGCAAATTGCCGGAACTACGGGCCTAAAAACCCCCGCTTTTTCTGCGCCGATAGATTCTCTATCCGGTCCAAGCCAATCGACATGGTCAATATCGATGCTAGTAATAATCGCAATATCAGCGTCAATTATATTGACGACATCCAGCCGACCACCAAGCCCCACTTCTAGAATGACAACGTCCAGATTACTGCGACAGAATATGTCTAGTGCCGCGAGAGTTCCAAATTCAAAATATGTCAACGACGTTGTTTGTCTGCATTGATCAATACGATGAAAAGATTCTATGATCTCCAGATCCTTTACCGCTTGGTTATTAACAACTATCCGTTCGTTGTAGTCAAGAAAATGCGGAGAGGTAAACGCACCAACTCGATAGCCCGCCTGTGTCAATAAAGTATTTAACACAGCCACACAGGACCCTTTTCCGTTAGTCCCAGCCACCGTTATTATTTTACTCTGCCCAAAATTTATATCTAAAGCTTTTGCGACAGTCGATGCTCTTCCAAGACCCATTTCAATTTCACTAGGGTGACAGGTTTCAAGCCATCCAAGCCAATCTTGTAATCTATCAAAACGCATTTAATATCCACATCATGATGATGGCAACGAAATCGAGCTGACAATCAGAAATCATGGATCTAAGACCCCTGCCTCATCGAGTCCTGATCTTTCGGTCTCCATAATCATTATAATTCTATAGCTCTATCCATCCCGTTAAGGAATTCGAGCCTGTCATCTATACGGGTTTCCATCCGGGTTTAAGCCTTAGCTTCTATCCATGCCTTTTCGCATGTCACTGATGAGTTGAACTGAATTTTGAATAGTCGACTCTTGATCAGTTTCCTGTGTCAACTCATGGACGCGGCCAACAAGAGCACTTCCGACAACGACACCATCAGCTAGCTTGGAAATTGCCGTCGCAGATTCAACGTCCTTAATTCCAAATCCAACGGTCACCGGCAAGTCTGTTATCTCCCTAATCGAGTTAACTCTTTCACGCACCGCTTCAACATCAAGATTGCCCGCGCCGGTTACCCCTTTTAACGAAACATAATACAAATATCCGGTCGCCATTTCGGCAATATCCTTAATTCGTTCATGGGTCGTGGTCGGAGCGATCAAGAAAATACTGTCTATAGAAACACTTTTTAACGCCGCATTTAATTCACGGGCTTCCTCTGGCGGTAAATCGACCGTTAATAATCCATCAATGCCGACGTCCGCAGCCTTGTCGGCAAACACCTGGTTACCCATATGAGCAACTGGATTGGCGTATCCCATTAGCACTATGGGAGTGAGGTCATCAGTTTTCCTAAATTCTCTTACCATTTCCAATACATCTTGCAACCCGATGTTGTGGACTAACGCTCGCTCATGAGCCAATTGAATGACCGGCCCCTCTGCCATCGGGTCGGAAAATGGAACTCCAATTTCGAGGATATCAGCGCCACTAACGACTAAACGGTGCAGCATTGGAACGGTAAAATCCGCTGTCGGATCTCCTGCAACAACATAAGGAATCAACGCCTTCCTTCCCTCGTTTTTTAGTTTCTGCATGCGGGTATTAATACGACTCACTCTAATTCCTCTTGGCTTAAGTAATTTGTTAGCAAAATTTTCCGAATGGCTGTAGGTCTAAATGCTAATTCCATCAATTTCCGCCACGGTATGGATATCTTTATCTCCACGCCCCGACAAGTTGACAATGATAATTTGATCGCTATCCATCGTCGGCGCGAGTTTATTTGCATAAGCCAATGCATGACTAGATTCTAACGCCGGTATAATTCCCTCTATCTGTGTCAGCTGCCTAAAAGCATCTAACGCCTCGGTATCATTTATCGCAACGTACTCAACCCGGTCTATATCCTTTAACCAGGAATGCTCGGGACCGACACCCGGGTAGTCCAACCCTGCCGAAACAGAATGGGTCTCTATGACCTGTCCGTTAGCATCTTGCATCAGATACGTTTTATTTCCATGTAAAATCCCGGGCTCTCCAACATTTAACGGAGCCGCGTGCTGGCCCGTTTTTATACCGAGTCCGCCTGCTTCGACACCATACATTTTTACCGTTTCATCGGCTAAAAATGGATGAAATAGGCCAATCGCATTGGAGCCACCGCCGACGCACGCCACCAACGCGTGGGGAAGTTCCCCCGTCATTTCCAAACATTGGACGCGCGCTTCGCGACCGATAACTGATTGAAAGTCGCGTACTAATAAAGGGTAAGGGTGAGGTCCCGCAACCGTACCGATAATATAATACGTGTCGTCAACATTGGTTACCCAATCTCGCATAGCTTCATTCATCGCATCTTTCAAAGTACGAGAACCTGATTTTACGGGAATGACTTCAGCACCCAAAAGCTTCATCCGATATACATTAAGCGCTTGCCTCTGGATATCTTCCTCTCCCATAAAGACATGACATTCCAACCCCATTCGTGCCGCAATAGTTGCAGTGGCGACACCATGTTGACCAGCTCCAGTTTCAGCAATGATTCGTTTCTTACCCATAAACTTGGCGAGAAGCGCTTGCCCGATACAATTATTAACTTTATGCGCGCCCGTATGATTCAGATCCTCGCGCTTTAAGAATATGCGCGCGCCGCCTAATAGCTCCGTCCACCGCTCGGCAAAATATAAGGGAGATGGACGACCAACGTAATGAGCCAGATCTTTATCAAATTCAGCTTGAAACCCTGGGTCACTAGATAATTTCCCATAAGTCAATTCCAACTCATCAAGAGCATGAATCAAGGTTTCTGAAACGTACCTGCCACCATAGGGTCCAAAATGTCCGCGATCATCGGGAAAGGCGGAATAGTCAATTGCTTTATCGTTTTTGCTCACTTAATTTTTCTCTCTGTACTCGTTATTAAGTTATCGTTTATTCCATACATTGGCTGGATGCCATTAAAGTTGACTGTGCTTGCAATTCGGTATTGCCCTACGTAAATGTGCGTCGAGCGCTCAGCCTAATTTCTATCAGCCGCCGTCACGGCGCTCGTAAATCCTTCTATTTTCCCGGGGCTTTTTACACCCGGTGACAATTCCACTCCTCCGCTCACATCAACCGCATACGGTCTTACACAATCAATGGCTGCACCAATATTATTCTCCGTTAAGCCACCGGCAAGAATGATGCTATTGCGATAAGCAGGTGGAATACGTTCCCAGTCAAAAACTTCGCCGGTTCCGCCGGGCACACCTTTGCGATAGGCATCCAGCAAAATCCCATTGGCCTGAGAATAGCGTACAATTTCTTGCTCAATATCGAGATCAGGACGCATTCGAATTGCCTTCAGAAAAGGTTTTTTAAACTGTTGACATTGCTCCGGTGTTTCATCGCCGTGAAACTGCAGAAAATCAATTGGGACGGTATCCAGTATTTCTTCGACAAACCGAGTTTCAGCATTCACCGTGAGACCAACAAAACTAACAAAGGGTGGTAAACGCATACAAATTTCGTAAGCCTGCTGCAGGCCCACAAAACGTTTACTACCTTCCCAAAACACGAACCCCAGCGCGTCTGCGCCAGCGGAAACTGCTGTTATCGCATCTTCATAAGAAGTAATACCACATATTTTGATACGGGTGCGGACCACGTCAAATTCCAAACTCAATCAGTTTCAGAGACTCCCAAAACCTGTATTCATGTCGCCAGTTAACACGACTTCAATCGCCAATGCCTATTTTATAGCATTTGACTGTAGATCAACCAGATTAAGGACAAAAAAGATTATTTTACTCGTATTTCGGTAGACGAAAACATAATCAGGCTGTAACCCGCACTATTCGGGAGGCATGGGCTTACAGCCAGAGCCGGCATCTTACCAAATGTTATCCTGCCCTGTCTCGCGCACAGCGCTAACAAAAACAATATAAATCTCTTGCCGGATTCAACAAAACTAACAACGAAAGTAGAATTGGTGCCTATCAAGGAGAAGAACGACACATTTGGCTTGCTATCCTCCGCCAAACGAAGAACTAAATCTTTGACCTCAACCTTTGGTCATTCGACTTTGGTTATTCGACTTTGGTTATTCGACTTTGGTTATTCGACTTTGGTCATTCGACATTGATCAATAGACAAGTCGACGACGGTGTCAGTACATCGATTCGACAACAAAGCACTGTGGTTGTAGGTCTAAGGTTAAACAGGCGATATATCGATCATACTAAGAATTTTCCCAAACTTTTCGTTTCCTTACCACAATGGCAACATTGATATTTGTCGATCACCGTTACTCAGCTAAGAAAAATGGTCCGGGGGTATTATGGGGTAGTCCGAAATGTTCAGGATAATTTACGCCAACCAAATATAAGCCGTCAGGGGGCGCTGTGGCAGCGGCGACAGTTCGGTCTCGAGCTGTTAAGACTTCACCCGCCCACGATGTTGCCCTTTTCCCTTTTCCAATTTCGAGTAAAACTCCGGCAATATTCCTCACCATGTGATGCAAAAAAGCATTGGCCTGAACGTCAATGATGACCATATCGCCACGTCGGCTGACGTTGATAAATTGAACGTTTCGCATTGGAGACTTCGACTGGCACGACGAGGCACGATATGACGTAAAGTCCAATTCGCCGATAAGAGATTGCGCTGCGATATGCATCTTAGTTTCGTCTATCTCTTGACTTAGTCTCGTAACGCCTCCCGACATTATCGAAGGTCGCGCTGGCGTGTTTAAGATGACATATCGATAACGGCGTGAAATAGCTGAAAAACGTGCGTGAAACTCTCCGCTTACTGGTTGTGCCCACTGAACGGCTATGCTGCTCGGTAGCTTCGTATTTGAACCCATCACCCAAGCTCTCTCTGGTCGGTCGGCCGGGCTGTCGAAATGAACAATTTGATGGCTCGCGTGAACGCCTGAATCAGTCCGTCCTGCACACTGCACGACAATTCGTGCATTCGCTATTTGACTTAATATCTCTTCCAGCGTTTCTTGAACGGTCGGTACCTGAACTTTTCTTTGGCTTTGCCAACCATGATAAGAACTTCCGTCGTAACTAACTGCCATTGCAACTCGATCGCCTACTTGAGTGAGTGTAGAAAAATTATGCTTCTGCATTGATGGCCATCTGTTAGTTAAAGGAGAAGAAAATTGATTGCTGGAATAGAGGGACGATTGGAGAGATTATTTACAGTTTATGGCAAAAACTGAAGACAATTTGATATCAGCAAAGATAAATCACCACAAGCAGAAAAGCCACCATTAGGCGACTTATCTGTACGAGCTTTACGGAGTTAGGTACCTTTCAATAAAACGGTCGTATTATTCGATTCTTTTGATTAATCGATTCGTTCGATCAAACTATCGGCTTCCATTTTTTGTTCGGCATTTCCTTCCTGAACCACTTCATCGAGGATATCCCTGGCTCCTTCAGTATCGCCCATATCTATATATGCACGAGCCAAGTCCAATTTTGTCGCGACTTCGTCGGCCTCGGAAAGAAAGTCAAAATCATCCTCATCATCTAGATCACCTTCCGGCGTATCAAAGCTTTCATCCCCAGCCATTTCGCCTAACGCAACATCCTCTTTCGAGTCGTCCACATTACTAGGTTTTTGCTCGTCAACTAAACCCTGATCTTCGTCTATTCCCGCGGTAAGATTCTCGCTATCTGCTACAGCGGAAGATAATGCGGGCTCGAAATGAAGGTCTTCGATTTCCAATCCTTCCTTTAAGGATTCACTAACATCACTTTCGCCGCCCAAATCTTGATCTACTGACTCTAGACTTTCGAAATTAAAATCTTCTTCCAATTCCCGGTCAGCGTCAGTCTGTTCACTCACAGATTTCGGGGCACTGTCAACATCGTCAAATTCGGCAGCAAGGTCACCGAGATCACCCTCACCTAATTCACCAAGATCCATGTCTAGATCATTATCGGACTCAAGATCCAGGTCAAATCCGTCGTCCACTGTCGATGTTTTATCTGACAGTTCGTCAGCGCCCGAAGGACTATCTAAGTCAAGATCATCTAAATCAAGCCCATCCGACTCCTTATTTTCGGCAAATTCAGTTTCGCCCAGCCCACCAAGGTCGAGATCACCAAGATCGGAATCAGCAGCGGCGTCAAGGTCGCCCAGATCCAGATCATCGAGATCAGAATCAGCAGCGGCGTCAAGGTCGCCCAGATCCAGATCATCGAGATCAGAATCAGCAGCGGCGTCAAGGTCGCCCAAGTCGAGATCACCAAGGTCAGAATCAGCAGCGGCGTCAAGGTCGCCCAGATCCAGATCATCAAGATCGGACTCAGCAGCTCCTTCAAGGTCACCCAAATCGAGATCATCAAGGTCAGAATCAGCAGCGGTGTCGAGATCGCCCAGATCGAGATCATCAAGGTCAGAATCAGCAGCGGTGTCGAGATCGCCCAGATCGAGATCATCAAGGTCCGAAGTGGCCGCCGAATCAAGATTTAAATCAAGGGCTTCGGAATCTTCTTGATCATCTAAATCCAGATCACCTAAATCGTCACCACCCAGGATCGAATCGAAATCAAGATCGTCCGAGCTATCATCATCACTCGAGTCGATATCAAGACTTAAATCATCTAAATCACTGTCCGACTCGACCTCTAAGTCGATATCTAGACCTTCATCGACAAGAGACGCTTCCATGGCTAAATCGCCAAAACCGTCGTCACTTTGCTCATCTAACTTAACCGCATTTAAAAGCACCGTATCATTACTAGATAAGCTTTCGTCCAGATCAAGTTCAAGATCAAATTCATCTGCATCTGAAGACTCAGTATCGCCACCCGCATTATTTGAGTTCATAAGGACCGTAGAGTCCAAGTCTTCGTCTAGTTCCAGATCAATTTCCAGCTCTTCATCTAAGTCCAAATCCGCGTCTGCAAGATCTGACTCAGGACTTAGGTCGTCCTGACTTAAGCTAACACTTTCACCTGGAAGATCATCAAGCCAGTCTGAGGCCCCGTCAACTGTAGACAACATTTCCTTCACTTCAACAACGGCGTTTTCTTCACCCAATGCATATAGGGACAAATACTGCCTCTGGAACGCAGGCTTATCACGGGTTTCCAGATATACCTGCAATAGTTTTACCTGCAAATCACTGCGACCGGGTTCTTGCGAAATCGCTGTAGTCAGAAGTTCGGCTGCTTGCTGAAAACGGCCATAGGCAATATATATGTCTACTTCAGCAATAACGTCTCCTATTTCCGACTGAACACCAGCTGATTCTGAAGCGGGCTCTAGTCCCTTAGCAGCGATTTCCTCAGCACTTTCTGCAGCAATTGATTCTTCTAGCTCGGCGACTAACTGATCGGTAATATCTTCTTCAGGCTCTGCCACCACTTCATTTTCAGGTACAGCTATATCTTCAGGGGACGATTCCGGATCAAGAGACAAATCGGCAAGTGTGTTTTCATCCTCTTCTTCATCGTACTCTTCCACTGGAACGAGTATTTCTTCGTCATCATTCTTGCGGCGACGAATGATAACTAACGCCGCAATGATCAAAACAAGCAGTGCAGCACCCCCGCTATATAATGGATTGCCAATATACTTTTCGAAAAAACTCGGTTCCGGTTTTTTCATGATTGTCTTCGGAATAGCCTTCACTTCCGGTTTTGTTTCTGGCTTCACTTCTGGCACTGCTACGGGAGGTGTCTCAGAGCCAGGATCGAGCTGGGGCTCGCTATCTTCTCCCCTTGCAGTAACTGATTCTCCTTCGATGTCATCATCCGAAAGTTCGCTTTGCATTGCCGTTAGCTGGTCATCCTTCAGCTCCAAAAGACGCTGCAGAGTGACTATTTTATCTTCCATACCGTCGAGCCGCGACTTCAGCTCTCCATTTTCTCGTTCTACTTTAGATAAAGTTTCTTCACTGATATTGAGTTCGTTGCGAAGCGCTACACTACCCTTCTCGCCACCATCTCCCTCAACGCCGCCATCATCATCGGCATCACCACGGGTAGCAATACTTAGCCGGCCCTGGTCCTCATATGCCGCTTCCGAATATTCTTCTTGGTCAGTTGCATCCAACTGAACATCATCCATGGACTCAGAATCCTCACCGGCCCTCCATGCTCGGTTTTGATTGGCAACTTCTCTAACGGCGCTCTTCCCAGAAATGACATCGATTTCATCTTCGACCGGTAGACGTAGAACAGAGCCTGCTTTCAGACGATTTATGTTCCCACCCATAAACGCACCTGGGTTTAACCTCTGAATGCTTACTATCGCCTGCTGTATAGAAACGTTTTTGGAAGGACGGCTTTTTGCGGCAATCTTCCATAATGTATCATCACTTTGTACTCGATAGG
The DNA here is from genome assembly GCA_913019905.1 of uncultured Cellvibrionales bacterium. Classification (GTDB taxonomy): domain Bacteria; phylum Pseudomonadota; class Gammaproteobacteria; order Pseudomonadales; family Dasaniaceae; genus Oceanicoccus. Next base: position 97,837 of record CAJVZD010000012.1, read on the forward strand.
ATTCACCGGGGCGCAATTCATTGTCCGTTGAAGCCTGGTAGGCAGAAGACATTGTTGACACGGATGCTGATGTTTCTACCGGAGCCGGTGCCCCACTATCACGCTGTCCTTGTCTAGCAACGGCACCATCGATACCTTCAGACGCACTCTGACTAAAAACAGGCAGATCGAGCAGAACAGTGTATTCGCGCAAAAGTCGACCCGTTGGCCAGCGAGTTTCTAGTAGAAAATTGAGAAATGGCTCAACCACAGGCTCTCGTGTCGTTAGTTTTACGACTCCATTACCCTCACCGTCAAGCTCGACGACAAATTCTATATTGGTAAGGAAAAAATCTCTGTCGATGCCCGACAGATTGAAATCTGAAGGTTTAGCGAGAGAAATACGTACCTGTTCAGTATCTAGGTCACGAGTATTGAGAAGTTTAATTTCTGCGTCTAAAGGCTGATTAAGGGCAGAATTGAGAGAAAAATCTCCCATACCTAACGCACTTACCATTCCTGTTTGAAAAGCACCTAAAGCTGCTATCACCACTGCAAGCTTTTTACGTACCATAATAACTCCCCTTGCCTTCATAACGATTTTTTATAATAAGCTTAATTTGAACGTCAGTATCTTTGAATAGAAATTCCGAAGTAGAATTCCATCTTTACAACAAGACGCGCAACGCCACGCCGGTTGTTTTTTAGCCAACCAGAAAAAAGCTAGAATACATATTTACTTATTGACGTAAGTATTAGTTTAGAAATAGCTTTTTGGCAAGAGTATCTAACGATGTGGGGGTATTTTACCAGCCAAAATCCGTTTTTTTTTGACTTAGTGCACAAATCGAGCTACCGATGCGATAGCCCACCCATTTAGTTACAATTTCAGACAATCCTTCCCCGTTATCGCTTAAGCGAAAGTCAGTCTTCGATCAACAATCGCAGCATTCGGCGCAGTGGCTCCGCGGCGCCCCATAACAATTGATCACCGACCGTAAAAGCCGACAAATACTCGGGCCCCATATTCATCTTTCGCAGACGACCAACGGGGACGGATAGAGATCCGGTTACAGCAGCGGGAGTTAGATCACGTAAGCTTTGTTCACGCCTATTAGGCACAACACTTACCCAATCGTTGCCCTGCGCCAACATGTCTTCAATCTCTGCCATCGGTACATCGCTATTTAATTTAAGCGTCAAGGCTTGACTGTGGCATCTCATCGCGCCAATTCGAACACATAATCCGTCTATCGGTATAATTTTTGTACTGCCTAGCAATTTGTTGGTTTCAGCCTGCCCTTTCCATTCTTCACGGCTTTGTCCATTTTCAACTTCCGAATCGATCCAGGGGAGTAAGCTACCCGCCAATGCCGCCTGGAAGTGAGCAGTCGGAAACTCGTCACTGCGAATAGCACCCGCTACTTTTTTATCAATCGACAAAATGGCACTGGCGGGATCCCTCAGCTCATCAGCGACGCAGTGGTTGATAAATCCCATTTGCTCAATCAATTCGCGCATATTTTTAGCGCCGGCCCCACTGGCAGCCTGATAAGTCATTACTGATGCCCAATCGACTAAACCTTCTCGAAATAATCCACCCATTGCCATCAACATCAAACTCACTGTGCAATTGCCACCAATAAAGTTTTTGATACCTTTTGTCAGACCTTCCTGTATACCATAAAGATTAACCGGATCGAGAATTATCAGTGCGTCGTCAGCCATCCTCAGGCTCGAAGCAGCGTCTATCCAATAGCCATTCCAGCCTGATGATCTTAAATCCGAAAAGACAGCTTTGGTATAATCTCCACCCTGGCAGGAAATAATTGCATCCATCTCTTTTAGCTGGTCGATATCCATGGCGTTCTTAAGCGCTGGAATTTCAAGGCCAATATCGGGGCCCCTACCACCGACATTCGACGTCGTAAAGAACACAGGCTCTTCAATATCGGCAAAGTCACCTTCTGCCAACATACGCTCCATCAAAACAGATCCCACCATGCCGCGCCAACCAACGAACCCAACCTTTTTCATTTTATTCATCCTACCTTTATCATCACTATCTTGATCGATTTACCTGAAGAAAAAATCATTAGCTCTTGCCAACGAACTTACCGCCTGGCTATTAATGTGCCTGAAGTGCATTAGCAACCGCATCCCCCATCGCTATTGTACCGACCTTCTGAGTTCCCTCCGAATAGATATCCTCTGTACGAAGCCCTTGATCTAATACATGACCAACAGCGGTCTCGATTGCATTAGCGGCCTCTGGCGAGCCAAGAGAATACCGCAACATCATTGCTGCCGACAAAATCATTGCTAGTGGATTTGCTTTATTTTCACCGGCGATGTCCGGCGCACTACCATGGCAGGGTTCGTACATGCCACGACCATTCAAGTCCAGAGAAGCCGACGGCAGCATACCAATTGAACCTGTTAGCATTGCTGCTGCGTCGGACAATATATCTCCGAACATATTACCCGTAACAATCACGTCAAACTGCTTTGGCGCGCGAACCAACTGCATCGCTGCATTATCGACATACATGTGCGTCAATTCTACATCGGGATAATCAGGCGCCATTTGTTCCATAATTTCTCGCCACAATACCGTCGCCTCTAACACATTCGATTTGTCCACCGAACAAAGCTTCCCGCCTCTTTTTTGTGCAGCCTCAAAAGCAACTTTCCCAATGCGTTTTATTTCAGTTTCATTATACTTATAAGTGTTATAACCCTCTCTCTCGCCGTTTTCTAAAGTGCGAATACCGCGCGGTTCTCCGAAATAGATCCCCCCAGTTAACTCCCGTACAATCAAAATATCCAAACCCGAAACGACTTCCGGTTTTAGTGAAGAAGCATCAGCTAACTGAGGATACAATATTGCCGGCCGTAAGTTACCAAATAGCTGCAACGACGACCGAATTTGTAAAAGACCTTTTTCAGGTCGCAATTGACGATCGACATCATCCCATTTTGGCCCTCCGATAGCCCCAAACAAAATTGCGTCTGACGCACGTGCTTTTTCAAGAGTAATATCCGGTAGAGGCACGCCCGTGGCGTCCAATGCCGCTCCACCTAGCAATGCCTCGTCGAACTCTAACCCTAAATCAAATTTCTTATTGACAACATCTAATACTTTTTGTGTTTCCCGCGTAATTTCAGGACCGATACCGTCGCCAGAAATAACTAAAACTTTGCTATTCACCATACACCTCTACAATCATTAGAATGTGAAACCGAGAATTTCATATTTATGAAATTCTTATTCGAAAATACCAAAAACCACCTTAGCAATGGATTGCTTGTTATGGCGACTCAGCAAATAACCAGGGCGATTTGTTCTTCCACTGTTTCTCAAAGTCGTGAATCTCGTCGGTATCTTGCAAGGTAATACCAATATCATCCAAACCATTGAGTAAACAATGTTTCCGGAAACTATCAACTTCGAAGGAAATTGTTTCTCCTCCAGGTAGACAAACGCTCTGAGTTTCCAGATCAACCGTTAACTCGTAGCCCTCATTTTCCGCTACGGTTCGAAAGAGTCTATCAACTATTTCAGCATCTAGAATGATTGGAAGAATCGAGTTTTTGAAACAATTATTAAAAAATATATCGGCGAAACTCGGCGCAATAATGACTCTAAAACCGTAATCTTCCAATGCCCAGGGTGCGTGTTCTCGACTAGAACCGCAACCAAAATTCTCTCGCGCTAATAAAATTTCCGCCCCCTTGTATCGATCAAAATTAAGAGGGAAATCCATATTAAGATGCCGATTGCTACAGTCCATACCTGGATAACCTTCATCCAAATATCGCAATTCATCAAAGAGAAAGGGCCCAAAACCGGAACGCTTAATCGATTTAAGAAACTGCTTCGGAATAATCATATCGGTATCAACGTTCGCGCGATCTAGCTGCGCAACGATGCCGTCGACGGTGGTGAATTTTTTCATGTTAACGCCCTCCTATATATTTACAACATCTCGCACGTCAACAAAATGACCGGCGATTGCAGCGGCAGCTGCCATTTCCGGACTAACTAAATGCGTACGCCCACCAAAACCTTGCCGTCCTTCAAAATTCCTATTCGATGTGGAAGCACAGTGCTCTCCGTCGCCCAATTTATCGGAATTCATTGCCAGACACATGGAACAACTTGGCTCGCGCCACTCCAATCCCGCCGCGAGGAAAATTTTATCGAGCCCCTCCTTTTCTGCTTGCTTCTTTACCAGGCCCGAGCCGGGCACCACCAAGGCACGTGAAACGGTTTTTGCAACCGTTTTTCCCTTGACTACTGCTGCGGCAGCTCGTAAATCTTCGATTCGAGAGTTGGTGCAAGAACCGATAAAGATACAATCCAACTTAATATCGGTAATCGCCATTCCACCTTTCAAACCCATATATTCCAACGCTCGTTCGGCGGCTGCTCTTTTAACCGGATCGACAATGTCTGCCAAAGCTGGAACTCGGCCATCAATTCCGGCAACCATTTCCGGCGAGTTTCCCCATGTGACCTGGGGAATGATCGACGCTGCATCGAGACTCACTACTGTGTCAAACTCTGCATCGTCATCGCTATGCAATGTTTGCCAGTGCTCGACAGCTTTCGTCCAGTTTTCACCACTGGGCGAAAACGGCCTGCCTTTTACGTAGTCGATAGTTTTCTCGTCAACAGCAACCATTCCAACCCGAGCGCCTCCCTCGATAGCCATATTACAAACGGTCATCCGTCCTTCTATCGACATATTACGAAAAACGCTACCGCCAAATTCAATCGCATGCCCATTACCACCGGCGGTACCGATTTTGCCGATAATCGCTAGCACGACATCTTTTGGCGTAACGCCAGCGGGTAACTGGCCATCGACCGACACTAACATATTCTTCATTTTCTTTTGGATCAGGCATTGCGTGGCTAGAGCATGTTCCACTTCGGAGGTACCGATGCCGTGCGCCAACGCGCCTAATGCACCGTGTGTTGCGGTGTGCGAATCACCGCAAACAACAGTCATACCCGGTAAGGTCGCACCCTGTTCCGGCCCTACAACATGCACAATTCCTTGACGAACATCGTTAATATCAAATTCCTGAATATCAAACTCTTTACAATTTTCTCCCAGAGTTTTTACTTGGATACGAGAAACCTCATCGATAATTCCTTCCACTCCGCCGTCACGCTCAGATTTGAGCGAAGCGACATTATGATCCGGCGTCGCCAAATTGGCCGACTTTCGCCATGGCTTTCTACCTGCCAGCCGCAAACCCTCAAAAGCTTGGGGAGAAGTTACTTCGTGAACGAGTTGACGGTCGATATAAATTAATGCGGTTCCATCATCACGCTGCTTGACCAGGTGAGAATCCCAAAGCTTGTCATACAGAGTTTTGCCCATGTTGTACCTCACTGTTTTATCGAATTGTTCTATGGAATTACTTAATGGAACTGTTTGATGAAACTGTTAATGGATTTATTGATTGGTATCGATAGCCATAAACAGTATCCGAATGTATCGATCGTTTATTTCGAACTGGACGAATTTTATGCCCATTATTCGAATAAAACAAATTCATATTTTTTATACATTGGATAACCAAAAGCAATAGATTACACTTTAAGACGATCTACTTATTCCGGAATATCCCATGGACACCCAAAATCTCAAAGCATTCGTTGAAGTAGCGGACCTAAGATCTTTTTCAGAAGCCGCCGACAGGCTTCACATTACTCAGCCTGCCGTCAGTAAACGAATTTCTGTATTAGAAAACCAATTGCAGTGTAAATTGTTTGACCGCATCAGCAGATCGGTACATTTGACGGAAGCCGGCAAAGCCCTACTTCCTAAAGCCGAACAAATATTACAGTCCGTTCTCGATGCCAGGCGCAGCATTGCTGATTTACAAGGGGAAGTCAGTGGTAATCTCAGCATCGGCATAAGCCACCATATTGGTCTGCACCGCCTGCCACCGGTTTTAAAAACGTTCAGCAAACGTTACCCGAACGTCCATTTTGACATTGATTTTATCGATTCGGAAGAAGCTTATGAGCAAGTTATGCACGGGAAAATTGAACTAGGCGTTATCACTCTAGACCCTACGGGAATGGACCCGACAATAAATAGCCCTCTAAATCAGCAAGCCATTTGGCTGGATGAACTCGTTGTGACCGTTGCTCCGGATCACCCTTTAACCAACAACCTAGACGCCGATATCGCAACGTTAAGTGAGTTTACAGCGATATTGCCAGGCCTCAATACCTATACCGGGCAAATCATAAAAAAGACATTTCAGGAACACGACCTCAATCTAAAAGTATCGATGGCCACAAATTATCTCGAAACAATTAAAATGATGGTGTCTATAGGACTCGGCTGGAGTGTACTGCCGCGAACTATGATTGACGAAACGACAACGGCATTGAATATTAGCGATTTAACTCTAAGCAGAACGCTTGGATATGTATACCATCGAAACCGAAGTTTGAGCAATGCAGCCAAGGCTTTTGTGCAGGCGTTGCAGGTTACCAATAATAGAAAACCTGAACATTAGCATAATGCCTTGTTTGTGCAGGCCAGGTAGAATACTCCTAGAATAATCGGCCAATACCTTCACCCCCAAAAAGCCAAAAACCTTCTGCGATAAAAAACAAAGCAACGAGAACCAAGGCAACTTTTGCAAGAACTGAAAATTGCGGTTTTTCAGTGACCGTTGGCTCGGTAACTTCCGGTTTTACTATCACTGTTTTTTCCGTGTCAAATACGCTCTTCAACGCTAACCTGACTTCTTCGCTGCTGCCAAAACGCTTTTGAGGGTTTGCCGCTAGCATTTTTTTGAGAATGGCGACCAATGGAGGAGACAGGCTATCCAATTTATCAAGATTTCTAACAGCTCCCTGCACTTGTTCAATAGCAACACCTGTGAGTAAGTGAAACAACACAGCACCCGTTGAAAACACATCAGAGGCAATAGACTTTTCTTCGTCATTTGGCTGATACCAATCGTCATCCGCAACTGCATTATGCTCTAGGTACCCAATATCGCTTAACTTAACGTGCCCTGGATTCATTACAAGAACGTTGCTGGGCCGCAAATTCCCGTGAATTAACCCAAGCTGATGAATTTGATGTAAACCAGCGCACATTTGTTGAGCAAGCATCACCCAGCGCGGCAGAGAAAATGCCTGAGTTAAGCGATCCTGTAGACTGCCTCCTTTCACATACTCCATAACCGTAATAAACACTCGATCATTTTTTGCGGTACCCAATATCGATACAATATTGTCGTGCTCAACCCCCGCTAGTGCCTGCGAACTCGAATACGCTGTTCCTTCATATTCGACGGCTTGTTTTTTTACGACTAGCCATTGCCGGCTCTTTGGTTCACTTACAAGATAAGTAGATCCATAACTATTTTCTTTAAGGATATCTATTAGTTCGTAATTGCCGGGTAATACATCTGACTTTTTTTCTTGTTCCCAGCGGGGCGTATTTAAGTGTCTACCGTGAAGTAATTCTAACAGTTTCGAAGTTAACTCATCGGCACTTTGCGGGCGCTCAGACGTATTCCTACTAAGGCATTGCTGAACAAGGTCCCATAATGCGCGGGGGATATCTTCGGGCTTGATTTCCAGTTCAGCCGGTAAGCAACCGGAAAACAATTCGTGCATCAGTACACCCAAAGCATAAATATCACTCAAGTAAGTTATCTCTGCTTTAGGATCTAACTGTTCAGGCGCCATATAATTGGGCGTACCCATAATCACTGACTGCGTCTCTTTGCTACCCTTTGTCCCCGCTTTTTTGAAATACCCGGCAATACCAAAGTCGACAACACGGACGTGACCATCGTAATCAACCAGAATATTTGCCGGTTTAATATCCCGATGAACAACGCCGTTTCGATGCGCATAAGATAAAGCCCGACATATTTGAATGGCAATATCCAGCTTCCTTGTCAAATTGACATCGTTACGGTTGATGATTGCTGTTAGCGGAATACTCTTGACATACTGCATCACGAAATAGGGGCCGCCGTTAGCCGCAACCCCTTGGTCAATCACTTGAATAATATTGGGATGGTTTAACTTCGCAACCATTAAAGATTCTTGTTGAAATTGCAGCTGTACAAAGGGATCACTTTCCATGTCTGCATTTAGAACTTTTATTGCCACTGGACGCTTAAGTGATTGCTGCTGCCCCAGATACACAACAGCCATGCCACCATGCCCAAGTTCTTGCTCAATTGTATAACCGGGAAGTTTTAACATGAGTCCCTTAGGGATTAATATTAGAAGCCAAAGAATACTTTCTAGCGCAGAAACACCGATATCCCGTTAGTTAGCTTAGCTCATCCAGCCAAATTAGCGGCCATTGATTAAGAGAATATTAAATCAATTATAGCATCGAATACAGCGCTGACTTTCCAACTATACCTCATGGATCCAACGCGGCTTTTAGCTAAATTCAACATGTATTGGATCAGAACGTTAGATCAACAATCTACTCCACCATACTTCTGGACACAGCCACAACCACAGCCACATTCAATACAGGATAAGCGTCTTGGTTAGTACAACGCTAACAGACCCGGCCGTCGCATAAGCGCAAAAAAAACTCAATATCTACTGAGCCCTAGTAAGAAAATCCGCGGTTTTTAGCTTTTGCGCAGAAACTATGACCTGTTAGCGAATAAAATCGGCCAAATTGTCGACAAAAGCAAGTGGAAAGCGCTACATTTCCTAAAGAGGAGCGATAGAAAATGTTTAGACGAAATCTTTAAGCTAATATATGATCTATTCGGATTATTTAAAAAAAACAATAATTTATCTGGATAATAAACCAAAAGATTAAAAGGGGCGGAAATGCCTGAAAATGACATAAACGCGACAGAAAAGTTAAATCTAAAAGATTACATGAGCGAAAACTGGGAACTGGTCGCTGAAGTCGGCTGGCTCGTCGGTCAACGATTCCCAATATCAGGTCATGTCTTACTGGGAAGAGATTCTACTTGTGACATTGTTATCCCGGGAACGCACCTGTCACGGACACATGCTGAGTTGGCGATTAAGGGCACAAAGCTACTGATACGAGATCTAGATTCTTCCAATGGAACCTATGTCAACGACAAACGCGTAACGGAAGCCGAATTAGAATCTGGAGACATGGTTCGCTTTGACGTGCTGCTGTTTCGGGTTCATGGACCAACGAAATCGGCCGATATGAACGCAACAAAAATAAGGCGTATTGAAAAACCGCCAAAGCCCACACCCCGGCAGAAAAACACCGCACCGAAATCATGGAAAACAAAACCAACTTCCGACGGCAATAGGTCTGACACAATAGCATTGACACCGGCTCAAAAATTCAAGACATCAGTGTGGAATATAATTGCAGCAGTAATTATAATTGCGACGGTAAGCGGCCTGGGGTATTTGCTTTCTCAACTCTAACGGCTGCCGGCCTAATAGTGATAGTCTGATTTAGCCATTCTACACCGGTGAGAATGCCCGGAAGCAGAACCAGTGGGGCCGTTTCTCTTGGTAAAATGACTGTCTCTATACGAACTTCCAGCTAAAAAATACCGAGCATTAATCCCGCTGCAGCCGCCTGTCCCAAATCTTTACATAACTGAAGATCCTCTGCTTTGACTTCGCCTCTAACAATGATCGGCTCGGCAATACAGCGTAGCGGAATGCCTTTCACAATCCTTTGCAACTGGCTCACCGCGCCACGTCCATCATTCCCAGCGCTGACAAAAAGACCATAGGGCAAATTTAAGGAGTGAGACAAAGCAGGATAAAAGATGCGATCAAGAAAATCTTTAAGTCCGCCGGACATATAACCTAAGTTTTCCGGCGTTCCAAAAATTACCCCGTCGCACCATAGCAGGTCGACAATACCGGCTTCCATCGCTCGAAGTTGACGGATTTCTATGCCTTCCTCCAGGCAAGCGCCTGCAGCGACAGCGTTGGCCAATGCCCGCGTACTTCCAGACTGGCTATGGTAGACAATGAGTATCCGTTTCATGCCGCAAACGCCAGAAAGATTCCGCTCGACAATATTTGCATCCAAAATGACTTCGAGACAAGGAAGACCAGCGCAAAAGAAAAAGTGCGTCTTCGCTGCTCTATCTTTAGATAGGGTAGAAATGTCTCACGAGACATCGACAAATAATTTAAACCCTGTTGAGGCTTGCCTTGCCAACTGATACACATAAAGGAACGCGACTCCCTAAGCCGTTTTAGTAAAAAGCTTCGATAGTGATCTGGGCGACAGCAAGGGTTTGACGGCAATATATAAAAGTAAACCCACAGCATCGGCTACAATATCCCACAAGGAAAACGACCGCCACGGGAGTTGTGATTGAACACATTCAATAATTAATGCAAATGCAAATAAAATCAGTAACTTAGTTTTTATTAGATGAAATGCAGGATAGGCATGATCCAATAGAAGCAACAAAACAAAAAAAGCCAAAAAATGATTGCTTTTGTCCCATCCGGTCGTGATGACGGGATCGTTACTAGGCGTGACAGCAAGCCAGCTAATTACCACCAGCGCGGAAAAGAAAGCAAATCTCGACAATTTCGTTAACAACACCTGAAGCCCCTAGTTCGATATCCAGTAATTGATTTACAATACTTAGGCAATATAGCCCGCCCCCGGGTCGAGAAACAGCAGCTGTAAAGCAATGAGAAAATCCGAAGGAATTACTCGATTAGAACATCTCACCTATAATACACTTAAAACGGGCCTGTAAACTAACATGAACAACGCAAAAAATGCTAAAAGCTTTAAAATCCCTCTGACGTTCCTTATCATTTTACTACTAGCCATAGGGGTTATGGCGGTCTATTTTAATGCTGCCGAAACAGAACCAACCGCTTTCTTTGCCCGAAGTATTGATGATGCCTCTTACGACTGCGAAAAGAAAATTGCCGACAAATATGGGGAAACGCTCCTGAGCAAAACGTTCGACGAACTTTCTTCTAACTACAACTCAAGAAAACACCAATACATAATTTTCTACTGGATTAGTATCCAGGAAGTCATTGATGAAATCCCGATGATGAAAGACTATTTAGCAAAATGTATCGTATGGGAAAAAATTGGATACGTTTCTGATTTCACCATCATAGATCCGTGATAATGGTAGATCGGTGATAAATATCACCGATCTACCAAACATGCCAACAACAAATCTTGCTCTATCAGAATAAATCGTCGCCTTCATACAGCCAGGCTTTTTGTAACAACCTCGTAAACATCTTTTGACAAATCGCTAATCGCTAAAATTCGATTCAATTCAACTTTCATTAACTGCTGACTCGACGGCAAGTATTTTCTCCATTTCGTTAATGGTCCTAAGAGACGCGATGCAATTTGTGGATTAATTTCGTTCAAAACAATGATTTGATCCGCCAAGAATCGGTAGCCGCTTCCATCAGGCTGATGAAAATTAACACTATTCTGACTGGTGAACGCGCCAATGAGTGCGCGAGCTTTATTAGGATTTGTAATGTCAAAGGCAGCGTGATTCATCAGCTTCTTAACATCATCCAGCGTACCGGTAGCGGAACAAAGTGCCTGTGCCATGAACCACTGATTAATCACTAAGGGTTCATTTTCCCAACGATCATAAAAATCGCCTATCGCCGTTTGTTTTTTGTCTTTATGAGGGCTATTAATGATTGCGATGAAAGCTTGCAATACGTCAGTCATGTTAGAACTGGTACTAAACTGCGCTAAACAACTTTCCAATGCTGACCCGTCCTCCAATAACATCAAATAATCGAGAGCACAATTTTTCAAACTACGTCTGGCAATCTGGTCACAGGTTGGTTGATACGGCAAGTTATTTGAGTGGCCTTTATAGATTCTCCAAAAGTCTTCCTGCAACTCATTGGCAATAATTTTCCGCGCGCTTTTTCTCGCAGCGTTTATCGCGAGAACATCAACCTCATCAGACAACTCGGAAATATACGCTTCAGACGGCAGGGCTAATATCAACGCAACCATTGCAGGGTCAAGATCATTGTCGTTAAGAATGGCGCGATAAGCGTCTAACAATCGTTGATCAACGAGCATCTCTTCATCATTTTGATAGAAGGAAACCATATCATTCAGTACTCTGACACCTAACTGCTGCGCTGCATCCCATTTACAAAATCCATCGGTGTCATGAGTGATAAGAAACATCAATTGATCTCGACTATAATCAAATGACAATTTTACCGGCGCGGAAAAGCCCCGCAATAAACTTGGCACCGGTTCCTCAGGGATATCCGTAAAGATGAATTGTTGTTTCGACTCTGTGATGTCGAGTACCATTTCACCCCTTGGTCTGCCCGCCTCATCGTCACTGCCAAGTATATTTAACGGGATCTCTCCGGAGGCGCTGACTAACGACATTAGTAGAGGGATATGAAAAGGCTCTTTCTCTTTTTGACCAGGAGTCGGCCCGCAGGACTGCTCGACATTTAGTGTGTAGGTTCGGCCATCCCTATCATAGCTACCGCTAACGGTGAGCAACGGAGTTCCAGCTTGCGAATACCAACGTCGAAACTGAATAAGGTTTTTCCCTGATGCGTCTTCCATTGCCTTTACAAAATCTTCGCAGGTGACAGCTTGTCCGTCGTGGCGATCAAAGTACAAATCTGACCCTTTTCTAAAATCCGCTTCTCCCAATAAATGAGCGATCATTCGGACGATCTCCGCGCCCTTTTCATAAATTGTCACCGTATAGAAATTCGAAATTTCTATAAATGAATCAGGACGAATCGGGTGCGCCATAGGTCCCGCATCCTCAGAAAACTGAACCGTCCGCAACAGTGTTACATCTTCAATTCGTTTTACCGTTCTCGAGCCCATGTCCGAAGAAAACTCAGCATCCCGGAAAACGGTAAACCCTTCTTTCAAACTCAATTGAAACCAATCGCGACAGGTAACACGATTACCCGACCAATTATGGAAGTACTCGTGGGCAACAATTCCTTCAACACGCTGAAAGCCAGCGTCAGTGGTCGTCTCCGGTTTGGCTAGTACACAAGACGTATTAAAAATATTTAGACTTTTGTTCTCCATCGCGCCCATATTGAAATCATCGACGGCAACAATATTAAAAATATTCAAATCGTACTCGCGCCCATAAACTTCTTCGTCCCAACGCATTGCATTAATGAGCGAGCTCATTGCGTGGTCGCATTTATCGGTATCCTTGGCTTCGACAAAAATCTTAAGATCGACATTTTTTCCAGACAGTGTCGTATACCCTTTTTCGACGCATTCTAAGTCTCCAGCGACGAGAGCAAATAAATAGCAGGGTTTGCGAAACGGATCTTCCCATCGCGCCCAATGAGTGCCATCCCCATTCACCCCTTTTTCTGTATTGTTGCCGTTAGACAATAACACGGGGTACTTACTCCGATCTGCCACTATCGTTGTGGTGTAGACTGACATTACGTCCGGGCGATCCAAAAAGTAAGTAATCTTTCGAAATCCCTCAGCTTCGCACTGTGTACAAAATAAATTACTGGATTTATACAAGCCTTCCAGTGAGGTATTTTTGTGTGGCAAAATTTCGACCACGGATTCCAGAATAAACTCATCGGGAACATTCGGAATAATCAGAAATTCAGAAGTGACCTCAAAATCAGCTTTACTCAACGGCTGACCATCGATAGCAATAGACTGCAATTTCAATTCTTGTCCCATTAAGTGTAATTCTGCTGCAACGCTACTGGACGCAGAATTCCTCCTAATGGCCAGACGGGCGCGGACCACGGCACTATCTTCATTTAGAGTGAAATGTAAATCGGTCGTATCAATAAAAAATTCAGGAACTTGATAGTCTTTTAAAAAAATCGTTTTTGGCAACGAGTCGCGCATCAATACTTCTCCAAAGAAATAGAAATTGTCGAATTAAGCAGCAAATTCAATGTGGTAGCCGCCGAACTTTCTAATATTAATAACACCCGTATCGAGTATTAAGTACTGCCCCTTTATTCCCATAAGAGTACCTTCGACCGACGCATTTTTATCAAAATTAAAAGAGGTGACTTTGATTGGGTACTCAACGACAGGGTATTTAATTTCAAGCTGTTCCGCATCGCTGATCGCTTGAATTGCCTGGATTCCAAACCGCTCCTGGAGTTCGCTAATTGACTCCGATGTTTTTTCCAGCAACTGATCCCTAACGGCTAAGAGATTCAAGTCATCGACCTCTCCTTTCAACATTTTCCGCCAATTCGTTTTATCCGCAACGTGTTCCTTGAATAAAACTTCGACCAATCCAGATTGCAGTCGAGTACTCACTCTGAAAATAGGCAATGCCTGCACGGCCCCCTGATCCATCCACCGTGTTGGAATTTGATTTCCGCGTGTAATACCCACCTTTACTCCCGAAGAATTTGCCAGATACACAAAGTGATCGGTCATGCAGTTTTGGTCAGCCCACTCCGGCTCGCGACAAGTTCCCGCTTCGTAATGGCATTTTTCCGGACTCATAATACAACTATCGCACTGCGCCAATGACTGAAAACAGGGATAACAATAACCCTGACTAAAACTCTTCTTGGTTTTTCTGTCACAGTGGATGCAGTTTATTAATCCGGAATAGTTGAGCGATATTTTTTTGCCCAATAAAGAATTCATCGAAATCGCGTCATCACCAATCAACAAGGTATATTCGACTGTGTCGTTAAGAAGGGTTTGCATCTTTCGCAGATGGCCTGCGACGTTAATCTGTGTCAAGTGGGATATCCTCTAGCACCGGTAATATTATCGAATTATCAATTTTAAAAATTCTAAAATGGTTTCTTGTTTCCAACATGGGCGCAATGAAGTATTGCCATTAAGACCATTTCAATGCGATTTCGTCTTCCACGGACGAAGGCGATGTGGTCTCGCACACCTCGCCGTCTTCTTTCTTTCCCCTATCGATGTAACCCACTCGCTGGTTTTCATCGAGAAATTTTCCTTCATAGGTTATCACCGCTTCCATGCAACTTTCTTTTTGCTGCTGTGTCAGCATCGCTCCGTCGGGCCATTTACCTATTTCAATCGCCCGTTTCAAATTTCCGTGTATTTCCGGAGTCATCGAATTAATGAGTTGTTCAAAATTCATGATTAACCTTTTCCAAAGATAAGTTCATATAACCAGAGCGTCAGTATTACTGACTATTGTAGAGTTTTATCAGTCATTCCGCAGAACTGTTTCCGGCAATTTTACCGGCGCCAAACCCAAGTACCATGCCCATGATAAGCCCGCCAATATGAGCAGCATTAGCAACGTTGCCTGCACCAATCAACGTAGTAAAACCGACCAAACAGATGACAAGCCACGCCAACATAAAGATAATCACCGCTTTGGGGATCTGCAGAGACTGGTCAGGGCGTAAATAGCTCCATATCCAGCCGTAACCCAATAAGCCGTAGATGACGCCCGACATGCCACCGAAAATCGCACTTTCTGTAAAGAAATACTGAGTAATGTTAGAACCCACGCCCATCAACAAAACCAAGCTGATCATACGCACGCTGCCCTGCAATAACTCAACACGCCGACCCAAATCCCAAAGCCACAATGTATTAAATACAATGTGCAAGATACTGAAATGAAGAAAGATTGGCGTAATGAGACGCCAATATTCGCCTGTCGGTAACCGATACATTACGCGTCCGCTTACTTGCGTGAATTCACTGAAGGTCAACAGCTTAATAATTTCGTAATCGGTATCCAAATACACGACAAAAAATCCTGCGATACTCAACAACAATAGACCCAGGGTTACCGGGACATGTTTGATTTGTTGCCAAAGAGTGCCAAGGCCATCGTTGACCGGCCTCTCAATCTCAATCGGTTTTTCATTACCGCTTCGGAAATGTCGAAATGCTTGTGCGACTTGTTTCGCGTCACTTTCGGAGCCGACCATTAGAAGTTGACGGTTATTATTTTCGATAATGCGATGAGGCACTTTTTGCTGCCACAAATATTGACTAAAATCTTTCAAATTGTCCTCAATAGGTGCCTCGACTACAATAATTTCAGCCATAGATAATGTGAATTCCCTGCATCGTTAATAGCATTACTTCGTTCTCTCAAATATTAGCAAATTGATCCAAAATAGTCAGATCTAAATGGCACCACGGTCTGGCGCTTATCTAGTTAATTGCGTTTACCCACACAAAGTTGCCTGCCAATAAATGTGTCTCGGTATTCATTCGGTAAGCCACTAGCTTACCGTTTTTGACGGCACTGTAATCCAGGCAAGCAATATTCTTTAACAGTGGTGCAGGTGTACCTTCCAACCAATAATGACCAACAAATAAAGGTCGCTGTTCGGGACCATAGAAAGGCAAATAATCTTTCTCTTTTACGCTGACTTTTTGATCGGCCAGCGACGGGTTTAAGCGGTCGGGTTGAAACTCAATATCCCCATAACGCTCGGCGTCATCAACCCAAAATTTCACCCTGAAGGTTCGCCGAGTGTAACCATCAATACTGGTCATAGACTGATTATCTGGCAACAGAAGACTTACGCCTCGTGTCGTTCTATTCATAAATTGTCCGGCAAAGTTTCGATAATCTCCAGACTCGATCAAAAACTGGGAGTCAATGGTCAAATCAGGACGACGTGTCGAGAACTCTTTAACAAGTCTTGAGTCCCAGCAGGCATGCGCAACTCTAAAATGTTTAAACTGTAGAACTAATGGCCAGTCATAAAGCCAGCGTAGCGTATCAGACCAATCTTTAGGGTGATTCGCAAACTGGTCCAGGGTTTCTTGTATCGAACGTGTGTGCGAATCATTGTGGGCCCGAACATATGTACTGGAATTACCGTCGGGCACACGACTGTCGGGGATTAGCGTCGTGTAACCGAGAGCGCTGTACTCATGATTACCCATGATAATTTGTGCGCTACCCGCTTCAACCATCTCGCGAAGAATTAGGATGGCTTCCCGAATCTTCGGTCCACGATCGAGAATGTCACCCAAAAATACTAATTGTCTTGGCTTGCTCTGATTGTGGTATTGGAAAACACCTCCTTTTTTAACGTAACCCAAAATTCCGAGCAGCTGAATAAGACTTCCTGTACAACCATGTATATCACCCACAACATCGTGTCCAACATAACGTGGATTATCGGCACAGGGAAAATCATCGGATGATAGATTCATAGTAACGACGGTGGAATAGGAAATTCTCGCTCACTTACCAAGACGAGAAACCCAGCCTAATTTGTCGCGACAGCTTGCATAGAAACTGTGATCCAGCGGATGAATCAGCTTCATTTTATGTCGTTTCTTTTTCACGTAGATCGTGTCACCGGGCATAGAAGTAATCTGAACCTGACCATCGCAGGTAACTGACGGATGAATTTCATTACTATCGTTAATGACGATTTTTATTTCACTATTACCGTCAACCAATATTGGCCGACTACTCAGTGTGTGTGGGAACATGGGTACCAACACGACTGCGTCCAGCTTGGGGTGCATAATTGGTCCGCCAGCAGACAAAGAGTAGGCTGTAGACCCAGTCGGCGTCGAGATGATTAAGCCGTCTGATCGCTGCCTATACACGTACTCATCATCGACAAAAAGATCGAACTCTATCATTTGTGCGGACGTCCCGGAGTTGACAACGACATCATTAAGCGCTTCTGCTCGACCAATTAGCTCTCCACCTCTCCTCACTTGAGCGCTCAATAAAAATCGTTTTTCCTCGGTGTATTCCCCATTTAAGACCGCACCCACTCTGGTTTCGATCTCTTCCGGTAAAATATCAGTGAGAAATCCCAGCGTCCCCCGATTAATACCGAGTACGGGGACATTATGTCGGGCTAAAATTCGTACAGCGCCTAATAGACTGCCGTCCCCTCCTAGCACGATGATTAAATCGCAGATCTCTCCGATTTTACTTAACCGACAAACAGGCAACTTACATTTAGCCAAAAGCGGTGCAATCGATTCGCAAACGTAAACGTCGACTTTGTGTTTAGCCAGTACACTGACCAGAACCTTCAGAGAATCACCAAACCCGGTACCTTCGCGACCGGTAATGCCAATTTTTTTAAATTTCGTCATAGTTCGAATTTCTTTCTATATCACCTCAAGAAGCCGGTAGTATACTCTAGTTATAAGGCCACATCTGTTGAAAACCAAAAGATTTTGCCAATAAATAACTACGGTCAGGAATCACAAAAACATCACGCTAACTGTTTATAATTCGGTCAATTTTTAGGGTTTATTTTCTGACAAACGAACCGGAACCCGCGCAATGAACATCGTTGAAAAACTCTAATTCTAGACGGGCACTAACCAGGGAAAAACATCTTTCTATGGCTATTGAAGAATTGCTCTATTCCATCCGCCAGAGCGCTGACCTTAAATCCTTCTTCAGTTAAAAAATGGGCGGCGGCTTCACTACGCCGGCCGCTGCTGCAATACGTTATGTAATTTTGACTTCTATCCAGAATCCTTGACTTCAGTTTCAAAATATCCAGCGGCAGGTTCTGCGAATGGTTTGCATGAGTTCGTTCGTATTCATCTTGAGTTCTAACATCAATCCACTTAGCCCCCTTCTCCAACTGTAAACAAGCCTCGGAAAAAGATACCGCACTCACAATCGGTTGTTTTAAAAGTAGGAAAAAATCCTGCTTTTTCAGCATCATTAGTACACCGTTGGCATGCATTACTATTGAAGCATTTCGGCTAGTGTCGTTCACAAGAGCGTCCTCGCCAAAACAACGGCCGACCCCTAGTTCAGCAATGAGATCGGAGGATGACCTTTCATTTTCTGCTCGGTAAACCCCTACCGTTCCCTCCTTAATAAAATAACAACTATCTCCTACTTCTCCCTGCCTCAACACAACGTCACCCGCGGACATATACCGCGCTTCAAACTTATCTAAAATGCGCCTGATATTCATCGGAGGTATTTTGTAGAATAAATTTGAGCGCAACAACGTCAACATCCAATCCGCGTCTTCATCCATGTCCCGTTTATCTGCGATATCTAAAATCAAATACTGTGACGCCTGGTCCCAGGCCAACATACTATCGAGCTGGTCGCTATCAAATCGAATAACACTACAATCGGTAGCCGCTACTGCCCGACTATCTCTCGGCTGGTGATGACTTAAAGGGAAGCGGCAATCCGGGTTCTCGGCATCGCAGTAAGTGGTGTCGCCATTAGCTTCAATCCCAACCCGTCCACTTAATAAGTAAATATGGCGGTTATCGTAGTCGCCGACAGAAAATAGAACTTGTCCGGCAAAAATGGATTCGATTGATATACCTCGCATTAGCGACTCAAGATGATCACTTGTAAGCGCATTAACGGGCACTAGAGTCTGAATTAGTTGTTGTTCAACGCCATTGTAAGTTGCAGTAGAATCACTCATAAACAATCCATTCTAAATGGGGCTGGCAAGTACGGCTTTGTTCGATTGCCTAGACCAAAATACATCGAATTTTAAACTCGCTAATTGAAGCTCAGATCGATTCCCTTAGCGGACACTGGACTTGCAGCCAACTTTTTCTCAATTTGTAATTTCATTCCACGTAAACCCTGCAAACCGCCGGTGTGAATTGCAACGATACGTCTATTTGATAATTTCCCGCGCTGAACAAGCTTGAACAGCGCTAGAAATAGCTTACCGGTGTACACCGGCTCTACCGGTATACCGTGTCGAACTTGAAAATCCGCCATAAAATGAGCTAGTTCTGCCGTCAATTTTGCATAACCACCACAGTGATTTTCAAAATCAATGTGCCAGTTAGCAAAATCCTTTTTAGAGGAAACCGCTGGTATCATTACAGCTAATTCTTCCAAACAGCTCTTTACATTTGCCTCTAAATACGTCGCCCCTTTTAATACAGAGATCCCCAGAACCTCCTTATCCTCCTGCATCGCCGCTACGATACCGGCCATTGTTGAGGCTGTGCCACAGGAAAGTGCGACTGTATCGAAATCCTTTTCCATCGATCGTTCAATCAGGGAAACGATTTCGGTGCAACCTTTCACCCCCAATACATTGCCGCCACCCTCTGGAATTAAATAACTGTTGGGATAGTTACGCAACAAACACGCCTGATACGAAACGTTGTCGCGCAAGCGATACTCTTCCCTACTAACAAAATGCAGTTTCATTCCCGCATCTACGGCATCGAGTAGTGTGTCGTTAATCGCACGATTTTCCTCACCTCGGATAACACCGATTGTCGATATTCCCGCGTGTTTACCCGCTAATGCCAGTGCGTGAATATGATTGGAAAACGCACCACCAAAACTGATTAATTGCGTACAGCCTCTGCTCTTAGCTTCCAAAATATTGTATTTGAGCTTGAAAAACTTATTACCAGAAAGGTTGGCGTCATAGAGATCTAAGCGACAAACAAAAAGCTCCGTCCCTACCTTTTCTAGCCTATGATCGACAATCTCCTGTATAGGAACGGTGTTACTTTTTCCAAAATATTCGCGGCCCATATAATCTAATCTGATACAGAGTGAGTCTTCGGCTGAACTAATTCAACGGATCTATTGCAGTGTTCATCACAGTAATCAGATTCTCCACTAATAAAATGAGCAGGACTATCTACCTTGGAAATAGGCTCGCCGCAAATCGCTCCGTCATCATCCGTATAGGTGCAAACAGGTAATTCAAAATGCGATAGCCATTGCTCATATTTCCCGGCATCGACCGAGCACTTCGCCGCAACGTAAGCGAGTGGTTCCTCCAGATAATCGGACATATCTCGAACAGGAACCGTAATTTGCTCAATTCCGGGTTGGTAGGCAACAAAAGTAATACCTTTTTCCACCAGTTGATGAAGCAATCGATCGCCACTGCTATCTAATAGGCTCTGCTTTTCCTGTCTCAGAAGAGAGATTTCCGAATGAAGGCGGCCGATTTGCTCATCTCGATAAAACAACTCAACTTCTCTCATATCCAACATTTCTTTCAGCTCAATGGTTACTGATGTGATTTTCGCTTGCATTTCAAGTTCGAATTTTTCTTCGAGTGAAAGTATTTTTTCTTTTCCCCCCTCCTGATCTTTTGTCATCTCCTGCTGGAAAGACTCTCTTATTTCCTGGAATTCGCTGGCTTGTTTTTCTATTTTGTCCTTCAGCTTTATCGTTTTGTGCTTTTCTTCAGAGAACAGCTGTTTAGTCGACTCGATCATATTATTCTTGCTTAATATCTGCAGCCGATATTGTTCGTGCAATTTTTCAATATGGTCTTGTGATTCCTGCTTTATCGCTGCAACATTCAGTTGGTTTTCGACCTTAACAGCAGCTAACCGCGCTTCGATTTCCTGTTGCACCCCCAACTCTAGCTGTCGGGCAAACTCTTCCCTGGAAGGTTCATCAGACGCCTGCCACCCACCGTTGACTGAAGGAGTAGAATTCGACCGACTATCTTCGCTTTCGTCATCAATGATCAAACCCAGACGGTTTCGTTTCGCCTTGCTAACGAGAAGGGAAAATGTATTGTTCTCAGATTCAAAATCAGGGTCCCATAGCGAGCGTTGATGCCACGATACGGAACACTGGCTTCGACATGATAATTTGATCGCGCCCGACCCTAAATCCGGGCCAGCGCCACTATTGTCAACCAGATGTTGAAGTGGAATATTCCAGTCATTGTCAGTAAAGCCGTCACGATCAAAATCGATATAGAAAAATACCGCTGCAATGATGTCCAACTTGTTATTTATTCGTAAAAAAACCGCGGGAACTTGAGCGCCTTTAAAATCTTCAATAGCGACCACATGATCCAGAATCGCTTCAAATTCGGGGTATAACATTTCTTTAACAACATCGCCGTTGTCGAAGAACATGACGGCGTCACTGTTGACCGACTTTTTCATTAACAAAAAACCTTCTACTAAATTTGTTATAGCGGGGAACGAGAATCCGACGGTGGATGAGTCACAACAATCAGATAGTGAAAGCTAGCAATAGCCCCTTAGTATTGCTCATTAAATCCAGCGTAGACCAATCTGCATTCATTAACTAGCATTCGTAGCTAGTAACAAGCCCACAACAAATACCAAGGCTGTCCTATATTCAACTCGCGCTAGTGCCAATACTTCAATTTGGCGTCGATCCTCGCCTCAAAACGAAAATGTCTTTGACACCCAGGAACATTCTCAACCGACGAATACCGATTATTTCACCAATCATTTTACAATCATGTTTTTGCCAAGCATTCATTTCGAAAATCTATGCCATCTTTCGAAACCTTCACGACCATTTCCCAATCGGCGATCTATGACTCGTCGACTCGATTTTACCAAAAAACCTACCAATTAACGTGATCAGCCAGTCATTTTAAATCTTCTGACAGAGAAAAACCGAGAGACTATTTTCGAACCGTCAGCGAACGGCTGGCTAGCTACAGCATTCAGCCAGCCCGGAATCCATTAACCCCGGCGCTCCCTGTAAACCTCTTATCGCATTCTTTGTTAGTTAAATACAACCGTTTTATTCCCATGCACAATCACTCTATCTTCCAAGTGGTACCTCAACGCCCTGGAAAGTACCGACCGCTCTACGTCTTTCCCCAAGCGAACTAAATCTTCCTTATTACAACTGTGACTCACGCGAATCACGTCTTGTTCGATAATTGGGCCTTCGTCCAGCTCATCAGTAACGTAGTGACTCGTCGCACCGATTAGTTTAACGCCCCGCTCGTACGCTTTTTGATAGGGGTTAGCTCCGACAAATGAAGGCAAAAAGCTATGGTGAATATTAATAAGATGCCCTCTGAATTTGTCACACAAATCGGGCGGCACAATTTGCATGTATCTGGCAAGTACCAGCGTTTCGGCATCATAACCGCTCACTATTTCTGTCATTTTTGCGAAAGCTTGCGGCTTATTCTGCTTTGTCACTTCCACGTAGTGAAACGGAATACCGTACCACTCGACGCTGCTTCTCAGATTCTCATGATTTGAAATAACGCAAGGTATCTCACAATTTAGCTCGTCACTATGCCATCGGTATAATAGATCGGCCAAGCAATGCGAAGCGTGGCTTACAAATATGACCACTTTTTGCATTTGCCGCGAATCGCGAATATACCATTCCATATCGTACTGTTCGGCCAACGGTAAAAATTGCTCACGTAGTTCATCAATGCTCATCTCAAGCGTTTCTGCATCGATAACATTGCGCATAAAAAACCAACCGCTATCGTGATTGGTATGATGATTAGACTCGATGAGAGAGCCGTTCCTTTCCGCAACAAATTTGGTGACCGCTGCTACAATACCGACTCGGTCCGCGCAAGAGGTCACCAGACAATAAGTCTGCTCTTTTTCTATGGAAGTCAAATCTTTATCCTGTAAACTTACGCCAATTAATTAACACTGTAGCTTGAGTACTAGTTGTAAGCCAGATCAAAGCACTCTCGCAGCTACATTATAATATCCCCAGTTGATATTATCGCATGCAATGACGATTAATTCGTTCGTGTCCTCTCTTTCTTTTCGTTAAGAGAATAGAAAAACGATCATAAAACACTCAGGCACAGGGTAAATTGATCGAATTTTGGCGTCTATTGGCGTGACCGTTACCTATCAGTCCCAATTAGCGGATAAAACGCTATAAAACCCACAAAATCCATTTGATAAAGTTGCGATCGAAAGCCATCTCATATACATTAGCGCCCCACTTGAAGGCCGATCAAGTTTCGATTGAAATTCGTCAGGTCGCGCGCGTCACAGCGCGTTAAGTGTTATATGGTGAGGTGTCCGAGTGGCTGAAGGAGCACGCCTGGAAAGTGTGTAAACGCAAGTTTCGAGGGTTCGAATCCCTCCCTCACCGCCATTGACGCCACAAAACAGGTCTTTCATAGCACTTTTTTACTCGTACCCATAATATACCCATTAATAAATTCGCACTGCAAAAGCGCTCACCAAGCACTCCCCACGACAGCAATCTAATATCAACACTTTACTCCTAAAAATCTAGCTTAATTCGAGTCTCAACTATACGTCTCATTCAGTACAATAGGATTCTGGGCTGCAAGAGCTGGCTTGACAATTGTTTAATGCGACCAAAAAAATAGCTGCGTGTTAGTCCGTTGACAATAAAGCGAACTATAACCACCCTCACCCCTATCTAACAACTCAATTCACAAGTGATCAAAAGATTCTCGATTGCGAAAACGCAAAGACCCAATACCGAAACACCTAATAGAATCCAACCAATTTGTTATTGAGGAGCTTTAGAGGACGATAAACTCAGTCTTCTCATCACGGTTGTGATTTATACTGCGTCACAGCATACACAAAAACGGGAATTTCAATGGCTCTACCAAAAGGCTTTGCTGGCTCATTCGATGACCAGGTCTCTAGCAGCTTGGACCTTAATCAGCTCCTCGTTCACAGTCCCGCGAGCACCTATTTCATGCGCGTACACGGTGAAGGCCTGATATCGGAAGGCAGCGATGACGGAGACATAGTGATAGTTGATCGTGCGCTACAACCCTCTGATGGGGATCTTGTCGTTGCTGTACTGGGCGGTGAGTTGTCACTCAAGCAATTACACATTAACAAGTCAGCAAGGTCCCTCAGCTCTCGATCGGGCTCAGAGATAATCCCTATTAACGATGAAACGGACATCGAGTTCTGGGGCGTCGTCACGGCGAGCATCAAACAATTTCGTTCCGATAAATGAATGACATTATCTGCCTTGTCGATTGCAACAACATGTTTGCGAGTTGTGAACTCGCTTTTAGGCCAGACTTAAGAGGCAGGCCTGTAGTCGTACTCTCAAGCAACGATGCGTGTTGTATCGCACGTTCATATGAAGCAAAAGCATTGGGCATTAAAATGGCCCAGCCGTATTTTCAGGTACGTCATTTTGAGAAGACGAAGGGTTTAATCGCCTTTAGTGCAAACTTCACCCTGTACACGGACATGAGCCAACGTATCGTTTCCATCCTTGAAAAGTTCTCTCCCGATGTTTCCCCATACAGTATTGATGAATCGTTTTGCGTTTTGCCCTCGCTAAACAACATGAACTTAGAGCACATTGGCAAGCAGATACGCGGAGCAATTCTGAAACAAACGGGCATTGGAACCGGTGTAGGTATCAGTACAACCAAGACGCTGGCAAAGCTTGCCAACAATGCTGCCAAAAAATTCCCCAAGTCCGGCGGTGTTGTCGATCTGGTCACTGACCCTAACCGAAGAGAACGTATGCTGGCCGTTATGGATATCAATGAGGTCTGGGGTGTTGGAAAAGCACTAACTGCAAAGCTAACTGCGATGGGGGTTAACACTGCCCTCGATTTATCAAAATTCGGAGAGACTGCTGCAAAAACTCAGTTCAGTGTAGTGCTTGCTCGAACGGTTTCTGAATTAAATGGTATCCCAGCGATCCCAGCGGACGATACAGTAGTTGTTAATCGGCAAATTATCGCCTCACGAAGTTATGGTGAAAAGATCTTCGACAAGGAAACAGTGTTTTCATCGATCGTTCATCATGTCTCCCGAGGAGTTAAAAAATTGAGAGAGCAAGGAGCTGTCGCCTACTCGATCAGTGTCACTATTGGGACAAACGCAAACTCGTCGATTGATAAGCAGTATCAGAACGCTGGCACCTGTCGAACAGCGGTGGGTAGCGATGATTTGAAGACGTTCACTGAGCTTGCTAGAAAAGCACTGGATCAAATTTGGAGAGAGGGATTCCCCTATGCCAAATCGGGCATAACCATTAATGACATCACCCCTAAAAGTAATGTTCAAAATGATCTATTTGACCTACCGACTGAACCGGAAGATAAAAAAAGCGAAGCCGTACAATCTGTCATTGAAAACATTAATAATCGATATGGTCTGGGTTCAGCAGTGGTAGCGAGTCATAAGCAAGGTGGTGACTGGCAACCAAAGTCAGAACAGCGGTCACCTGCCTATACAACAAGCTGGGCAGATATCCCAATTGTGAAAGCGTAGAGCGCGACTAAGCTTCATGATAAGTTAGCGACTTGAATCCATTTTCCTTAGCGGCGACTTAAGCGCAACGAGCCTGCTCTTTTCTAACTATTCGAAACATTTTAATGTATGCTAACGAGGGTATAGTTAGCATTAGTAGCAATTACTCCTATAGCTCACTTTTGACCCCCACGAGACTCAAAAAATATATCGACGCTCTCTTCATAGTAGACTCTTTCTGTCACTAGAACTGCGAAGAGCCATCGCAGCTTGGATTATTCGATTATGAGTTTCAGGGAGAAAGATGGCTACTGCTCACGGAGGAGACAGTCAGATTAGGCTTCGGGCAGGAGCACACGATATGCTAGAGAAGCTAGGGGGATCACTAATTCGGCGTCAATAATTCTACAACTAATAAATTGTTAATAGTTTGGCGATTGCCCATAGCCTGCTTTATTGTACCTTACGGTACATGAGGATCTTAATCCTTCCTTACGCTGTCTTACCGAGCTGTTTTGTTATCTGGCTTCATAATAAGAAGCGGACAAAAACGTTGAAGAAACTCGCTGGCTCAATACATTAGTCAATGCATAGCAAACTTATATTTGAACGACGCGCATACCTATAATTGCACCCTGAGGATCAGAATACTTAGTCTTCCACTCGTCCTCCATAAATTTTTTCATGTCGGCTTCGTTATTTGCCAACCAGCAGCCAAAATTCTGATCAAACCATTCATATTCACTATGATCCCCAACGCGATACGCCATTGTGTGATATTGGTTCCAGAAAATTGCGATTTTTGATGTGGAATTAGCGACGTTAGTTTGTAGTTCAGCAACTGTGCTTATATCCTGATCGCCTGCATTAGTTCTTCTTAGCCCCATTCCTTGGGTTTGTGGACCAGGTTGATCATCTAAATGTCGTAATAGAGCCATCAATGCATTTAGCTGGTGATCGCTAAGCGATAATTCAGCGTAACTTCCCAAACCACGATTATGTTCGAGACATTTTTTACACCATTGAAGTGAGGCAACCGTACATATCCCTTCATCTGCTGCTTCATTGTTTTGCATATAGTCATTGGTCATCGAAAATAGCTTTCTAACTGGCATTAGCTTTTCCACCCATATTGATCGGACGTTGATTTTCAGCCGGGCCTGACACCCGCCCGCTGACCTAAGCCTAAAACTGTAATTTCATCGTCGAATAATTGCAAAAAAAGACCGCGGGCGTCAAGATTGTGCTTCGCCCGCTAAAAACGCAACTCTTCCACATTCCTATTATAGTTCGCTCCTGGCACATTTGGAGCACTAGGCTTCGATAATTTCGGGGCATTTTTTAGTCAGCAGTTGGGAGCTAAGCGGACTAAGATCTGAAACTAGCCCTTTGGGTCACAATTGACCCACAAGAGACATAGAGAAGATACATTGGCAATGGCTTCATTTGTCAGAGATCCCTAACTGAACTATGTTTCTAACAGCTTAAAAAATAATAGAGCCTATGGATGGCGATTGAATTTCCGACCCAGTGCAATGATCCGTCTAAACTTAGGTACATGGACTTAAGAATAAAACCGTTATGTCATTTTACGAACCGTCGGCTTATGGCCGGGAACAGTACCGAGTTTTTGCGTTATGAAAAGATCAAGCTACTGGTATGTCCGCTTGCTAACAAAACACGAGTGTCGACCGCTGTTTATAGGGCTTGTGACCGGTGCAGCTTTGCTGTTCATTTTCATCATCTGGGTAGCCATAATCTATTGGCAGGGTAGAGAAGTCTACTTTTCAGTCGAGCGTTTGGTCATTGAGGTGGGGGTTATTGGGTTTGCGAGTTACTCAGTTGGCGTCACGGTCGATACGCTTAAGATGACCCCGCGTGACGTGTTGGCGCTTGCTCCGGCATTGTCACTAGATGAAAAAAGTTTGGCCCGCGAAGCTGCAACAATGACGGATCAAAGCAATGCGATACACATATGGACTCTGTCCTGGATTCTTACGATTGTCGTCCTTACGTGGTGGATCTCTCGGATGGCTATCGATGATAATGCTGTGGTTAACGAAATGTCTCAGTCAAGCTTTGCGGGATGGTCGTATATTCGAAATTCTGTTTATGCGTTTACGCTGAGTCAATTGATTTGGATCGACATCGCGCTTGCACGCCGGATGGGGAAATTGTTGGAGGAGCACGGTAAGGTCAACTTGCTTGATCGTTCCAATCTTCGGGTGCTGGCGAACAGAGCACGGCGCAGCGTCCTGATTTGGATTCCGCTACTTGTCAATACGGTTCTTTACCTCGTAGTAGTGCTCGCTGTGGTGATCCTTCCTGCAACTGGCATTCGGCGCCGTTTCGTCGAAGAAAAAGGGCAGCAGTTGGAAAAAGTCCGTGCCCGAATTGCAGATAGAAGCGCTGCGGTCATGGATGGCAGTATCTCATCGGAATCGAGCAATTTACCTGAGCTGTTGTCCTGGGAGCAACGACTGCAACAGACCAGAGTGTGGCCATACGACATGACCATATACTTGCGTGTTTTCCTCTATGTTAGTATCGGGCTGTCTTCCTGGATTGGTGCGGCACTGGTCGAGCGCTTCATAGATGCTTTTTTCGGTTAGCGCGGACGTCTTGAAGACAGTATTGAACTTCATAAAAATCTCAAAGAGTGAATTCAAAGTGTCCCTTTCTGGCACATTTGGAGCATTAAACTTCGATAACTTGAGGGCCTTTTTGGGTCCGTAGTTGGGAGTTTAGCGGACTAAGATCTGAAACTAGCCCTTTGGGTCACAATTGACCCAGAAAGGCCGTAATAACAAGACGGTTGATCGAAAATTAAAGGACAAATTCTTGCGTTTTTACAGTTATTTCCGGTAGCGCGGGTCGTGATAAGTGGTTAATTGGGGCTAGTGGTCTATAGTAGTTCGAGCGGAAAGTCACGCTACTTTTCCTTACTCTTAATGGAATCTATATGAACTTCCTCGTGCCACGCGCTCTGAAGATTTTATCCGTCGTTTGGCTCGGCATTTTTCTTTCGGCTATGTCTACTTCATTGTTGGCCCAGAACTGTGGCAGCCGCGTGTTTACAAAAGAAGAAAATACTGTTTTGCAAGCATATGTCGCTTTTTACGGGCGCGCTGCCGATACTGAGGGCCTAGCTTACTGGGCCCAAAGGCTGACAGATGAGGGGGGCAATCTCGATTCGATAATAGCCAGTTTTGGTAATTCGGCCGAATACATAAGCCGCTTTAGCGGCTTAGATAATACGACCCTGATTAACAACATATTTCAACAACTATTTGGGCGCGATGCCGATGCGGAGGGACTGAGTTACTATGTCGGACTGCTTGATTCTGGAGAACGCAGCTTAGAGTCAATAGCTCTCGACGTGATGAACGGCGCACAAAATTCAGACCTCGTCGTGGTAGATAATCGCCTAATTCTATCACGGCATTATATTCAAGAATTTTTTCCCGGTTTCACTATAGATTTTAGTGCAGAACAATTATCTTCATTTAATGCGTCAGTATTAGATACTGAAAGCAGTTTGGAAAAAGCGTGCGCAGCTGTTTCCGAATACGCACTTACAACATCCGACTTCGTAATTACCGTCGGCGGTTCAGACGCCACAAAGTTCACTACGCTGATCGATTATAACCGGTCTGACGTGCACTATTTTGAGTCGGCAACAGTGATCACTGCAATCGAGACAGGGATTCACGCTGAAGAAATTGCCGGTGTAGTTGCTCGCGTCAAAGTGAATGCCAGTATCACTGAAGCCTCCGTTTCGATCTCCGATGCGGGTAAACCGACAAGTGTTGTCGTGGGGAATGTTCGAACAGACATGGAGTATCAAAACGGCAATACAATCATGCGATTCTTCGATGTGGCCACAGGAAATTTAATAACATCGATCTCCAAACCCACCGACAACGACGGCTACGCAAACGCGGAGAGAGCATTTGGTTCTCTGCAAGGGACAAACACAAGCCCAGGTGAGTCTAAAATTGCTAAGCGTTACGCAGGATTCTCTGATCTCGAGACATACTATGTTGAAGGCGACTCACGTGAAATCTTGCTGGCTGACTACGCTGCGTCAGTGACTAACTGGACTGGCTGCACACTTTTCAACACCATTGCGGGGCTGGACTCAGGCCAATCAGATAATGTCGTAAACGTAGCGGATTGGGCTCAAGGAGCGTGCTTATCAAATTTCTTCGTGCAAACGGATGGCCTCTCGAATAATGATCGCATAGCGCGCCGCTTAGAAGTCATAGACCTAGGCTATGCTGACTATCTTAGTGATATTTTGAATACTATAGTGACAAGCATCTCGGAAGAGACCTTTCTCGCAGACGGCGTAGGAGGAAGTCTTGTAGGCATCCCAGGTGATACCCAAGTTGAGATTTCGCGAAATAGATTAGAGCTTGGCCGTGACAGCCCCGATGGTGATATTGATATTGACAGCATTGAGAACTACATAATTTACTACGATGTCTACGATGACACACTATGGGAACAATGGGAAACCTGGGAGATTAGCTTCGACTATATAGGACCCACGTCTAGTTCTGTTACAGCTCCGATTTCAGAAACATTTCCGGTCACTATTACCGGGCTGGAAAATGATAAGAATTACTATTTTTTTATTACCGCCGTAGAATTTGATGGTACTGAACATGATTTAGGTGTCGATGCAGCTTTCGCGACCCCGAGGCAACCGTACACTAAACTCGATATTGATGGAACTGCGTTATCCGCTGACGCGACAAGCTGGAGCTGCGTTAGACACAATGAATCAGGTTTGGTGTGGGAAGTAAAAACTGACGACGGGGGTATCCACGATATGAATAACACCTTCCGTTGGGGTGGTAATGGTGCAGATAAAGTTGGTTCCGAGTTCTTTGATGACTGGAACAATTTAATTGAAGAGTCAAAGAATTACAATTTATGTGGTTTCAGCGACTGGCGTGTCCCCTCTGCGAACGAACTTAAGTCTGTAGCTGTAGACCAGTATGGTTATCTGTCCTCATATTACATCGATTTTTTTCCGGAGACAGAAATGATAGAGCATGGTTATTGGTCAGTGTCAGCAGGTAACTACAGTGAGCTACGGGCGCTCTCCGGTCGTTTCGATAGAGGATACTATAGCCAAAACAACTATGCGCGAAGCTCGTACTTGAACGTGAGGTTGGTACGAGGCAGTCTCGTTGAACCTGATTAAGAATATAGAAACGATGGTGCTCAATACTGAATTTCCACGCTGGAGAGAGAAATCTCCAGTTTGTTGATCCAAGGACGAAGGGAGTCCTACTAAGTCCCCGACGCAAAGAGTATCAGATTAGTTTGATTCGGTGGATAAAGATAATAAGCGTAAAATTTTCAACGGGTAGGACAGTGTCGTCAAGAAGTTGCTTCGGTAGCCTTTAGTTTACGGTACGCACTCTACGATATGAATATGACCGTTTACTTTTGGGTTCAAAACTGACACAAAGTTAGCTATCCACTTTGATAGATTCGGGTCGATTTTATGTCCGCTAACGAAGGTACAGTGAGCATTGGCCTGATATTACCCCTTTAGGCTAACAATTGACCCTCTTGAGACAATGAGCTAATGCCTCGTATTCACTTTACTAATCACCGAGATTGGATATTTCTGTCGAAAAGAAATATATTAAGGACAATAATAAAACGGTAATCAGGGGATGTTACGCCGACTTGTCCG
This sequence comes from uncultured Cellvibrionales bacterium, assembly GCA_913019905.1. Taxonomy (GTDB): domain Bacteria; phylum Pseudomonadota; class Gammaproteobacteria; order Pseudomonadales; family Dasaniaceae; genus Oceanicoccus. Next base: position 129,481 of record CAJVZD010000012.1, read on the forward strand.
CTTAATACCCCGATTCTACAACTTGTACCGACCTGTCCTAGGTTTTCACGTTATCCCGACATGTCGGTATACCAAGCGTTATAAGACAATATACCTTTATAGCTCATCTAGGAAGAACCTGAAAAATGATAAATAAATACATAGTGAGCCTAATCATAGCGCTCTCCTTAGCAGTCGATGCGCTAGCGATTGAAATTAACCCACAAGTTATTTCTGGATTGTGGTGGGCGGCTGATGGACGAAAGTCTAATGCGATCGAAATTGATGAATTGGAAATTCATACAGGCCTATCCCGTGATGATGTAGGAAATGGTTGGTCTAAAAGCGCAACGTATAAATTGATACATCATGATGATAAAACGTTTATTGAATATACCCAGCGCCAAACTTATAAACCTGAAATTCGATTGCTGGATGAGAATACATTGATGTTAGATTTTCCAGAAAATCAGCGACCAAACTGGAATACGAGCAGGAAGGGCGAAGAGCTATTATTTC
>CAJVZD010000013.1 GCA_913019905.1 uncultured Cellvibrionales bacterium
GAGGACTTGAACCTCCACGCCCCGAAGAGCACTAGCACCTGAAGCTAGCGTGTCTACCAATTTCACCACCTGGGCAGCAAGATCGAAGCCTGAAAGCTCCGATGCTGAGGCGCGCAATTTAACGGCCGGTCTTACAATTGTCAATAAAAAGCTAAGGCGTGTGACATTATTAATCTTAACGTCATACGCCCGCGGTCTTAGAAATCCAGCGTTTTAGCATAGCGATTGCGGTGATAAGCCTGATTGCCAAAGGCGGCTTCTATTACACGCGCACGTTTTAGATAAAATCCTGCATCAAATTCATCGGTCATGCCGATGCCGCCGTGAATTTGTATTAGTTGATTAGACATTTCATGCAAGAAATCACCGGCTCTGCATTTCGATAAACTACACATTTGGGCGATGTTGTTATCGCCCTCATCAATCGCTTGTAAGGCCGCTTCAACACAGGAGCGTGCCAGCTCCATCGATGTGAATAATCCTGCGGCGCGATGACCCAAGGCCTGGAACGAACCGATGACTTTACCGAACTGTACGCGAGTTTTTAGGTATTCCAGGGTCATGTCAAAAGCTTGTGCTGAGGTTCCCAGCATCTCGGCTGCTAGTCCTGCGCGGGCGCGGTCCAGTGTCTCTTCTAAAATCGGGTACGCTTTGTCAATGTCACCGAGTGCTTCTGTCGCCGCGACCTCGACACCGTCAAAATGCACATTGGCATAGCCCCGGCTGTCTATTGTGCTTATGCCTTCGCGGCTAATACCGGCGCTATTGGCAGGCACCAGAAATAAGCTGATGCCATCGGTATCGCCAATATTGCCGCTGGTGCGCGCGGAAACGATAAAGGTTGTCGCGGCCATGCCTTCGTGGACGAAGGTTTTTTGGCCGGTCAGGGTAAAGCCGGCAGCCGTTTTTTCCGCTTGAAGCGCTATTCGCTCTGGAGCGTGACGGGGACCTTCGTCGACAGCCAGGGTTAACATTTCACTGCCGTCGACTACTTTTGGCAGGATGGTTTCTTTTTGGGCGTTGTTGCCACCCAACAATATTGCCGAGGTTCCCGCTAAAGCTGAGGCAAACAATGGAGAGGCCACGAGTTGTCTGCCAAGTTCTTCTTGTAGCAGGCCAAAAGTAAGATAACCTAAATCGGAACCGCCATATTGTTCCGGGACGAGAATGCCAGTCCAGCCTAAGTCGATCATGGCTGTCCATGTGTCGGCAAAGAAATGGTTGGTCACTTTGTTGTCGCGCATTTCACGAAATTTTTGAACGGGAGATTGTTCGGTGGCCCATGCTTTTGCCTGGTCCCGAATCATTGATTGTTCTTCTGTTAGAGCTGCCATGATATCTCTTATCCTTGTTGTGTTGTCTCAGGGAGTCCGAGAATGTTTTTAGAAATAATGTTGTTTTGTACTTCAAATGAGCCGCCGTAAATCGATATGGCTTTACCCGCCAGCCATTCGCGGACATTGCTGAGTTCACCTTCGGTAAAATTATCGCCTTCCCAGCCCAGGCCTTGGTTACCCATAAACTCCAGCTTTAGTTCGACCTTGGTTTGAGCAACTTTTGTCGCTGAGTTTTTTAGGATCGACGCGGCAGCGCTGACCTCGACTTTACCTTTTGCTTCGGCAGTAATACGTTTGATGGTGAGGCGGTGGGCGTCCGCATCCATCAGATGATCTGCCAGGCGCAAGCGCAGATCGGGGTCCGCAAGGGCTCCGTTGTCATCGGTGCCGACATATTCTTTGGCCAGATCTTGCAATGGTGCTGATTTGCTCGGTCTACCGGCAACGGTCTGGCTTTGCCGTTCGTGTTGTAGCAAGCGTTTTACAACGCTCCAGCCTTCGTTGAGATTGCCCAATAAGTCGCCGCTGTCTGCTTTTGCTTCGGTGAAGAAAGTTTCACAAAAAGGCGATGCGCCCGCTATCAAGGGAATCGGTTTGGTGGTGACGCCTGGTTGGTCCATCGTAAGCATTAAGAAACTAATACCGTCGCGTTTTTTGGCGCTAGAGTCGGTGCGTACTAGCGCGCCACACCAATGAGAAATGTCGGCACTGGAAGTCCATATTTTTTGACCATTGATAACGAAGCAGTCACCGTCTTTTTTGGCTTTGGTTGTTAGCGACGCAAGGTCGGAGCCAGCATTAGGCTCAGATAAACCAAGACACCAGCGTACCTTACCACTCGCGATACCGGGCAGGTGACGTTGCTTCTGGTCGTCGGTGCCGTATTCCAATATGGTTGGGCCGACCATTGTTACGCCCATAATGGCCATGTTAGGAATGGGATTAAATGCATTGATCTTGAGCATTTCATCGTTAATTACTTTGGCTTCGGGGTGCGTCAATCCTGCGCCGCCATATTCTTTTGGCCAGGTAGGTGCTCCCCAGCCTTGGCCTGCGAGTCGGTCGCGCCAGGTGACTAAATCTTCACCGAGGTTGGTGTCGCCCTCTGTTGTGGTTGTCTTTCCGGCTAACGATGTAGGGAAATTGGCGTGGAGCCAGGTTTTTACCGTAGCGCGAAATTCCTCGAGCTCAGCTTTGTTTGTCATTATTGCCTCCGCAGACGGGTATTTTCTAGAATCAAAACAGCTAGCATAACCTAATGTCTGTCAAGACTAAACGTTTCCTGTTGAATAGCCTTGTACTGCTGAGGCGAGTGGTGCGATGTTGCGTTCGGTCATTTATATCGGGAAGGGTCAAGTAGTCTGAGGGCTGAAATGCTATTGCGTAGGTTAACATTAATCGAAAGATTTTCTCGTTCTGATGTATAGTGTTGTTTCATTTCAAAAATTTGGCTGCGTTTAATTGTGGTCCTGTCGTACCGGCCGCTTGTTGGTGAGTGATTTAGCGCTTGTTAATGTAATGGCTAAGCATTGCTTTAATATGCCCAAACTATATTAGAAGCTATAATAGAAGAGCTGGTAACGAATGTCGTTCTCCGCTGTCAAATTTCTGGATTTTGTAATTAAGGATACTAATAATCAATGGCCGATAGCCCAATTGAAGATCCTCATGCTAAGCGTGAGTCTGAAAAATACCAGCAACCTATTCCCAGTCGCGAGTACATTCTTGATTTTTTAGCAAAAGCTGAAGGTCCGCTAAACCGTGGACAGCTTACCAAGGCGTTGGCGCTGAAAGACTATCAGGATGTCGAGGCGTTGCGGCGTCGACTGAGAGCTATGGAGCGTGATGGCCAGCTGCTACGCAACCGCAAGGGGGCCTACGGATTGGTTGAGAAGATGGATCTCGTGCCGGGGCGTGTGCAGGCACATCGCGATGGCTATGGCTTTGTTATTCCCGCTGAAGGGGGAGAAGATCTCTATTTAAATAGTCGTCAGATGCACACCGTATTTGACGGCGATGAGGTCCTGTGTCGCAGTGCCGGTTATGATCGTCGGGGTAAACGTGAAGGAGTCATCGTAGAGGTTCTGGCGCGCAATACGAAACAATTGGTTGGACGCATTTTTGACGAGAACGGGGTGGTTCACGTCGCACCGGATAATACGCGAATTAATCACGATATTATTATTCCGAGGGAATCTGTTAACGGTGCCCAGGTTGGTCAATATGTGATGGTAGAAATTGTTGGCCAGCCGGGATGGCGTTCACCTCCCACAGGTCGAATTGTCGATATACTGGGTGATCATATGGCGCCGGGTATGGAAATTGATGTTGCTATTCGCGCACATTCTATTCCTCACGAATGGCCTGATGCGTTGGTTCGGGAGGCGCAGGCTCTAGCGGCGGAGCCCTTAGAAGAAGATAAGCTGCATCGAGTAGATTTACGTAAACTTCCCTTTGTAACCATTGACGGAGAAGACGCTAGAGATTTCGACGATGCGGTTTATTGTGAAGCTAAGCTGTTGGGCGGGTGGCGTCTGTGGGTCGCCATTGCAGATGTATCCCACTATGTTCAGGTTGGAAGTGCGCTCGATCAAGAGGCAACGTTACGGGGCAACTCGGTCTATTTTCCAGAGCGTGTGGTGCCCATGTTGCCAGAAGCGCTGTCCAATGGTCTGTGCTCTTTAAAGCCGGAAGTTGACCGTCTCTGCATGGTCTGTGAAATGACGATTAGTGCTGCGGGAAAAATCACCGGCTATAAGTTTTTTGAAGGCGTGATGTACTCCCATGCGCGGCTGACGTATACCAAAGTCGGTGCAATGCTGGATAGTGGTCATGAGGAACACAAAAGTTTACGAAAACAATATAAATCCGTGCTTAAGGATATTAAGCAGCTCCATAGTCTGTATAAAGTATTGCGTAAGGCTCGTGCCCAGCGCGGCGCCATTGATTTTGAAACTACGGAAACCAGAATTGTATTTGGCGGCGACAGAAAGATCGAAACAATTATTCCTGTGGTAAGAAACGATGCCCACAAGATTATTGAAGAGTGTATGCTCGCGGCGAACGTTGCGGCGGCCAAGTTTCTGGAAAAACATAACTTGCCTGCTCTTTTTCGTGTTCACGAAGGGCCTACCGAAGAAAAGTTGGGGAACCTACGAAAATTTCTCGGGGAATTGGGGTTGGATCTAACTGGCGGAGTAAAGCCGAGCCCCAGTGATTACCAAACTTTACTGGCTCAGCTTGATGGTCGTGCCGACGCTCATATAATTCAGACAATGCTGTTGCGCTCTCTTCGCCAAGCGGTGTATCAGCCAGAAAATCTCGGTCACTTCGGCCTCCATTATAAAGCTTATGGCCATTTCACGTCGCCAATTCGCCGCTATCCTGACTTGTTAGTACATCGTGCAATCCGACACGTGGTGCGGAGCGAAATAAATAGCAAGCAAGTTAAGCGTGTCAGTGGGTCGAGCCTGTTGGATAAAAAGACCATCTATCCTTACGAAATGGCGGATATGTTAGTGTTGGGAGAGCAGTGTTCTATGACCGAGCGCCGCGCTGACGATGCGACCAGGGATGTAGTCGCCTGGCTAAAGTGTGAGTACTTATTGGATCGCGTCGGCGAAACGTTCCCAGGTGTGATTACGGCCGTAACCGGATTTGGGTTGTTTGTTGAGCTCGTCGACGTTTTCGTGGAAGGACTTGTTCATGTCAGTTCGCTAGCAAGCGATTATTATCATTTTGATCCAGTGAAACAACGGTTGGTGGGTGAACGCTCGGCCGCTAGTTTTCAGTTGGGTGATTCCGTTGTTGTGCAAGTTTTGCGAGTGAGCTTGGACGACAAGAAAATTGATCTGGAGTTAGTGGAAGGTGCGTCGAGAGCGAAACGCCGGGCACTAAAAGCGAACAAGACCAAGGAAAAAACTACAGCTAAGAAACCGGCTGATAAAAAAAAGCAGGGCGAAAGCCCTGCAAAAAAAGCTAAAGTCAAAAAAAGTAGTGTGGGCAGTAACGCGGGGAAAAACACCGCGAAAAAAGCCTCAAATAAAACAACTAGCGCCAAGCCAAAGGTGAAAATAAAAAGTAAGGTCAAATCTCAGCCGAAAGCTAAAGCACCGGCTGACGGCAATAACGGCGTGCGAAAAAGAAAGCGTAAATAAGACTTCCTGTTAAATTTTAGAGTGATTGATTGAGTGAGTGATAAACACTGGATTTTTGGTATACATGCGGTCGACGCTTTATTGCAACGTCAGCCCAATCAAATTGAAGAATTATGGTTGCAGCAAGGGCGAAATGACCAGCGTATGCAGTCGGTTCAGCAGCACGCTGAAAAACTAGGCATTCATTGTAAGATCCTGACGAGGGAGGAGCTTGATAAACAAGTTGATGGTCGTCATCAGGGTGTTCTTGCTCTGTGCAAGCCCGCACAAGTCTTACGCGACCGCGACTTGACAATATTAATGGATAATCTCTTGGGCGATACGAGCAGTGAGCGTCAGCCGCTATTTTTGATTCTCGACGGAATAACCGACCCACATAATCTCGGCGCCTGTTTGCGGACCGCTGATGCAGCGGGTGTTGACGCAGTTATTGCGCCAAAAGATAATTCGGCCTCTTTGAATGCTACGGTCAGAAAAGTAGCATGCGGTGCCGCTGAATCCGTTCCCTTTATTCAAGTGACTAATTTAGCCAGAACCATGAAAGATATTCAGCAGCGGGGAATCTGGATTACCGGTACAACAGGAAACTCTGACGACAGTATTTTTGACGCGGATTTGAAAGGTCCGCTAGCGATCGTTATGGGGGCCGAAGGTAAAGGCATGCGGCGTTTAACGACAGAGAACTGCGATTATCTAGTAAAACTGCCGATGGCCGGCAGTGTCAGCAGTTTGAATGTATCGGTGGCTACCGGGGTGTGTTTGTTTGAGGTGGTCAGGCAGCGAGAAAGTTGACTTGCAAAATGATTGTCATTTTCTTTTTTATCTCGATGTTTGTTCGATTACTTAACGTTTATGCCGAAACATTTTGATGTAAAAAACAAAAGCTTAACAGTTCTCCAATAAGGTATGCCAATGATTGAACAAGATGTAGATATAGCGACAAAAGACGGCGCAATGAATTGTTTTATTTCCTGTCCGGAAGAGGGTGGGCCTCATCCGCTCGTCATTTTCGCAATGGACGCTCCCGGTAAGCGCGAGGAGCTGCATGATATGGCACGGCGAATTGCCAGTGTTGGTTATTATGTTGTGTTGCCAAATTTGTATTACAGAAACGTTCGTGAATTTCATATGTATATGGAAGGTGTCACGAGAGAGTTAATGTTCGAACAAATGAATGCTTTAAGTAATGATCTGTTTTGTGAGGACGTCCAATCTATTTTGGACTTTGTCGAAGACCGTGAGGAAGTTAGCAAGGGCCCCGCGGGTATCGTCGGTTACTGCATGAGTGGGCCATTTGCCGTGGCAGCCGCGGGGCGTTTTCGAGATAGGTTTAAGGCGGCGGCGTCTTTTCATGGTATTAAGTTAATCACTGAAGAGGCAGATTCTCCGCATTTGGCTGCAGAGAAAATGGACGGCGAATTGTATATTGGTTGCGCCGAAACAGACGCCTGGGCACCGCCGGAAATGATCAATGCACTCGACGAACATTTGAAAACGACATCCTGCAACTATCGAATTGAGTGGTATGCGGGAACAGAGCACGGGTTTGTTTTTCCCGGTCGTGGAGATATATACAGCAGAGACGCTGCTGAGCGCCATTGGGAGCGGCTTCATGGCTTGTTCGATCGAAACCTGAAGGTATAAGGCGCGAGTGATGGTTTTGATGAATCAATGTGTTAGAGATGTTGCAGTTACTTTAGGGCTGGCGGGCCCTTGTACGCAGTTCCTCCTAAAATAAGATCTTTAACATCATTGGGTAGCATCGACCGGCGGCTTCAGCTGACATCAACCGGCTAGCCTCTTTTGTGTTCTCGTGTGTTCTCGCGGTATTTGCGCGGTGGTTGAGGGCTGCAGAGGTACTTTGGCCATTTATTCATCAAAACATCTTGCCTTTTTGCATGGCTTTCCCTAAACTGCGCGGCTCTGAAATCTCAGTGGGCTCATTTTTACAGGTTCCACTGGATACTCCTTGTTGTAAAGCTAACAGCTTACAACTTAACCCGTAAGGAGATGCTATGCGTCATTACGAAATTATATTTATGGTCCACCCTGACCAATCCGAGCAAGTAGGCGGTATGGTCGAGCGTTACACGCAGTCTATCGAAAAAGATGGCGGTAAAATCCACCGTTTTGAAGACTGGGGGCGCCGTCAGTTAGCTTACCCTATCAATAAAATTCACAAAGCACACTATATCCTGATGAATGTAGAATCGACTCAGGATGCGATTGATGAATTGACTACCAATTTCCGTTTTAACGATGCCGTGATTCGTAATATGGTCATTCGTATGGATGATGCTGTTACTGCCGAATCACCAATTATGAAAGCCGAAAAAGAAAGCCGCGAGCGTCGCTCGAGTCGACCAGAGCGTCGCGATGAGCCAGCAGAAACTACTGAGACTGCGGCACCAGAAACTACTGCTGCAGCACCTGAAGCTTCTGGCGAAGAGTAATCGGCAAACACTAAATTGAATTAGGAGTAATCCCATGGCACGTTTTTTCCGTCGTCGTAAGTTCTGCCGTTTTACCGCAGAAGGCGTTGACCAGATTGATTATAAAGATCTAGACACTTTAAAAGCCTATGTTTCTGAAACTGGCAAGATTGTACCGAGCCGTATTACCGGTACAAAAGCTAAGTATCAGCGTCAATTGTCGTCGTGCATAAAGCGCGCGCGCTTTTTGGCTTTATTACCGTATACCGACCAGCACAAATAGGTCGCTATTCAGTATCATTATTAATATCCGGTAATTCTCATGCGCGCCTTGGCTGAGTATGTAATGAAAGGGCGTTCACAGGCCGTCCTGGCGGTCGTGTTCGCAACGGGAACCGTTTTATTTGCCTGGGTGGGTGCCGCGATCATCGCATTGGTGACTTTGCGTAAAGGTACTACCCAGGGTGCTTACTTGCTGTTCTGGGGTTTAATTCCAGCAACGGTACTTGCTGCCTGGGGCGATACAACGCCAATTACGACCTTATTGGGTGTAACGGCAGTCGCTTCAGTATTAAGGGTTACCAGTTCGTGGTCTTGGACCTTGATGGCCGCGGTGTTCAGCGGTTTGGTAACAGCTTATCTGATGTTGACGGTCGGTTCGGGATATATCGAACTGATGTTGCAGCTATTAGGTGATGCCTTCGCAGAAATGGGCAAGCAATCTGATACGCTGGCGCAAAAAGAGCTAGCGGACGGCATAGTCCAATCGGCTCCAGCAGTAAAGGCCGGGGGAATACCTATACCCACTGCCACGCAAATAGCGGGCTTATTGGGCTTGAGTAATGCGTTTACCATCATCATGTGCTTAGTATTGGCGCGTTGGTGGCAAGCACTGCTTTTTAACCCTGGTGGTTTTCAGGCTGAGTTTCACGGCTTGCGTTTGTCACCACAGTCGACATCGGTATTGTTGGCGATGGGTATTTTGGTCTCCCTGATGGGGCCCGATTACACATTTTGGGCCATTATATTTGCAGTACCGTTTATATTTACAGGTTTTGCTTTGATTCATGGTTTGGCCGCACAAAGGCAGATTAAGAGCAGTTGGTTTGTTTTGTTTTATTGCAGCTGGTTAGTATTAGAGCCGGTAAGAGCGCTGTTATTGATTTTGGCAGTTGCCGATAGTTGGCTGGATATTCGAGGACGTTTAGCGAGTGGTGGGCCAGATAGCGGTCACAACAGTTAAGCTCATAAAAGAATTTAGGAATTTGTGGTCGCCGAGCAGGTGGGCCTGAAAAGAAAATAGAGGGTGAATACAATGCAAGTTATTCTATTGGAAAAAGTAGGTAAGTTAGGCAATTTGGGTGATAAGGTTGCAGTTAAGGCCGGGTTTGGTCGTAATTTTTTAATACCATTTGGTAAAGCCGTACCCGCTACGGCAGCTAATGTGACTGATTTTGAAGCGCGTCGTTCTGAACTGGAAGCCGCCGCCGCAGAAAAACAGGGTGGTGCAGTAGCTCGGGCAGCTAAGTTGGCTGAGCTGAACATTACCATCGAAGCGAATGCCGGTGAAGAAGGTAAGCTTTTTGGTTCTATTGGTACTCGCGATATTGCTGGTGCAATCACCGCTGCTGGTGTTCCAGTTAACAAATCGGAAGTTCGTATTCCCAACGGTGTTATTCGCGAACTCGGCGAATATGAAGTAAATATACAGCTTCATTCCGATGTGACTCAAACGGTTTCGCTGTCTGTCGTCGCAGAATAATAGAGCAATATAGCGCTACCGTTCTAATAGCGGGAGAGTAATCACCCGTTCGAAAAAGCACTCTAAAGCTGTCAGGCTTTCAAAAGAGTGCTTTTTTTTTGCCGCAACTTTTGTTGCTGCTCCTTTTGTTTTGTCAGTAAATATCCGACAATGCCTTAACTGAAAATCAAACGACAGAAAATTTCCCGTGGATCCCAATAGTTTTCCCGACAGTCCAGTAGATATTCCCGCAGACGTTATTGATCTGGGCTTAGGTATGGACTCAGACTTGTCTGAACTAAAAATGCCGCCTCACTCTCTGGAGGCCGAGCAGTCTGTACTCGGTGGCTTGATGATAGCCAACGATGCATGGGACGGTATCGCGGATCAAGTCGCCTCGCAGGATTTTTACCGAGGTAGTCATCGGCATATTTTTATTCAGATGGCGGCGTTGGTTGAAGCTGGCGAACCTATTGATGTCATAACGCTGTCGACGGCCCTGCAAGGTGCTGGCGAATTAGAACAGGTTGGTGGATTCTCTTATCTGGCTGAGCTGGCCAATAATACCCCGAGTGCGGCAAATATTCGTGCCTATGCGAAAGTCGTTAGAGAACGCGCCACGTTGCGCTCTCTAATTTCAGTCGCCAATGATATTTCTGAAAGTGGTTTTAATACGGAGGGTCGTACGAGTGATGACCTGCTCGATGAAGCCGAACGAAAAATCATGCAAATTGGCGAGGAGCGGCCAAAAACAGGGGGTCCCGAAGAAGTAAACCCTTTACTGAAGCGTGCAGTTGAACGTATCGATGAATTGTTTAACAGTGATGGTGACATTACTGGTGTCAGCACTGGATTTGCTGGCTTGGATGAAATGACTTCGGGTCTACAGCCATCGGATTTGGTGATAGTTGCGGGTAGGCCTTCGATGGGAAAGACCACCTTTGCGATGAATTTGGTTGAAAGTGCGGTGTTAGCGGGCGAAAAGCCGGTTTTGGTCTTTAGTATGGAGATGCCTGCCGAGTCGCTAATAATGAGGCTGATGTCTTCTCTGGGCCGAATTAACCAGACCAAAGTCCGTACCGGAAAACTCGATGAGGAAGATTGGCCGAAATTGAGTTCGGCGGTGAGTCGATTGAAAGATAGGCCGCTATTTATCGACGATACCGCTGCGTTATCACCGACTGAAGTACGTTCGAGGGCCCGGCGTATTCAGCGCGAGCATGGTGATCTGGCGATGATCATGATCGATTATCTTCAATTGATGCAAGTCGCTGGTTCGAGTGAAGGGCGAACGGCCGAAATTTCCGAAATCTCACGTTCTTTGAAAACCATCGCGAAGGAGTTCAATTGCCCTGTGGTCGCTTTGTCACAGCTCAACCGTTCCCTGGAGCAACGTCCCAATAAGCGTCCAATTAATTCGGACCTTAGAGAATCTGGAGCCATCGAGCAGGATGCCGACGTTATTATGTTTCTCTATCGTGATGAAGTTTATAACGAAGACAGCGTCGACAAAGGAGTGGCGGAAGTGATTATTGGCAAGCAGCGTAATGGCCCCATCGGTACGACCCGCGTTGCATTCATTGGCGAGCATTCACGTTTCGACAACCTGTCCGTTCAATATAACGAAGACGCATACTAGTAGTCCCGTATCATTTTCGTAAAACCATTCATTACGCCAATTTCCTGAGTAACTCCATTTCCTTCAGATCTTATCGTCAAAACCGTCTATTTTGTGACGCTTTTAGCCTTGATAAACTGTCAGAACATCAGCGTACTTTGACTGTTACTGGGTGAAATGAATAAGCGATAAGCCGGTTTGTGTCCAGCAGTGATTTGAGTTTTCGGTCGGCCAAAATGCTTTTTAAAGTATTTTACTAGTTAGTTACAAAAGTGATGGAATTCATCTTGAAGTCTATATATAGTGGCACCTATAAGCGAATGGCACTAGCTGTCGTGTTTTTTTGCTAAATTGACTGCTTCTGCGCAGGTTGGCGCCGCCAGATCGTTTTAACGTACGGTTTTTCCACAGCCGGCGTATTACATAATAATCTACAGGTAGATTGACATGACTTCATCCCCAAGCCTAACTCTGGCTACTTTGCCACAAAATGAAATATCTCTGCAAAACGCGTCCATGGATATCTGGGACAAAAAATATCGACTGAAAGATAAAAATGGAAATTACGTCGATGAAGACATCGATGGAAGTTACCAAAGAGTCGCCGAGGCCTTGGCTGACGTCGAGGGTGACGATACGGCCAGGCAACACTGGAAACAGCAGTTCGTCTGGGCATTGCGTCAGGGCGCGATTCCTGCCGGTCGAATTATTTCTAACGCTGGTGCCCAAGAACACAAGCCGGCTACTTCCACCATTAACTGTACCGTGTCTGGTAATGTTAAAGACTCCATGCAGGATATCCTGGAAAAAAACCTGGAGGCCGGCTTAACGCTAAAAGCGGGTTGTGGTATCGGTTACGAATTTTCTACTTTGCGTCCCAAAGGCGCTTATGTTTCGGGTGCTGGTGCGCAAACATCTGGTCCATTATCGTTCATGGATATTTTTGATAAAATGTGTTTTACCGTGTCATCTGCTGGTGGTCGACGCGGTGCACAGATGGCGACTTTTGATATCGGGCACCCCGATGTTATGGAATTTATTCGTGCAAAACGCGAAGACGGTCGTCTTCGGCAATTTAACCTTTCTTTGCTGATAACCGATGAATTTATGCAGGCTGTGGCAGATAAAGCATCTTGGGCTTTGGCGTTCCCGCTTAGGAAAAAGGAGCTGGAAGAAAATACACTGGACCTGCAAGATCCTGAGCGCGTTGTATGGCGTGTACACCCGGCCAATGACGATTACGTCGTTAACGATGAAGGCCTGGTTGCGTGTTTGATTTCAAAAGTGGTTCCCGCAGAAAAGTTGTGGAACGTAATAATGAGTTCTACCTACGACTTTGCAGAGCCGGGTTTTATTCTGATCGACAAGGTTAATGAGTATAACAACAACTGGTTTTGCGAGGAGATTCGAGCCACTAATCCCTGCGGTGAGCAGCCTTTGCCCCCGTACGGTAGTTGTCTGTTAGGTTCGGTCAATTTGACTCGCTTTGTCGAGAATCCTTTTACCGACCAGGCTGTTTTTGATTGGGACCGCTACGAAAAAACCGTGTCCATTTTTACTCGCATGTTAGATAACGTGGTTGAGATAAATGGTCTGCCATTGGAGCAGCAGCGGCACGAAATTCAGCAAAAACGTCGTCATGGCATGGGGTTTTTGGGTCTGGGTTCGACATTAACGATGTTAGGGATGAAGTACGGTGATTCAGACTCTGTGGTGTTTACCGAGAAAGTGGCTAAATCCATGGCGGTAACGGGATGGAAAACCGGTTTACAACTCGCTGAGGAAAAAGGTCCTGCTCCCATTATGGACCAAGATTTCGATGTGACGGAACATATGCTGCGTTTACGTCCCGAAATGCGTCGCGACGGTATTAAAGTTGGCGATCAGATTAAGGGAAAGATACTACACAGTCGCTACAGCCGTTATATGCAAAAGCTTGCGGAAGTTGAGCCTGAGTTGGTTGCGCAGTTGGCTGAAACAGGATCGCGTTTTACTCACCATAGCTCTATCGCGCCGACTGGCACTATATCCCTTTCTTTGGCCAATAATGCGAGCAATGGAATTGAGCCTAGTTTTGCGCATCACTACTCTCGAAATATTATTCAGGAAGGGAAAAAGTCGAAAGAGAAAGTGGATGTTTTCTCCTATGAACTTTTGGCCTATCGTAGTTTGATTAATGATAAGGCGATGCCTTTTTCCAAAAAAGAAGGCGAACAACTTCCCGATTACTTTATCGCCGCCGATGACGTAACGCCAAAACAGCATGTCGATATTCAAGCTGCCGCGCAAATATGGATTGATTCTTCTATTTCGAAAACGGCCAATGTGCCTACCGATTACCCCTATGAAGATTTCAAAGATATCTACCGCTATGCACACGAAAAAGGATTGAAGGGTTGCACAACTTTTCGTTTTAATCCCGAAGCCTTCCAGGGTGTTTTGGTAAAAGAAGAAGATCTAGAAAATACGGAATATGAATTCAAGTTGGCTGATGGCAGCACTGTGACCCTAAAAGGGAATGAAACAGTGGAATACGATGGCGAGACCCATTCTGCAGCTAATCTATTTGATGCCTTGAAAGAAGGCTATTACGGAAAACTTTAAGAGTAAAATATCATGACTATTAAAAAAATTGAGCAAGACATCGTCGGTTTTCAGGTCGTTAAAAAAGACGCTGTTGCAGACAGTGTTGCACAAGAGGTAAAGCCCGAAGCAGAAGTCATTCAGATGCATGAAAAAGTCGTGCGTCCGGAAGAGCTGGAAGGATCTACTTACAAGATAAAAACGCCTATGTCAGAGCACGCTTTATATGTGACGATTAATGATATCGTTCTAAACCCTGGAACGGATCATGAGTTGCGCCGTCCCTTTGAAGTATTTGCTAATTCGAAAAACATGGATCACTTTCAATGGGTGGTTGCGCTAACTCGCGTTATTTCAGCGGTATTTCGCAAGGGAGGCGATATCACGTTTTTGGCCGAAGAGCTCAAAGCCGTATTTGATCCGCAGGGTGGTTATTTCAAGAAAGGCGGTGTGTTTATGCCTTCTTTGGTTGCAGAACTCGGTTTTGCAATTGAGTCTCACTTGAAGAAAATCGGCATGATTAAAAGTGAAAAGATCAGCGATCACCAACAACAAATTATGGATGAAAAACGTGCTGCCTTTGAGAAGTCTCAAGAAAAAGATGAGTCTAGTGAATCGGGCTACCCTGCTGGAGCGTCACTGTGTAAAAAATGCCTGACCAAAGCCAGTATATTAATGGACGGCTGCATGACTTGTTTGAGTTGTGGCGACTCTAAGTGTGGCTAAACTTGTGGCATAACTTTTATGCTTGCTGCGATTTCCTTCTAAGGAAAAGACTGTGGAGGTTTGTCGCAGCACGCTTGATAATCGGAGTGATAAAACTCGATGAGCAAAAGTTTTAATATTACCGGTGATCGACGGGAATATGATCATGGTAATTTGCATCGCCGCGAACTCAATGACGACCCGATTCAACAGTTTGAGGATTGGCTGCGAAAAGCGAAAGAGCTAGAGGTTCGCGATGCGACGGCGATGACTTTGGCAACAGTTGACGCTTCTGGCATGCCCTACCAGCGCATGGTATTACTGAAGGGGTTGGATGAAAGAGGGTTTGTGTTTTTCACCAATTTGGGAAGTCGAAAAGCACAACAAATAAAAACGAATGAAAAAGTGTGTTTGCATTTCTCCTGGCTGCCACTCGATCGGCAGGTCGTTATTAATGGCGTTGCCAAACCGTTGAGTAAAGTCGAGAATTTGAAATATTTCGTTTCCAGGCCGCGAGAAAGCCAATTGGCTGCATGGGCTTCGCGGCAGAGCCATCCTATCACCGCAAGACGCGTATTGGAGGAAAAGTTTCTTGAGATCAAACAGGCTTTTTCTAAGGGAGAAATAGACGTACCCGATTTTTGGGGTGGATACCGAATTGATCCGCTGGAAATTGAGTTTTGGCAGGGGGGAGAGTACCGGCTTCACGACCGCTTTCTTTATACTCGCACCGACAAGCAGTGGGGCATCTCGCGTTTATCACCTTAAAACGTCTCTTGGGCAAAAGCCGTAAGAAACATGCCACAAGAAGCATTACCTAAAGAAGTAATACCCTAATAATAAATCCCTCCCAGCATGAAATGTTGTCCCTTTTCATTACGTTCGAGACGACGTAGATTTCGAATACCCTTGCCTTGTTATTCGTGGCATTATTTGTGACCGAGCATACTTAATAATAATGGGCTTGAGATGGTTAGCGCAATCAATGAAATTCCCGTACAGAATCTGGCGATAGTTTTTATTCCAGCCATACCCGTTTTAATAATCCTGTACAAATGGCGAATGGGCGTTAATAAAAGCCTCTATGCGTTGAGTCGAATGCTGGTGCAGCTATTGGCCATCGGTTATGTGTTGTCCTATTTATTCGAATCCCAGAAGCTTGTCCTGGTGTTAAGTGCCTTAGTTGTGATGATTGTCGCCGCGACCTGGATAAGCTTAAATCCATTAAAAGAGCGTACCAGGCCTTTGTACATGGCATCGTTTTTGGCGATTCTCATTGGCGGTACCTTGACTTTGATTACAGTGACTCAGGGTGTTCTAACCATATCACCGTGGTATTCGCCTCGGCAGATGATTCCGTTAGCGGGTATGATTTTTGCTAATGCGATGACTGCGATAAGTTTATCTTCTGAGCGATTGTCGTCGGAGCTTAAGCAGCATAGTGATTATGTCGTCGCCCGATCAACTGCCTTCAACGCCTCGCTCATTCCGACCCTAAACAGCCTATTTGCGGTAGGTTTGGTTTCCCTGCCGGGAATGATGACAGGCCAGATTTTATCCGGCGTCACTCCCCTGATTGCGGTGAAATATCAAATTGTCGTTATGGTGATGATCTTTAGTTCTGCGGGTTTATCGACCGCCATATTTTTGCATTTATCGAGAAAACACTTTGAAGCATTGAGCGAGGGATAAACAAAGAAAAGACCGCCCGTAACAATGATCGTAACAATGTTCGTAACAATGATCGTAACAATGTTCGTAACAATGTTCGTTACAAGGCGGTTTGAAATAACGGTCTGTGAATATACGAATAAAACAGGTCGCGTTTACATCATAATCCAGAAGATGATCTTCGCTAGTAATTCATAAAACCAATCGACAAACGTGTCCCACCAGCTCTCTTCCGAGTGTTCTTGCTCCCACTTTAAATTAGCCGCATCGATAATGTAATTGTGAATATTGTCGACGTCTTCTTCATCGAGAACACCTTTGAAACTTTTCATTCCAATGGGTTTAAAAATTCCCTCTAACACTATTTGTTTAAAGGCCATATGGCTGCCTTCGTTTATATTGCGAAGATCCGTAATTACATTTTCGGTGTTAAACATTGTTCCGTGACAAATGGCGCAATATTCAAAAAATAGCGCTGAACCTTTTTCGATAGAATCTGAGGAGCCTCTGCGAGGTGGCGGGAGTAATTGTTCAGGCTTATCTGTTGCTGTGGGTAGGACCCCTATACCGCCTAATTTGTAAACGAGCAGTCGACCATTTTTTGCCGATTTTGCGTTGGGCAAGTTAAACAATGCAGCTGTTCCACCCCAGCCTGCCATAACGGCGATGTACTGAACGCCATCTATTTTATAGCTTATCGGCGGCGCTACCACGCCGGTAGCCGTTTCGGATTGCCAAAGCACTGCACCGGTATCCGCATCGTAAGCGACAAAGCGGCCATCCCCTGTTCCCTGAAATACCAGGCCAGCACTTGTGGTCAGAATACCGCCGTTCCACATGGTGGGGTGTTCAATACTCCAACGCTCTTGTTGTGCGACCGGGTCCCAGGCGATCAGACGACCATTAAACATTTTTTTGGCTAGTTTTTTTACAAGTTTCGGTGGGAGTTGATCCATTATGTCAGTTTGATCCCTGACATCTATATTGCCGGTGTTCCAGAATGGACCGGGAAGATACTTAAAAATCTCAGGGGTGTCGTAAATGTAGGAGTTTACCAGTGCTGGAATGTAAACGAGTCCCGCTTTATGATTGAACGCCATTGGATGCCAATTGTGCCCTCCAAAGGGACCCGGAACAGTCATTTGTGCTTCGTCTTTGTGATTGGCGATCTTGGTTTCTACCGGTCGACCTGTTGCGAGATCGACATGGCTAGCCCAATTGGCCGCTATATATTTCTCCGCAGATAGCAGTTTGCCGTTGGTCCGGTCCAAGACGTAAAAGAAGCCATTTTTTGGCGCCTGCATTAGGACTTTTCGCTGTTCATTGTCGATCGTCAAGTCCGCGAGAATGATGTGCTGCGTTGCCGTATAATCCCAGGACTCCGCCGGCGTTGTTTGATAGTGCCACACGTATTCGCCGGTGTCCGGGTTAACTGCGACGATAGATGACAGGAATAAGTTGTCTCCGCCCTCGGGGCTTCGGATATTGCGATTCCAGGGCGAGCCATTACCGACACCAAAATATAACAGGTTCAGATCGGGATCGTACGCCATTGAATCCCAGACCGTACCGCCGCCGCCAATCTTCCAGTACAAATCTCCGGTCCATGTCTCTGCCGCCATGCGCATAGCTTCCGATTCGTATGGCTGTTCCGGATCTCCCGGCACGGTGTAAAAGCGCCATACGAGTTCGCCTGAGTCCGCATCATAGGCCGAAAGATAACCGCGAACGCCAAATTCCGCACCGCCGTTTCCGATCAGGACTTTGCCATTCACAACTCTTGGTGCACCGGTTATGGTGTAAGGGCGAGTGTTATCGATGGTCAGTTTCTCCCACTTTACGGCGCCGGTCGCTTTGTCTAGGGCGATGAGTCGGCCGTCCAGTGTGCCGAGGAAAATACTGTCCCCCCATGCGGCGACCCCGCGATTGACCACGTCGCAACAGGCATTGGCGCCCCAAATTTTAGCTACCATGGGGTCGTACTCCCATAGTAATTCACCCGTGGCGGCGTTGATGGCAAAGGCTTTACTCCAGGAGCCCGTACTATAGATAACCCCGTCAATGACCAGTGGGGAGGCTTCCAATCCTCTGCTGGTGTTCGTATCAAAGGTCCACGCGAGGCCGAGCTGATTGACATTTTCCGGCGTAATATCGATTAAGGGGCTTTGACGATCTTCCGCGTAGTTTCGACCGTGGCTAAGCCAGCTACCGGGCTCTTTATCAGCTTGGATAATTCGCTGAGCATCCACTCCGGCTCGAGCTCCTGACAGACACAAAGCGAGCAGGCTAAATAGACAAATTTTTCTGATCATATTGTTACCACTATTTGTTGAATTGACCCTGGAATGACCGCGTGAAGTTCAAGAGGGCCCTTGTGTTTTGGTAGATTAGCTGGCGCCCATTTCTTCCCCGTCCTTAAAATTCCGAGTGAAAGCGTCTTTAAGGCGTGCAAATTTATTGTCGCAGTATCCGTGAATTTCTAGTGTCACTAGGTCTTGCTCCCGGGTTTTGTTAACAGAAGACAGTTAATTGGTTTGGGATCTAACATTCTACTCATTAAAGAACGCCACAATGTTCATTAAGGACGCCACAATGTTCATTAAATATCGGTCACTTTTTCATTTGTGGCGGTCCATTTTTCAGAGTTAGCGTTGCAATAGGTCAACGCTTCTTTTTGAGAATTTAAATGTTGTACGATCTACATCAAAGTAAAATTTAATAAATACTTTACGATTTTGTCTCCCTGTTTCAAGGTTTGGATGGCTACTAAAAGTAATAAACAACGCAGTGTTCTTTTTACAAGTGGTGCTGTACCATCGGCGTAGACCTTAAGATTTACTCGGGTATTTCTTCTGTCGTCGGTTTGTATTTTAATGGATCATGAATGTGTCGTGATCAAACCCTTACGAGTAAGGCAATAAATATCGGAGCGCATTATGTCAAACATCATTATCGAAAACTATAAAGTTAGAGACTTAATGAGTACCAATGTATTGTCCGTTTATGAGGGATGGTCTATTCAGCGGCTCGCCGACTTTTTCTTGAACCACGACATCACTGGCGCGCCCGTTATCGCGTCAGACCACCAGTTAGTGGGGGTGGTAAGTGTCTCTGATATCTTCAAATTTGAAAACGCCTCCGATGATGTTAAAAGTGAGGCTTTGAAGAGTTGCTATCGCGATGCGACGGGAATCGATATAGCCAACCGCACAGATCTTATCGAGTGGACTAAAAACGCGCAGAAAAACTGTACAGTCCATCAGATCATGGCTGGACAAGTTATTAGCGTTGACGCTGACCAAACGGTGTCTGATATCGCTGCTATCATGATTGATAAAGATATCCATCGCGTATTTGTTATTGAAAATGAAAAAATTGTCGGGGTTATTTCCACCTCGGATGTATTGCGGGTTCTATTGCATTCAGATAAAAAAATAGCTCAGGCGTCTACGATTTAACTAAGAAGTGCATCGGTTTAACTAAGAGGTGTGTTGGCTTCCCTACAGTGACTCCTATTGATTTGGGTCTTTAATAGCGGAAAGCTTAATTACCAATTCTTACGACTTGAATATCGGGATCTCGCGCCGCTCCTGCTGCACTAAGCCGATCGAGATAAGTCTGCCAATTTTGTTGCTGATTGGCACACAGTTCGTAGAGGTAGGCCCAGGAAAAAATACCTGAATCATGGCCATCGCTAAAAACGAATTGCAGGGCATAATTGCCAACCGGTTCAATGTGATCAATGCCTACGTTAATCTTCCCCTCTTGCAAAATTTCCTGGCCGGGACCATGACCTTTCACTTCTGCCGACGGCGAATGCACGCGCAAGTATTCGCAACTTAACTCATAACGTTGGTCGTCTGCATAAACTAATTCCAGAACTTTTCGTCGCTTATGCAGTTCTATACCGGTTGGGATTGAGTGAACACTATTCATTGTTTGTTGTTCTCAGCGTTATAAAATAAATCGACTCAAATCTTCATTTTTGACCAGTTCACCCAATTTTTCATCGACGTAAGTCGCGTCGATACAAACTGCACTGCCGCTGTTGTCGGTCGCGTCGAAACTTGCTTCATCCAGCAGGCGTTCCATGACCGTATGCAGGCGACGGGCCCCTATGTTCTCGGTGCGCTCGTTAACTTCCCAGGCTGTCTCCGCAATGCGATGAATTCCATCTTCGCTGAATGTCAGGTTTAAGCCTTCGGTGCCCAGCAGCGCAGTGTATTGTTCAGTTAGCGATGCACTGGGCTCGGTTAATATCCGTTGAAAATCTTCTACTGATAACGCACTGAGTTCTACGCGGATTGGCAGGCGACCCTGGAGTTCGGGAATGAGATCAGAGGGTTTTGCCAAATGAAATGCGCCCGATGCAATAAATAAGATATGGTCTGTTTTGATCATGCCGTGTTTGGTACTTACGGTGCAGCCTTCTATCAGTGGCAGTAAATCGCGTTGCACCCCTTCGCGAGAAACATCTGCGCCTGCACCTTCGGAGCGTTTGACGACTTTATCGAGCTCATCAATAAATACAATGCCGTTTTGTTCGGCCGCTTCTACCGCTGAGGCCTTTAGTTCTTCCTCATTAATCAACTTTGCCGCTTCTTCTTCCTGCAGGGCTTTCAAGGCAGCTTTTACGGTCATTTTGGCGGTTTTTTGCTTGCCTCCCCCAATGTTTGAAAACATGTTTTGCAATTGATTGGTCATATCTTCCATGCCGGGCGGTGCCATAATTTCTACACCGACAGGTGCCGACTTGATTTCGATTTCAATTTCTTTATCGTCCAGCTCGCCCTGACGCAATTTTTTTCTGAAGACCTGGCGGGTTGATGAGTCTTTGTTGTCACTCTCCTCATCGGTGCCAGTGCTTGTGCGGGCAGGCGGTAATAAAACATCGAGAATACGATCTTCCGCGGCGTCTTCGGCTCGAAATTTGACTTTTTCAATTTCCTGCATGCGATGCATTTTGACTGAAACGTCAACCAGATCGCGAACAATCGATTCAACATCTCGGCCTACATAACCAACTTCAGTAAATTTGGTTGCTTCTACTTTGATAAAAGGCGCGTTGGCTAATTTTGCCAGGCGGCGAGCAATTTCAGTTTTACCGACACCGGTTGGTCCTATCATCAGGATATTTTTTGGTGTGATTTCTTCACGGAGAGACTCGTCCAGTTGCATGCGACGCCAGCGATTGCGTAAAGCGATGGCCACTGCGCGCTTTGCTTTGTCCTGTCCGACAATGTGAAGATTGAGTTCGTGGACTATTTCTCTCGGGGTCATGTGTGACATAAAAACCTTTCTTTTTCCGTATTAGATGTAGGCCTCAGCGGATGAGGGCTGTACGATAACTTTGAATTGCTTATGTTATACGTGCATGCGTCTGACGTTTAATTCGCGAGCTCTTAGTTGATTTACTGACATGTTGTTCAACAACATTAGCTCGAGAATGGATTGGCGTCTACTCGCAATCGAGTTCCTCGATGGTGCGGTTGTGATTGGTATAGACGCAAATATCAGCCGCAATTGCTAAACCTTTTTCAACAATCTGGCGTGCGTCCATATCAGTATTGTCCAGCAGTGCTTTTGATGCAGATTGAGCATATGGACCGCCGGAACCTATGGCAATAAGATTATCTTCAGGCTCTATAACATCACCATTTCCGGTAATGATAAGGGATGTGGTGCTGTCGGCAACAGCCAGTAAGGCTTCCAGGCGACGCAGAGATCTCTCTGTGCGCCAGGCTTTGGCCAGCTCGACTGCGGCACGGGTAAGGTGGCCTTGATATTTTTCAAGCTGTGCTTCAAATAATTCGAACAGTGTGAACGCATCCGCTGTACCGCCTGCGAACCCTGCGATGACTTGATCGTTGTAGAGTCGGCGAACTTTACGGGCATTGCCCTTCATTACTGTATTACCCATTGATACCTGACCGTCGCCGCCGATGACAACTTTGCCGTTTCGGCGAACCGAGAGAATAGTTGTGCCTCGATATTGCTCCAAAATAATTTCCTCTGCTAGATATCTTCTAAATAGTCAATGTTTTAAATAGGGGTTGTTTTGTTGCCATAACATCTGTGGCGCGTAGGCACTTTATGGGGGCAATAATTGTAAATTCAAGGTTGCTATTGCAGGTATTGAAAGCGATTAGTTTTCGGATTTTCTCTTTAGTAGCAACGCTTCGATGCCATTGCTAATTAACTTGCTTCTGGCGCTGGCTACGACGGAGCGAGAGCGAAACGGTCCTATTTGGACTCGATGCCAGAGATCTCCGTTTTGTGCGGCAATTTCTTCGACATTGGTTTCATAACCCATCAGTATTAACTGTGCTCGCAGACGGTCTGCATCCTTTAGGTTTCGGAAGGAGCCAGCTTGCAGAACGTAAACCATGGTTTGTTCTGGTTCGGATTCATCGTTATCTTTTTCGACCGGAACGATGATTTCGCGTTCCGGTAGCAAGGTATAAAAATCGAATTTCGTTGCGGTTGATTTTGTGTTTTTGGTCTTCGCGGGTACCGCCTTTTCTTTGGCCACCTTCGGTGCGGGTTCCGGGGTTATGTCAGCGAGAAACGCCAGGAAGCTAATAAATACGCCAGCGACGATACCTGTCAATAACCATATCCACCCAGGCACATGCTTTTCTTTCTTTTTTGATTTTTTGGGTTTCTCCTTTGTTTTTTTTGCGAAGTCATGGGTCATTGAATAGTGTCTCGATTTTAAAAATTTAATGCGGCGAAGAGTGTTTTTTGTTGGTTGTGTGTTTGTTTGTTATTACATCTCTTCGGGTGCTGATACGCCCAGCAGGTATAAGCCGTTGGCGATAACTTGGCGCACGGCTTCACTGAGGCTGAGTCTGGCATTACGCAGCTCTTCGTCGTCAATCAGCATTTTGTGGGCGTTGTAATAACTATGAAAATCTCCAGCAAGATCGCGTAGATAATTGGCGACAGTATGGGGTTCACAGTTTGTCGCAGCGTTTTTGATTAACTCAGGGTAGGCGGTCAGCTTGTTTAATAATTTCTTTTCTGCGTCTTCGGTCAAGAGCTCCAGATTGCCGGCCTGGGCTGCCGACCAGCGCCAGCTTTTTTCAGAAAGCTTACGCATCATGCTGCAGACGCGGGCATGGGCATATTGAATATAGAAGACCGGGTTGTCATTGGTTTGCGATACTGCTAAATCGATGTCGAAGGTTAATTGAGATGTCGTGCTGCGGGCTACTAGAAAATATCGAGTTGCGTCTCTGCCAACTTCGTCGATCAAATCGCGAATCGTGACGTAACTACCGGCGCGTTTTGAGATTTTCACTTCTTCTCCGGCGCGCATTACCATCACCATTTGGTGTAAGACATACTCGGGCCATCCCTGCGGAATGCCCATCGACTGGTTCTGACTGATGGCCTGAACCCCCGCGCGCACTCGGGTCACTGTGCTGTGGTGGTCGGCTCCCTGTTCGTTGATGACGCGCTCAAATCCTCTTTGCCACTTGCTGATATGGTAGGCAACGTCGGGTACAAAATAAGTATATCCGCCCTCAGATTTACGCATTACGCGATCTTTATCGTCACCATAATCGGTTGTTTTTAGCCACAGCGCTTTATCTTTTTCGTAGGTATTGCCACTGGCAACGAGGTGCTGGACAGCTTCTTCAACCTTACCGTCGTTGTAAAGTGAGGACTCAAGAAAAAACACGTCGAAATCAACACCGAAGGCTTTTAAATCGAGATCTTGCTCGCGTCGTAAATAGGCGACCGCAAAATCTTCTATAGCGTGTAAGTTGTCGGCATCGGCGGCGCCGGTGACGTGTTTGTCTTCCGCGTCTATGGTATTGCCCGCCATGTAAGATTCCGCCACATCACTGATATAGCTGCCTCGATATCCGTCCTTGGGCCACGACGCGTCTTCTGGTCCGAGCCCCTTGCAGCGGGCTTGTACAGAGCTGGCAAGGTTGTTTATTTGTTGTCCGGCATCGTTATAATAAAACTCGGCGCTAACATCCCAGCCGGAGGCTTTTAACAAGCGGCATAAGGTGTCTCCCACCGCCGCTCCGCGACCATGGCCGACATGTAGCGGGCCGGTTGGGTTCGCCGATACAAATTCCACCTGTACCTTTTTCTTGCTGCCGTCACTATTTGTGCCGCTGCTGTTCCTGCCGAATGCATCTTTTAAGGTCAGGATTTCTGTGATGACTGCGGAAGCTGCTGCTTCGTTAAGGAAGAAGTTAATAAACCCCGGGCCCGCAATTTCGGTTTTTGCAAGATTTTCCGATACAGGTAGGTGATCAATAATCAGCTGCGCAATTTCACGAGGTGGTTTTTTCGCGGCCTTAGCCAATGTCAGGGCGATATTGCTGGCAAGGTCGCCATGGTTTTTATCTTTCGTGCGATCGATCGCTATGCGAGGTTCAAAGTCGGCAGGGAGAATTTGTTGGTCTGTCAGGGTTTTAAGAGACGTAGCAATCAGTTCAGCAATATGGTCTTTCATGAATAAGAGGCCGCCTTGAGCCGTTGGCAGGAATGTTGCCGGTGGAGTAATGATAAAACAGCGTATTATCCCGTTTTTTCGGGGACTAGGCTAGGCGTGTGTGAATCATAAGTTGTTTTTCGACGACGGATCGTGCATAAATCGTCAGTAATGGTGTGGTATATCTATCAGTTTCGCCTTTTAGCGAGAGCGGGCCGCGGGCATTATTGACATCGCGTTTTCTTATCGATTAATGCATATCAATTGGATCAACATCGACTGACCAGCGTATTTTGTTTGCCAGGGTATGTTGTTCGCCAATGTTACATAGCGCTTTAAGGCACTGATGAAGATTTTTTCGCCGATCGGCTTGCAATAATAGCTGCGCGCGAAAAAAGCCTGCGCGGCGTGCCATAGGAGCCGGGAGTGGTCCAAACAGGCGGCTCCCAGAATCTACTGTTTGACCGTTTGTTTCGATCCCGGAGCGTAGCGCGCGTAAAAATTCTTCTGGTTGTTGCGGATTGCTCGATTCGGCTCTAATTAATGCCAGATGACCAAACGGTGGTAGGCCGCTAACTTTGCGCTCTTCTAATAATTGATTGGCGTAGCTGTGGTAGTGGTTGTTGACAAGACTGTTTATAAGGGGGTGTTCCGGATGGTGTGTTTGAATCATAACCTTGCCCGGTTTGCTGGCGCGACCGGCGCGACCGGCAACCTGAATCAATAATTGCCCCATTTTTTCCGGGCCGCGAAAATCGGTGCTAAATAGCCCGCCGTCGGCGTCGATGACTGCAACCAAAGTGACGTCGGGGAAATGATGTCCCTTTGCTAGCATCTGGGTTCCCACCAAAATGCAGGGCGTTCCCTCGTGAACATTTTCTAATAATTCCTGCATGGCCAGTTTTCGCGACGTTGTGTCTCTATCGATGCGAATGACCTGAGTATTTGGAAACAGGCGGTTTAAGGCCTGCTCGGAGCGTTCTGTTCCAGATCCTCTGAAGTCCAATTGACGACTATTACAGTCCGGGCAGAATCCCAGTAATTTCTCTTGCCCTTCACAGTGATGGCAGCGCAGCATGCCCTGTTGGAAATGTACGGTCATTCTGGCGTCGCAATGGTGACATTGCGCGACGTAACCGCAGTCGTGGCACATTAGCATCGGAGAAAAGCCGCGGCGGTTGATAAACACTAAAACTTGATTGCCAGCTGTAATTTCTTTTTTTATAGCAGCGAGCAGCGCTGAACTGAAGCCCTCATCCATCGGTGCATTTCGAATGTCCAATAATTCATAGAGCGGTGGTTTTGCATTCGCTGCACGTTGCGTAAGATGCAAGTGTTGGTAGCGGCTCTGCTGGGCGTTATGGAGTGTCTCAAGGCTGGGTGTTGCCGACCCTAATATTATTGGGCATCTTAGCTGGTGGGCACGTTTTATCGCGATATCTCTCGCTGAGTACCGAAAACCGTCCTGTTGCTTGAAAGAGCTGTCGTGCTCTTCATCGATAATAATGAGTCCAATATTTCCCATCTGAGTGAACACCGCCGAGCGAGTGCCGATAATGATTTTAGCTTGTCCGCTTTTGGCTGACTGCCATGATAGTAAGCGCTCCCTATCAGTAAGGCCTGAGTGTAACAAGGCAATATGGCAGTTGAATCGCCGACGAAAGCGACTTACCGTCTGTGGTGTTAGGCCAATTTCAGGAATTAATACCAGCGTCTGTCGGTCTTTTTCCAAGCATTTAGCAATAAGCTGAAGATAAACCTCTGTCTTGCCGCTACCCGTCACTCCGTCCAGCAAGTAACACTGATAACGTTTTTGGATGTTAACGCTATTTAAGGCTATGCGTTGTTCTTCGTTTAGCACCAGAGGCTCTTCGGTGCCGTCCGATTCATTGTTGGGCGAAGTGGGTGCAGCTGCTTCGCTGGCGAACTTTTCGACTAAATCTTTCTTTATTAATGCGTTAAGTATGGTCCGCGATACACCTGATGTTGATAAATCGGTCGTATTGATGCTCGTTCGTTGTTGCAATAATGTCAGCAATTGCGCCTGTTTGGCGGCCCTTTTTAGCGCTCCTTCGGGTAGTCCCTTTCCCTCTGTGCTCAGGCGCCAGCGAGTTTCTTTCTGGTCGATTAACTCGTGTCCTTTTCGCAAAAGCGCCGGTATCGCATTGCTCAAAACGTCACCGAGCGCGTGTTGATAGTAATTTGCCGCCCATCGACAAAGCTCCAGCATCTGAGGAGAAAAAACAGGATCGGAGTCGAGAATCTGAATGGCGGGTTTGAGTTTTGCTGCGGGTACGTCGCTGCTATTTTTAACTTCCAGCAATATGCCCGTTAGTTGTCGATGGCCAAACGGGGCGAGAACTCTTAAGCCTGGCTTCAGATCATTTATTGCCAAATCCGTGATGTCTAAAGGCAGCAGGTAGTCAAAGCTACGCTTGAGAGGTGTCGGCATAGCGAGAGAAAGTATTGGCATTAAGTTATGAGTACCCGGTTTAAAAGATCGCAGGCTAGTGTAACAAACTGATGCAATTGTGTATGGGTAAACGCAAGAATGGATATATATCTATGCTGCCAGCGGTAAAGAGTTCGCGCAGTAAAGCGACTTGCGATGATAGAAAAAGTAGTTTGTTGTGATCGAAGTTAAGTTGTAGGCGACTGTTCGTTTTCCCTGTTTATCTCCCGTGGAATGATACTGCTTGCTAAACTAGTCATTTTTGGTATGATGCATCGCCGAATTTTTAGCTGTGCTCATGCTGCGATATTTTTGGGCGTAAAGTGCGGTGCTTGGCAATTGTCTCCAGGGAGGAGTCGTGAAGATTGACGCAAGTGGCGGCACATAATTTACCAAGATCTATTATTAGGAATTAATGCAATGAAAGTTGATACTCATCCCAAATACGAAGAGATTACAGCAACGTGTAGTTGTGGTAATACCATTAAAACAGGTTCAACTCTGTGTTCTGACATCCACCTTGATGTTTGTTCAGCTTGTCACCCGTTTTATACTGGCAAGCAGAAAATGCTGGACTCTGGTGGCCGTGTAGATCGCTTTAATAAGCGTTTCGGTAATCGCAGCACTAAGGCTTAATGTAATACGTAGCCATGAGGCTTTTTAAGCTTGGTCATTTGTTGATTAAGCTTTCGAAAAACGCTCGTTCAGAAATGATCGGGCGTTTTTTTTTGTTAAAAAATGTGCGTCTCTGTCTATTTTTGTTCGTGATAGTTTCGTCTCAATCCACTTTCGGGGTTGAGTACGCCTGTAGTGCGAAAAGTGAGTTGCGCTGGGAAACCTTGGGGCATGTCATTGACGGCGATACGATTCGTCTCGCCAATGGAGAAAAGCTCAGGATTATCGCTATTAACACACCGGAGCTTGGCGATAAAAATCAACCTGCTCAGGCTCTTTCACGGCAGGCGAAAGCCGCAGCAATCAAGTTTTTCGGGCCTTCCAAAAAAGTTGGGATTCAGGCGGGTGTCGATCCACGAGATCGATACGGTCGCCTGCTGGCGCACGTATTCCGATACGACGGCGCAAGCTTAGCGGAATATCTATTGACCGAGGGCTTGGCAGTCCAGATAGTAGTTCCGCCCAATAATTCCCGCTGGCACTGTTTGGCACGTGCCGAGGTTCTCGCTCGACAGAAGGGTGTGGGGATATGGGGGCACCCACTTTACCGGCGTAAGATTGCAGCCGACCTGGCCTTGAAGGATAGTGGCTTTCAACTCATTCAGGGAGTGGTAAAATCGGTCACTCGCAGTGGTGATGGTTGGTGGTTGCAAGTCGGTAAGTTGGCTGTGCGCTTGCGCGATAAGGATATGCGTTTTTTCTCCGCTGCAATGCCGGGGGTGAAACCGGTTGACTGGCGTGGCCAAAAAATACAGCTTCGTGGCTGGGTGATCAATCGCAGTGATTCAACGTCGGTTAAAAAGAAAGGATACCCTGCTCTGATGATGAATCTGCGTCATCCCGCTATGATGAATTAAATCAATACAGTGATTTTTAATCCTTGGTATGTAAATCTGTTGCGAGTGCTCCGCGGCAAATCGGTCTTGTGGCTGCGCTCGTTTTTCTATATTCTTGCTCACCCGTTTCTAACGGGGTTGTCGAGATACACCGAACCGGAGAGCCTACCTTTTGGCTTTCGTTACCTTTTTAATGATATAAATCGGGACAGAATCGATGTCTACAGATTTCAAACAACAAGCTTTGGACTACCATTCCCAGCCTAAGCCGGGAAAAATTTCGGTAGAATTGACCACCAGTGCCGAGAGTCAAAATGATCTGGCTTTGGCTTATAGTCCTGGCGTGGCTGAGCCGGTCCTCGCCATTTCAGAGAATCCCGAAGCTGCTTATGACTACACAATAAAGGGAAACCTTGTCGCTGTTATTTCTAACGGAACTGCAATTTTGGGCTTGGGGAATCTCGGCCCGCTAGCCAGTAAGCCTGTTATGGAAGGCAAAGCCTTATTGTTTAAGCGTTTTGCGGGTGTAGACGCTATTGATATTGAGGTCGACACTGAAGAGCCGAAAGAATTTATTGATACTGTGGTGCGCATCGCCGATACCTTTGGCGGTATTAATCTTGAAGATATCAAAGCGCCAGAATGTTTTGAAATTGAAAATGAGCTAATTGATCGCTGTAACGTACCCGTTTTTCATGATGATCAGCATGGCACCGCAATCGTTACCGCTGCCGGACTATTAAATGCGCTTGAAATCGCAGGGAAAAATCTGGAAACGGCTAAAATTGTTTGTTTGGGCGCGGGTTCAGCCGCAATTGCCTGTATGCGTTTATTGATGAGGTTAGGTGCAAAAAACCAAAACGTAATAATGATCGACCGACTCGGTGTTATTTTTAAAGGGCGAGAGGGCGTGACAGAAATAAAGAGCCAGTTTGCGCATGAGACCAACGATCGTACATTGGCAGACGCAATGAAAGGTGCCGATGTTTTTGTCGGTCTATCGGGCGCGAATTTATTAGATGCTGAAACGCTGAAGCTAATGGCCGATAACCCAATCGTTTTTGCTTGTTCGAATCCCGATCCGGAAATTGCTCCCGCTCTGGCGCACGCGACCCGCAGTGATTTAATTATGGCTACCGGACGTTCCGATTTCCCCAATCAAGTTAATAATGTACTGGGGTTTCCGTTTATATTTCGTGGTGCTTTGGATGTTCGTGCCAAGTCTATAAACGAAGAGATGAAAATTGCTGCTGTTAATGCGATTCGAGCCATTGCAAAAGAGCCTGTGACTCAAGAAGTGTTGATCGCATGCGAGCTGGATAGTCTTGAATTTGGTCCGGAATACATTATTCCCAAGCCGATGGACGGTCGTTTGTTAACAGCCGTTCCCGCTGCCGTTGCTCAGGCCGCCGTTGATACCGGTGTTGCTCAAAAACCGTATCCGGCACATTATCCGATAAAGAGCATTAGCGACATATAGAGCTAATCGCTTTCGGTCAAAAACGCCGATTTCAACAGGGCAGACAAAGGTCACTTTTATGGTGGCCTTTTTTATTTCCCGCTTACAGGCCGTTATGTCGGTCTTGTTTTAGGGTGTTATAAAAAATGTTTTAAGGGCTGTTGTAGAAAGTGTTCTGAGCAGGAAAATGTTCCTTTTGAGAGTCCCTATTATTCGCAGCGGGTGTCGGTGACTTATTTAAAGTGACTATCCTGTGATAGAGAGCTGTCATAGAGGCCTTTGATAGAAGCCCGTGATAGAACGATGTTTCGAAAGCTGAATTTGAAAGCTGGACTGTTAGTTACCGAGTGCCGATAGCTCTCTTTCGAGCAGAGTGGCGTCACCCAAGTTTAGCTCTACTAATCTGCGCAAATGGATAATGCTGTCTAAATCGATGAGATTGCATTCAAACCCCATTTGATTATTTTCCGTGTGCCGCCACAAAACCTGCATGGTAATCGTAATGTCCTCGCCAATCTGAATATCCGCCTCCATCGTTTCGCTAGTACTGGCGTCCCAATGTGAGGGTTTTTCAACTAACAGGCCTCTCAATGAGAGATCGACGAGCGTGACTGGCCATTGTTCTTGCCCTTGCCGGATGATAGTGGCGCCGTCAAAAGTCACGCGGGTAAAGTTGCGTCGGTTTTGTGCTATTGGGCTGCTCATAGGGGCTCTTTTATAGTTAGGGACTCTTTTATAGTTGTCGCTTTCATTTACTATAGTCGCTTTCACTGACTAAAGCAGTTTTCAGGCCGCGAACTTTGGCGGCTCATTATACTGCTAGATTTTAAGCGCTGAAATATAGCGTTCGATTGAAAAAGTTTCTATGCTCTTGATTCAGCGCAGGGCAATCAGCTCATTTTAGTTTTTTGTACCGAACTCGCTGGGGCAGCGCGTTTGCACCTTTGCGTTTGATTAAATCCTCGTGGTATTCGGTATAGTTACCCTCAAAAAAGACAATGTCGCTGTCACTTTCATAAGCGAGGATATGGGTACAAATACGATCCAAAAACCAGCGGTCATGAGAAATAATCATAGCTGCGCCGGGGAATGTTAGCAACGCTTCTTCGAGTGCTCGCAATGTTTCTACATCCAGGTCATTGGAAGGTTCATCCAACAGCAATACATTGGCCCCCGCTTTTAGTGTGCAGGCAAGCTGCAGGCGTCCACGTTCTCCGCCAGACAGATCTCCGACTCGTTTTTGTTGGTCTGACCCTTTAAAATTAAAGCGACCGATGTAGGCGCGAGATCCTACCTCATAACCGTTGATGTTTAATAACTCTTGTCCCTCCGATACGGCTTCCCATACGGTCTTGTTATCGTCCATCTGATCTCGAAGCTGTTCTACGTAGGCGATTTTAACTGTCTCCCCCAGGTTAACCGATCCGCTGTCTGGAGATTCAATACCGGCAATCATTTTTAACAGGGTCGATTTACCGGCGCCATTGCCACCAATAATTCCGACGATCGCGCCTTTGGGTACGTTAAAACTTAAGCCGTCGAGTAAGACTTCTTCGCCATAGGCCTTGCTGACGTTATCGATTTCGATGACTTTGTCACCCAGACGAACGCCTGGCGGGATGTAGATTTCGTTGGTTTCCGAGCGCGATTGAAATTCCTGGGATTGTAATTCTTCAAACCGTGTTAAACGGGCTTTGCTTTTTGCCTGGCGTCCTTTGGGATTTTGGCGTACCCATTCCAACTCCGATTTCACCGATTTTTGATGAGAGGCTTCCTGCTTGGATTCTCGTTCAAGCCGCTCTTCCTTTTGTTGGAGCCAGTCGGAATAATTCCCCTCATAAGGGATGCCGCGGCCACGGTCCAGTTCCAAAATCCAGCCCGCGGCGTTGTCGAGAAAATAGCGATCGTGGGTAATGGCAACCACGGTGCCCGGATATTCACAGAGAAATTGCTCTAGCCAGTGTACGGATTCCGCGTCCAGGTGGTTGGTCGGCTCATCGAGTAATAACATGTCCGGGTTGGATAGTAATAGACGACAAAGGGCCACTCTGCGCCGCTCTCCGCCGGACAACTTAGAGACATCTGCATCCCAGGGTGGCAACCGCAAGGCGTCTGCTGCGACTTCTAGTTTGTGTTCGAGATTTTGTGAGTCGGCCGTCTGCAGAATGTTTTCAAGTTCCTGCTGGCGTTTTGCAAGGGCATCAAAATCGGCGTCGGGCTCTGCGTAGGCAGCATAGATCTGGTCCAATTCTGTCTGGGCATCAACGACCTCGCCCAATCCATCTTCAACATTGCCGCGCACATCTTTGTTGGGGTCTAATTCTGGTTCTTGAGATAAGTAGCCGACGTTAATGTTTGCCTGAGGTCTAGCTTCGCCTTCAAATTCTGTGTCCAGGCCAGCCATAATTCTTAGTAGTGTAGATTTACCGGAGCCGTTCAAACCTAAGACGCCAATCTTTGCTCCCGGGAAAAAAGAAAGCGAGATGTCTTTTAATATTTGGCGTTTTGGCGGGACGATTTTGCCGACGCGGTTCATTGTGTACACATATTGTGCCATAGCGGTTGGATCCTGCTTTAAATACGAATAATGGAGGCAAGGTACTCAATCTAGCTCGTCATATCAAGTGTCTCACTTTGCGCCAGCAATCAAAGAATTGTTTTTTTTTGAAGTTCCTCTGCGCGCCTTCTTTGATGGTGGCTTCAAGGGGTGCGGTGTTTCCAGTGGCCGTGAATCCTGTCTTTGAGCTCTGATGCTCTGATAAATATAAATAAAACAATGCTTTAGGAGGCGGGTGTTAAAGGCTCACTGCTTAACATTGGAAATCGAGATCGACAGTTATTATCGATGAAAAAGCGAGAAAATCAGCTGCCTAAATTGGACCAATAATGTACAATGCGCGCCTTTCTTAATAGCCATGTATCGATGGCCGCAGAATTTATCGCTTATTCTTTTTGTTCCTGTAGAAAGTGATTTTGTTTTGCGGCTTCCAGTTATTATTTTATAGGGGTTGCCGATGTTTACCAATGATATGCAAATTGAAGGTTTTGACGACGAAATTTTTTCTTCCATTCAGGCCGAAAATCGCCGTCAAGAAGAGCATATTGAACTCATTGCTTCAGAGAATTACACCAGTCCACGGGTGATGGAAGCTCAGGGCACATCGATGACCAATAAATATGCGGAGGGTTATCCCGGTAAGCGATATTACGGTGGATGCGAATATGTTGACCAGGCAGAGGAGTTAGCCATCGAGCGTGTTAAGGCCTTGTTTGGCGCCGATTATGCTAATGTTCAGCCGCATTCCGGATCGCAGGCGAATTCGGCGGTTTATCTGGCCTTGCTGCAAGCTGGCGATAC
This sequence comes from uncultured Cellvibrionales bacterium, assembly GCA_913019905.1. Lineage (GTDB taxonomy): Bacteria > Pseudomonadota > Gammaproteobacteria > Pseudomonadales > Dasaniaceae > Oceanicoccus. Next base: position 33,483 of record CAJVZD010000013.1, read on the forward strand.
CGTGTTGGGTATGAGTCTCGATGCGGGAGGACACCTTACTCACGGTGCGAAACCTAACTTCTCCGGTAAGTTGTACAACTCAGTGCAGTACGGATTAAATACCGAGACTGGCTTAATCGATTATGACCAGGTTGAAGCATTAGCCCTGGAGCACAAACCTAAAATGATCGTCGCCGGTTTTTCTGCCTACTCTGGTATTGTTGATTGGGCTAAATTCCGTGAAATTGCCGATAAAGTTGATGCCTACTTTATGGTTGATATGGCACATGTGGCGGGTCTAGTCGCTGCAGGGCTTTATCCTAATCCTGTCCCTTATGCCGATGTGGTAACGTCTACGACCCATAAAACACTGCGTGGCCCTCGCGGCGGAGTTATTCTGGCCAAAGCCAACGAAGCGCTGGAAAAGAAATTCAATTCTGCCGTTTTTCCCGGTGGCCAAGGTGGGCCTTTGATGCATGTCATCGCCGCGAAAGCGGTGAGTTTTAAAGAGGCGGCCAGCGAAGAATTCAAAGTTTATCAGCAGCAAGTTATCGATAACGCCAAGGTTATGGCAGAGACCTTTATTTCACGAGGCATCAAAATCGTTTCCGGTGGTACTGAAAACCACCTGATGCTCGTCGACTTAATTGGTAAAGAATATACCGGTAAAGATGCAGATGCCGCCTTGGGACAAGCCTTTATTACCGTTAACAAAAATGCGGTACCCAATGATCCGCGATCGCCGTTCGTCACCTCTGGCTTGCGAGTGGGCACCCCAGCGGTAACGACCCGAGGTTTTAAGGAAGAAGAAATTGTCAATCTGACAAACTGGATGTGTGATGTGCTCGATTCATTGGAAAATGGAACTAGTGAACAGGTAATTCCAGCGGTGAAGACAAAAGTATTAGACGTATGCAGTCGTTTCCCCGTCTATAAATAAACCCAATGCCCAGACTCCTAATATCGGGAGTCTGGGTTTGTTTGTGTTAAAATCCCGTATTACATTCACTTTTTTATAAGGCAACATCCATGCGTTGTCCATTTTGTTCCTTTGAAGACACCAAAGTTATCGATTCCCGCTTGGTTGCCGAGGGCGGTCAGGTTCGCCGCAGGCGCGAGTGCTTATCATGTTCCGAGCGTTTTACTACCTATGAGGCGGCTGAATTGCTAATGCCGCGAATTATTAAACAAAATGGTAGCCACGAACCTTTTAACGAAGCGAAAATGCGCTCGGGTTTAATGCGTGCGCTCGAGAAACGTCCGGTCAGCTTAGAAAAAATAGATGCCGTTGCCAGTCAAATCGAACACGAGCTACAAGCCACTGGCGAGCGAGAAATATCGTCCCTGGTTATCGGTGAGTTAGTCATGAATCAGCTCAAATTACTGGATCAGGTGGCCTACGTGCGTTTTGCGTCGGTCTATCGTGATTTTAAGGACTTGAATGAGTTCAGAGATGAAATCGATCGATTGGCCAAAGAGCCGGCTGAAGATGGCGAGTCTACAGCAGACGACGAGCGTTCTACCGATAGCGTGTCCTGAGTTCATCCAGGATTTGCAAGACATCACGCCGGAAGTTGTTACTCGCAGCCAGTTAGGGACTTTATATTGAACGGTAGTAGCTCGTTGGATCAAAAATATATGAGTCTTGCTATTGAGGTAGCGAGACGAGGTCTTTATAGCACGTCGCCCAATCCACGGGTGGGCTGTATATTGGTGGGCGACACAGAGATAATAGGCACCGGTTTTCATGTTCGGGCCGGAGACGGGCACGCAGAAGTTAATGCGATTCAGGATTCTCGACGTAATTCTAGGCAGACAGCGGGAGCGACCGCCTATGTGACACTGGAGCCATGCAGTCATACGGGTAAAACGCCGCCATGCTGTGAAGCGTTGGTTGCGGCGGGTGTCAGTCGAGTGGTGGTGGCGATGGTTGATCCTAACCCGCTAGTCGCTGGAAACGGCATCCGGAAGTTACGCGAAGCCGGTATTAGCGTCGAGGTTGGTGTTCTTGAGGAGGAGGCTTTGTCCTTAAATCCCGGCTTCATAAAGCGGATGACCACCGGTCTGCCATCGGTGTGCGCAAAACTCGCGATGAGTCTCGATGGTCGTACGGCAATGGCTTCCGGTGAAAGCCAGTGGATTACGGGAAGTCATGCACGCAGTGACGTTCAGCGGCTTCGGGCTCAAAGTTGTGCAATAATTTCGGGAGTCGATACCGTGATTACCGATAACGCGTCGCTCACCGTGCGTAAAGACCAGCTGGGATTAGACGAGGAACTCTCTGCCCTGGCTGTGGAGCAGCAACCGTTAAGAGTGATTTTAGATTCGAACTTGCGTTTGGCACCAACGGCTAAGATATTATCGCAAGCTGGGCAAACGGTTGTTATTGCAGCACAGGAAAATGCCGAAGCGCAGCAGCGATTAAACGATGCCGGCGCCGAGGTGGTATATCTGCCCAATGACAGTGGTCGAATTGACTTGCACCGGGTTTTAGAATTATTGGGAAAACGTCAATGCAATGAAGTATTACTGGAGGCAGGTGCGACTTTAGCTGGTGCAATGACGCAGGCGAATTTGATCGATCGTTTCGTGATTTACATGGCGCCCACCTTTTTAGGAAGTCTGGCAAGACCGCTGCTGACACTACCGCTGGATAAGATGGCTCAACAAAGGCAATTACACATAGAAAGTATATCGCAGGTGGGTGACGACTGGCGTATTGATGCCAGCCCTCAAATTGTAGCAGGTGATTTGTAAGTGACACTTATCGCTTGATTGCTCGTCTAATTAGTAGCTTTAACAATACGTCGACTTAAAGGCTTTAACAATACGTCGACTTAAAAGCTTTAACAATACGTCGACTTAAAAGCTTTAACAATACGTCGACAAGGCTGGTTTTGCTGGCTGGGCTTCAAAGCAAGATTTAACTGAAGGAATGATGACAATGGCACTAAATACTATTGAAGAATTAATACAAGATATGCGCCTCGGCAAGATGGTGATTTTAATGGATGACGAGGATCGAGAAAATGAAGGCGATCTCGTTATGGCATCGGAATGTGTGAAGCCACAAGATATTAATTTTATGGCAACTCACGCGCGAGGTTTGGTTTGTTTGACTTTGACGGTGGATCGTTGTCGCCAATTGGATTTGCCATTAATGGTTGACGGTGACAATGGTGCTCAGTTTGGTACGAATTTCACTCTGTCTATCGAGGCGGCGGAAGGTGTCACAACCGGTATTTCTGCCGCGGATCGAGCGCACACGGTTCGTACGGCCGTAGCGCGTGGGGCAAAGGGAACTGACATCGTTCAGCCCGGACACATATTTCCAATTATGGCTCAACCGGGTGGCGTACTGACGCGTGCCGGACACACAGAAGCTGGTTGCGACATGGCGAGAATGGCGGGTTTTGAAGGGTCGTCTACGATCGTCGAGATTATGAATCCGGACGGTTCCATGGCACGTCGCCCAGAGCTGGAAGTATTTGCCGAAGAGCATGGTTTAAAGATAGGCACCATAGCCGATTTGATTCATTACCGCGTGATTAATGAGCGCACTATCGAAAAAACGAGCGAAGGAACCGTGAACACCGATCACGGTGAGTTTACTCTGCATACTTATCGGGATTTGTTGAACGGCAATATTCATCTGGCGATGGTAAAAGGTGATATTACTGAGAACGAATCGACTTTGGTTCGGGTCAATATAACTTCTTCTGTCAGAGACCTGTTAAATACTCAACCGGGTGACGAGCCGGGCTGGAATATTCAGCGCTGTTTAGAAAAAATAGCGAAGGAAGGTAGTGGTGTTGTCGTGTTATTGGCCACTCATGAAACGCCCGCCGACGTATTAGCCAGCGTTGACATTGCCATGGGTAAGACATCGACCCATTTGCCCGCTGCAGCAGGCAGTCACAATGCGCAGCTCAATGTTGGTCTGGGGTCTCAAATATTGCGAGATGTTGGCGTTAGTAAAATTCGATTGATGAGCGCACCGATCAAATACAATGCTTTGTCCGGGTTTGATCTTGAAGTTGTCGGGTTTGAGGCTTGTCCCTCCTAAGGTTTTAGCGGGCTCGCCGGTGAATTTTGAAATTCAGATATTTTAATTCATCCAAGAATTTATTTTTAGTTATTTCGAGAAATATAGGATTTATATGAAAGGTGTAGAAACAGTTAAGTTTGATGCTGTGACATTTAGCGATACCAAAATTGCTATAGTGGTTACTGGCTGGAACAAGTTTATTGTCGATAACCTGCAGGCCGGAGCTGTTGAACATTTAAAGAGTAATGGCATCCTTGAGGAACATATATCGATCGTCGAATGTCCCGGTGCCTATGAAATACCGCTGACATGCCAAAAAATTGCGCAGACAAAAAAGTTTGACGCCATAATCACCTTAGGCGCGGTTATTCGTGGAGGAACCCCGCACTTTGAATTTGTTGCTGGCGAATGTTCCAACGGGGTTATGCGTGTTAGTCTTGACGAGGGCTTGCCCATTGCTTTTGGTGTGTTGACAGTCAATGACGATCAACAAGCGTTCGATCGGTCCGGCCACGGTGAAAATTCTGAAAACAAAGGGATCGAGTCGGCTGCCTGCGTTCTGGAAATGCTCAGTGTTATTGCGAGTTTGTAATTGTATTTCTATCAGTAAAGAATAGTCGCCGTTCGGTAATGCGACTGCCAATTCTTATCGATTTAAAGTGAGAAAATAGTGACAAACAAAGTATCGGAGAAATCGGGTATCAATCCTGCAGCTCGGCGCAGAGCTCGCCATTATGGCATGCAGGCGTTGTACCAGTGGCAGATGACCAAGACTGCACTCGGTGAAATCGAGTTACAGTTCTTGGCTGATTATGACTTCACAAAAACAGACGTCGAATATTTTCACGATATCATTCACACTATACCGGCTAACCTAGCCGAATTAGAAAGTGCATTTGTGCCGTTTTTGGATCGCTCTATTGATGATCTCGATCCTATTGAGTTAGCATTGCTGCGTTTGGGTTCTTATGAGCTGGTAAAGCGCATCGATATTCCCTACAAGGTTTCAATTAATGAAGCGGTGGCATTGGCGAAAAAGTTCGGTGCAACCGATGGCCATAAATATATTAATGGGGTTTTAGACAAATTGGCTCGAGAAGTGCGCGTTATAGAAATTGACGCTGATAAAAGCCGTAATTAAAACCACCCATATCGCTGACGATTTATCTCATCAATTGCGGCTTCCCCGTAATTGGTACGACGAGAGCAGGCCAATCACCTTTATGATAACCGGCAATAAATTCGATTCTGAACAGCGTGTTTTGTCTGAATTTGAAGTCATTCGACGGTACTTTTCCAATATCGGCGATTCAAACCCAAGAAATGCCACCAGCGAGGCCAAGTCGGCGATTGTGCTAAGCGGCGGCGATGATTGTGCACTGCTGTCATTACCCGAAAATAACCGCCTGGCTATCTCCATCGATACACTGGTCGTAGATACCCACTTTCCTAAAAACGCGTTAGCGGACGATATTGCACGCAGATCTTTAGCGGTCGCCGTGAGTGATCTTGCTGCCATGGGTGCTCGACCTGTCGCTTTTACCTTGGCGTTGACTCTGCCCGACCTAAATACTCAATGGCTTCAGCGGTTTAGCGAGGGTTTGCACGAGAGTGCCTGCTTTTATGGGGTTCCGCTGATAGGCGGCGACACGACTAAGGGGCCGCTGACTATTACGATACAAGTCCACGGTATTGTTGCCGAAAATACAGAGCTGCGTCGAAGTGGCGCAAGTCCGGGAGACAAAATTTATGTTTCTGGCTATTTGGGTGACGCCGCAGTGGCTCTGGACATTATCCAACAACGCCTGATCGTTGCAGACAGTCCTCGTCATTACTTTTATAATCGGTTTTATCGTCCGACGGCAAGAGTGGAATTAGGCCAGGCATTATTGCCTTTGGCTAGTTCAGCGATTGATATATCGGATGGTTTGCTGGCCGACGTCGGTCATATTGCCGAGAGCAGTGAAGTGTTAGCGAAGATCTATCCCCAGAAGATACCGCTGTCAAAAGAATTGAATGAGCTGGTACAAAATCAAACAATCGATAAAAATGCGGTCGAGTATTATGCTTTAACCGGTGGCGATGATTATGAATTGTGTTTTACCGTCGCGGCTGAGTTTCAATCGGAATTATTAACATATGCGGCATCAATGGAGGTGAATATTACCGAGATTGGAGAAATAGTTGCAGGCCGCGGCGTTGAATGTCTAAATAGTGCTGGCGAACAGCTTGATTATAAGGTGAAGGGATACCAGCATTTTTAGTTATCTCAAGCAGGCAGCGACCTTTTTAAGGTAGTAGTCTTTGAATGGTTTTAAAGTTTGATAGTATCGCAAGTGGCCTCCTTTTCGAGGCTGAATGAAAAATTTTAACCACGCTATAATTTGATCATTATGACAGTAAGCCCGACAGCTATTCTCAAAAATCCGATCCATTGTTTGGCCTTTGGTTTTGGTAGCGGCCTTGCTCCGAAAGCACCTGGGACTTTTGGGACTTTAATGGCCATCCCTCTTTATCTTTTGCTAGCGCAATCTTCCTTGCTTGTTTACGCCGCTATCGTATTCGCCGCGTTTATCATTGGTATTTTCTTATGTGGAAAAACCGCTGATGATCTGGGGGTGCATGATCATCCGGGTATAGTGTGGGACGAGTTTGTCGGTTTTTGGATTACAATGTTTGCTGCTCCGGCGGGCTTTTTGTGGCTGCTGGCAGGTTTTGCTCTGTTTCGTTTATTTGACATTTGGAAGCCCTGGCCGATAAAAATACTCGATAACAAAATCGAAACAGGGTTCGGTATTATGATTGATGATGTACTGGCAGGTATTTACGCCTTGGCGATTTTACAAATTGTTGCCCGGGTCATTTAATTGATCGCTAGCTTGCCTATTTGATGGATGCAGCCAAAAATGGCTTGTAAAAAAGACTTGCGAACAAAAAGGGTCTAGGAAAAATTCGATGAAAGATATTACGGATCTAGTTCTCATCATTGATTCCAGTGTGCCTATCGTGGTGTTGGAGACACATAATGAGCCACGAGCGCTAGAATTATTAACCCAGGTCGCCATGAAAAAACAGCTGGGTTTTTGTTGTTGGTCGATAACCGAAGGTTTACAGAGAGTGGGCTTTGGTGATGGACTGGATTTACCGGCTGATCTCGAATCTCCCGCCGACGCACTAAAACAAATTAAGCAAAATAGAACACCATCTTTGTTCGCCTTGTGTGACTTTCATCCGTTTTTGAAAGGAAATCCTGAGCATGTTCGCCTGTTGAAAGATATTGCTCAGAGTTATTCCCGTTTAAAACATACGCTGGTTTTAATCAGTCATGAACTGGAAATTCCACCGGAGTTGCAGAGTTATTGTGCAAAATTTTCCCTAAGTTTACCTAATGGCGCGCAACTCATGGCCATTGTTCGTGAGGAGGTGGCGAGCTGGTCTAAAGAAAATGCAAACGCAAGAATCAAAACAGATCACGTGACTCTGAAAAAGTTGATAAAAAACTTGCAGGGTTTAAGCCGCCACGACGCCAGGAGGCTGGTTCGAGGTGCAATACGAGATGGCGGCGCTATTACCGAAGACGATTTGCCCGAGATAAATAAGGCTAAGTTTGAGCTTATTGATATGGATGGGGTTTTGAGCTTTGAGTACGACACAGAAAAATTTTCCGCCGTGGGTGGTCTGCTCAATCTCAAAGAGTGGGTTAAACAGCGTGAAGCCATATTCCTAAATTCAGAAAATACCTCGGACAAACCGAAAGGCGTTATGTTGCTTGGCATTCAGGGCGGCGGTAAAAGCCTCGCCGCAAAATCGATTGCCGGCTTGTGGGGAGTGCCTCTGCTGCGTTTGGATATGGCGGCCTTATACAACAAATTTATTGGTGAAACTGAGAAGAACTTAAGTAAATCCCTGGCGCAGGCTTCGTTGATGTCTCCCTGTGTTTTGTGGATAGATGAAATCGAAAAAGGTCTCGCTACCAGTGATAACGACGATAGTACTTCGCGAAGAGTGCTGGGAACGTTGCTCACTTGGATGGCCGAGAGAAAATCTAACGTATTTATAGTGGCAACTTCAAATGATGTATCGAAACTGCCGCCCGAACTACTGAGAAAAGGTAGGATGGATGAAATATTTTTTGTCGATTTGCCCGACCCGTTTGTGCGTGAAGAGATTTTCTCAATTCATTTGTCCAAGCGAAATTTTAAATCCGAGAACTTTAATCTACCTATTTTAGCCAAAAATTCAGAGGGCTTTTCAGGGGCTGAAATCGAGCAGGCAGTCGTCGCAGCTCTATATATTACATCGGCTCAACGAGAACCTTTAACAACCGAACATATTGAACAGCAACTACAGGCGACGTATCCGCTATCGGTTGTCATGTCCGAAAAGATCGATGATTTGCGATCTTGGGCTCAAGATAGAACAGTATCAGCGGGCTGAAGATTATCTTTGATGAGTGTTCTCAACATGAAAAATGTTTTATGATAAAGCGTAAATAATATGATTTTTAAAAAGAGAGAATGGCGTGTTCGAAAATCAATCAACTAAAGTCCCTGTCGTTTGGACAATTGGCGCGTCAGATCCGAGCAGCGGTTCTGGTGTACAAGCTGATTTACTAACTTTTAAGGATTATTCCGTGCATGGCTGCACGGTAATAACCGCGTTAAACGCTCAAAACTCCTTCGCTTTAGGAAATTCCTCTCCGGCTCCTCGAGAAAATTTTACCGCACAACTTAGCGCTCTCGAATTTGACATGCCCGCCGCATCGATCAAGTTGGGTATGATGCCAAACCTGGAAGTAACTGAGGCGGTGTTTGATTATCTTCAGGATTATAAAGGTTTTGTGGTTTACGACCTTGAGCTCGATAATTGTGGAACGGCTTTTTTGGCGGAGGCGAAAGATGTAGTTTTGTCTAAATTACTCAAGCGCGTTGATTTGGTCATCGCCAACACTGAAGAGGTCAATACGCTGTCGGGCATTGAAGTAACGAGCGAAGACAGCATGATCGAAGCAGCGAAGTATTTTCTTGACCTCGGTGCTCGATCTGTCTTGGTTACGGGTGCGAGAATTGTTAACAATCAGGGTGACGCTCAGAATTCCTCTGACAAGAAAGAGAAGCGCTTTGACTATTGGTCCGATGGTGCTTCTGCATACTGGTTGGCGTTTGAGTCTATCCTCACAGCTAATAATCAAGGTGGTGGTTGCACGCTATCTGCGGCTATAACCGCCATGATGGGTAGTGGGTTTGAACAGAGAGAGGCAATCATACAGGCTAAGGCCTATGTTACCAAAGGCATTAGAGGCGCTCGGCAAATCGGCAATGGTCCTGGCACTGTTGCACATTTAGGCTTGTCTGACGACCCGCAAGATATGCCTGAAGTTTTTGAATCATTCGATTGAGTCATCAGGTTCGCGGGAGAGACCGTGCCGACAAAAATCGTGTGCGGTTTGAACCTATGTGCCTGGTAGCCAATGAGTCCGTATAGAGGTTCCTCCTGAGCGAGCTTGTTAATAGATCAATTTAACCTTTTATTATCCGTATAATTTGGCAACCCCTGCAGGCTTTTGAGGCATCTAACAGTCATTATCATGTTGAACGAATCTTATCGTTTGTTTCCTCGAGTCGTTAGTTGGACATTATATCGCCATTACTTTTTTAAGGTCGTGGGGTTGCCGGCTTATTCTAAGATTGTCAGAATTCCTGGATTTATAATGGCAAAAGGTTAACAGTAGGGATTCGCGTTATAACTTAGCCGACCTTTTGATCTATCATTATTTAAGTGCTGACCGTGTTTTTCCGCATCTTTGTGCTACTGGGTGGCAATATCAACGTTCACAAAATAAGAGGTAGGGCTCAGCTTTATGTACAGGCCAATTTTGAGGATTTTACTACTGTTTTTGATCGTAAAAGCACCCGTTGGCATAGCTCTTGAGGTGTTTGCACAGGGGCTTTTCAAAGGAGCCGCCGTTTTGGTGATCGACGGCAAGCGGAGTCTGTTAAAGGTCGGTAAACGCAGCGTTGAAGGTGTCCTCCTGGTCGAATCGAACCCTAAGCAGGCCGTCGTTGAGATTGACGGCCGAAGGGAAACTCTGACTCTGAGTCGCCGTATCAGCAGCCAATACAATGAGGCAGCTAAAAAGGAATTAGCGATAAGGCGCAATGATGCGAACCAATTTATTACTACAGCCACCATTAATGGTGTTCGTAAGCAGGTATTGGTTGATACGGGCGCTAATACGGTTGCAATGAGTAGCGCTCATGCACGTTTAATCGGATTAGATTATAAACGGGGTCGGCCCGGTCGCGTGAGGACAGCAAGTGGTGATGTTGACGCTTTTAGCCTCAATCTAGACACAGTTATTGTAGGGGGGATTCAGGTTAACACTGTAATGGCTTTTGTTATTGAGGGCAGTTTTCCCGAGACAATTCTATTGGGAATGACTTATCTTAATCATGTTAATATGCGTGAACAAGATGGAATTCTTTATTTACAAGCGAAATACTAGTCAGTGAATTTACTGCGAATTCCGCTTTGTTAAACCTTCGAGCGCAGATGGTCAGCTGGCTCTTTGTTGGCTTTGGTTAGCAACAGCGCTGATCAACTGATAGAATATGCGCCCTCTGTGGAAACCAATTAATTCCCCATTGTGAAAACTGAGCTCAATTGGGCTTACAATTTCAGGTCTAACTGGGCCTGCCTGTTTTAGGAGATATGCGTGACAATACGCTTTGTTGAATCCTCCAAGTTGCCAACTCCCTGGGGGGAGTTTGCCATGCATGGATTTGAAGATACTGCCAATGACAAGGAGCACATTGTTTTAACAATGGGCGATGTTGGCGATGATACCCCGGTATTAATTCGAGTTCATTCAGAATGCTTGACAGGAGATGCGTTGTTTAGCATGCGCTGCGATTGTGGTTCGCAGTTACAGGCAGCCTTGCAAAAAATTTCCGAAGAGGGCCGAGGTGCCTTGTTGTATTTGAGGCAGGAGGGGCGTGGTATTGGCTTGTTAAACAAAATTAAGGCCTACAAGTTACAAGATCAAGGCGCTGATACGGTAGAGGCCAATGAAAAATTGGGTTTTGGTGCCGATATGCGAAATTACAATATCTGCAAGGTTATGTTGGACTATCTGCAAATTTCGCAAGTTCGATTGATGACCAATAACCCGCGAAAGGTAAAGGCTCTTACTGAACAGGGGATTGCCGTTGTTGAGCGAATTCCGCTTCAAACCGGTCAAAATCCACACAACGCCAAATATCTTGCTACCAAGGCGGGGAAGCTGGGCCACCTAATGAAGGAGGAGTAGCGACTACTTCTTCATGGCCACGCGACCGGTATCTCGGGTGAGCGTTGCGTTCGCACAAAATGACTGGTTAGTTAAAGCCACTCATTTAAGCCAATGGCGAATACCACTAACTAAAGAGATTTTCTAATCTCGAGCTGCATTGATTGCATTCGATCAAAAATAGCTTGCTCAATTCCACTACTATCCAAACCACAGGCTTGCAACATGTCCTGGTGCTTTCCCTGGTCGACGAACTTGTCTGGCAAGCCAAGATGCAACACTGGCAGAGTCATGTTTTGAGCGCAGAGAAACTCGCTAATGCTAGCGCCTGCGCCACCGGCAACGGTGTTCTCTTCTACTGTAACTAACAGGTCATGGCTGTTGGCAAGTTCGATGATAAGGTCTTCATCCAGCGGTTTTACAAATCGCATGTCGGCAACCGTCGCGTCTAATTTTTCTGCGGCAGTCATTGCATCGGCCATTAATGTGCCAAAGTTCAAAATGGCAACGCGGTCACCCCGGCGACGAACGATACCTCTGCCAATCTGCAGTGCCGTCATTTTAGCCTCAATCGGTGTGCCCGGTCCTTGCCCCCGGGGATATCTGACCGCTGCGGGTCCGTTGTATTGATAACCGGTGTAGAGTAATTGGCGTGTTTCATTTTCGTCAGAGGGTGTCATCACGATCAGATTGGGAATACAGCGTAAAAAACTGAGGTCAAAACTACCTGCGTGAGTGGGACCATCTTCTCCGACAAGGCCGGCGCGATCGATACCGAACAATACGTCGAGATTTTGAATGGCGACGTCGTGAATCAGCTGGTCGTAGGCGCGCTGTAAGAAAGTAGAATAAATGGCGACGACTGGTTTTAGTCCTTCACAGGCCATACCGGCGGCCAAAGTGACAGCATGTTGTTCCGCAATAGCGACATCGTGGTAGCGGTCCGGGAAACGTTCGGAAAACTCGATCATGCCGGACCCTTCGCCCATCGCTGGGGTTATGCCGATCAATAAATCACTTTCCTGTGCCATGTCGCAAAGCCAGTCGCCAAACACTTGCTGGTATTTGGGTTTAGGTTTTGGATCATTGTCAGCCAGCTGTGCTTGCGGCGACGTAACTTGTGGTGACGCAGACTCCAGCGGCTTAATTTCTATTTTGTTAATCGCGTGATAGCTTACTGGGTCTTCTTCGGCCGCGGCACAGCCTTTGCCTTTTTTCGTCATAATATGGAGAAATTGCGGGCCGTCGAGGTCGCGCATATTTCCGATGGTTTTGACTAAGTTAGGTAAATTATGCCCATCGATCGGGCCGATGTAATTAAATCCGAGCTCCTCGAATAAGGTACTGGGCCCAACCATTCCTTTTACATGCTCTTCCAGACGTCTCGCGAATTCCCAGGCTGAAATTTTGGACAGTACCTTTTTGCTGCCCGCTCTAAATTCTGTGTAGGTTTTACTGGCCCATATCTTGGAAAAGTAAGTGCTCAGTCCGCCGGTATTGTGGGAAATCGACATACCGTTATCGTTGAGAATGACTAATATATTAGCATCGCTATGGGCGGCGTGGTTGAGCGCTTCGAAAGCCATGCCCGCTGTCATAGCGCCGTCGCCAATGACCGCCACTGACTTTCTGTCGATTCCCTGATGGCGAGCAGCAATGGCCATGCCCAAGGCAGCACTAATACTTGTACTCGAATGGCCGGCGCCAAAGGCATCATATTGACTTTCTGATCGTTTTGGAAATCCCGCCAGTCCGCCGTGCATGCGCATCTGCAGCATTTGCTCGCGACGCCCGGTCAGTATTTTGTGTGGATAGGACTGGTGCCCAACATCCCATACAATGCGGTCATGGGGTGTGTTATACAGGTAATGAAGCGCAACGGTCAGTTCAACTACGCCGAGACCAGAGCCAAAATGTCCACCTGTTTGACCGACGCTATACAGCATAAAGTCTCGCAACTCATTGGCCAGCTGGGGAAGTTGTTCCTCATCCAGTTCGCGCAACTGAGACGGATCATCGATGCTGTCGAGCAAAGTAGTAACCGGGCGCGAAGAGGGTATTTCGTTGAGCATCTGCTGTCCAATTGAAGTGCTGGCGTTTTCGTCTGGTCTGAGAGCAGGATTGTAGCGCAAAGTACAACGGATTGCTGCTTAAACGTCGATACGGGTTTGAGGCAAGCAGGCAGAAGGGAGTTGAATTATAGCATTCCTGGCGCTGCTACTTGGAAAAGAGGTAGATAGTCATCTATTCGCTTTCCTCGATTTGTCATGCGCCTATTACGATTGCTCTCAATCCGTAAATTTAGCGATTTCTCGAGATAATATACGCTGACAAATCCCTCAAGGGTCTGGCAGATTCCCCCAGCCCAGCTAGCGAGACAATTGCTTGCGTATGCAGCTCCTGGGCTTTGGCTCTGGCATTCTCCAGGCCTAGCAGTGAAGGGTAAGTAGGCTTATTGAGAGCGATGTCGGCACCTTGGGTTTTGCCCAGCGTATCGGTGTCGCCTTCAATATCCAAAATATCGTCTTGTACCTGAAATGCAAGGCCGATGGCTTGGGCGTAGCTGTCCAGCGACTGCAGTTGTTCTGGGTTTGCCTGTCCGTAAATGGCGCCCATGGCAACGGCGGCACGAATCAGGGCACCGGTCTTAAGCTGGTGAAGGGTTTCCAGCTGTTGAATGTCAATGCCCTTATTGACTGCCGCGAGATCGATTGCCTGACCGCCGACCATGCCACGGGGCCCCGCCGCCTTTGCTAGCGTAGACAGCAGTTTTAATTGGGTTTTAGAGGGGCAGTGGCGCAACTCTGTCAAAATCTCGAAGGCTCTGGAGTGTAAGGCATCACCGGCTAGAATGGCGGTGGCTTCGTCAAATGCTTTGTGGCACGTTGCCTGACCCCGACGTAAATCATCGTCATCCATCGCAGGAAGATCATCGTGAATGAGCGAATAGGTATGGAGCATTTCAACCGCCGTGGCGATGGCATCGAGGTTTTCGGTTTCAGCAACGGTATGTTCGTCAGCCGTACCGGATGTTCGATAACGAAGTTTCGGGTCGATCGCTTCAGCTGCAGCATAGACCAAAACGGGCCGTATCCGTTTGCCGCCATTTAATAGACTGTATTCAATAGCCTGTCGAAGTTTACCTAAATAAGCACTGCTGTCGCCGTTACTATAGGGGGATTCGAAACTGCCTATGTTTTGTTCCAGCGTGCTATTTACCCTCAATTTGTTGAGGCGCAGGTAATCGTCGAAGGAATAATCCATTAATCGGTCTCGTCTTCTTCAGCGTTGACGATGACGGATTTCAATTCTCCATTTTCTTCAATGAGCATTTGAACTTTCTGTTCAGCTTCAGATAGGGCTGTTTGGCATTCGCGGGTCAATTTTATGCCCTGCTCAAAAGCTTTAAGCGATTCCTCCAGGGTGAGGTCTCCGTTTTCCATGTCTTCCACAATTTCTTCCAGTTGGTCCAGAGCTTGTTCAAAATCGATACTTTTCTTGGCTTTGGCCACGGTGATTCCTTTTATGCTATTCAGAAGACAGTATTTTCATTTTCGGGGCAGCGCAACCGTACCGAAGGCAGTCATCGAGGTCAATATCAATGTTAGATCTCTTCGAACAATGCTATGATTTTATTTCAAAAATAATCGGCTATTCTTAGCTAAAAAACAATTGTAGGCAAGATCTACCCGACCGCAACATTTCTTCGCTGTACTGATTGTATAAAAAGGCTAGACTGTAACTAACGGAAAAGCAGGGCTTTTTTCAATATAGGGTAGCCATAATCGCCTGGTATCTCCCCGTTTGAGAACGTTGTTCTCCGACGCTGGAATTATGGTGTGGCGCCATCGTTAAAATCAATGATTTTGAATTGTGTAACTCAGGAGCAAAATAGTGGACTTAGCAACCCTTATTGGCATGGTCGGAGCCATGACCATCATTATCACCTCAATGTTTCTCAGTGGTGGTCTAGGTCAGTTTGTAGATATTCCATCGGTATTGATTGTTATCGTTGGCAGTATTTTTGTCGTGATGAGTAAATTTGGGTTAGGACAATTCCTGAGCGCCGGAAAAGTCGCTGGAAAGGCCTTTATGTTCAAACTGCCAGATCCTTTAGAAATGATCGACGAGATCGTTGGGCTTGCCGACGAAGCGCGAAAGGGTGGTCTTTTGGCTTTGGAGGGGAAGGAGGTCAGTAGTGACTTTTTGCAGGGAGGGATTCAGCTGTTAGTCGATGGGCATGATCCGGACGTTGTTCGTACCTTATTGATGAAAGACAAGGACAAAACGGTAGAACGTCACGAGATTGGTGCCAAAATTTTCTCGTCATTAGGTGATGTGGGCCCGGCGATGGGTATGATTGGTACCTTGGTTGGATTGGTGGCGATGTTGGGTAACATGGACGATCCGAAGTCCATTGGTCCGGCGATGGCTGTGGCGCTGCTAACGACACTCTATGGCGCGATGTTAGCTAACATGGTTGCAATTCCTATTTCGGACAAGTTATCCCTGCGGCGAAATGAAGAGGACCTGAGTAAAAGTTTGATTGTCGATGCTTTACTCGCCATTCAGGGAGGACAGAATCCGCGTGTTATAGATTCAATGCTGAGAAATTATCTGCCGGAAAGCCAAAGAAAAACGGAAGAAGAATAATGCTGTCGGTAATCGCCTTGTGGCCTTTAGTAGATATTAAGGCGCCTCGCTATGAGTGATGAAGCCGCTGATTGCCCAGCCTGCCCACCGCCCGGAGCCCCGGGATGGATGGGGACTTTTGCCGACTTAATGTCGCTGCTGATGTGTTTTTTCGTGTTGTTATTGTCATTTGCTGAAATGGACGCGATGAAATTTAAACGATTGGCTGGGTCCATGGCACAGGCGTTTGGTGTTCAAAACAAGCTGGATTTGAAAGATCCGCCTAAGGGTACCAGCATCATTGCGCAGGAATTTAGCCCCGGTCGACCCGAGCCCACACCGATCAACGAAATCTATCAGCATACTGACGACATCACGCAGTTGTCCTTAGATGTGCAATGCGCTGCGGAATACGATGTTGAAGCAGGAGCCGAAGATATGGAAGCTGGTACTCCCGATAATACTGAAATCGCAGAAAAAATCGAGAAGCTCATCGAGGAAACGAAAACCGATGCGGTCGACCTGGCGAAAGCGCTCAATGATCAAATCGCGAAAGGTGAGGTTGAAATTGAAACAAAGGGTCGACAGATAGTGGTGCGGATTCGCGAGAAAGGATCTTTTCCGTCGGGTTCGGCGGCTCTTGTCACTAACTATATTCCCATTTTGGAAGAAGTTCGTGATGTCCTCGGAACGATAGAGGGATCGATTTCAGTGCAGGGACATACCGATAATGTGCCGTTCAGATCAGCCAAGAATTTCCGCTCGAATTGGGAACTGTCCGCCAGTCGTTCAGCGTCCGTGGTTGAAGAGTTGGAGACGGATGGCATCATTAACCCGCGGCGTATTGAAGTGCGAGGTTTCGGTTCAACCCAACCTTTGGACAGTAATGAAACTGCTGCTGGACGGGCCAAAAACAGACGAGTTGAGATTGTTATTCAACAAGGGCTCGCTGAAGGGCTAAAGGATGAATTGGAAGTTCTTAAAGATGAAGACCCCGAATACTACGAATCCTTGGAGCTAGAAGATGCACCCGTTTTCAGATTGAATGCTGACGAAATATTCTAACTTGACGGAGTATTAACCCTGCGGCCGTTCAATTCCACCTGCATGGAGCACCAGCCGCCTACAACATTAAGCATAAACGTTATTATGATGGAAGAAAGAAGACAGTATTTTAGAATTAATGATTCTATGGGTATAACTTACCGTTTGCTAGGGAAAGAAGAGGCTAAAGTTTTCACCAAAGAAGTAAGGTCGCATCAAGGAGCGATCGATTACGCGGCTAATTTCGACAACCGAATCCACACCCTGTTAGATGCCTGTAAAGTACAATCGCCCATCGCCGCTGAGCTTCTTGGTCTGTTAAATAAGAAACTTAACTTTATCGTCTCTCAGATGGATATTGACTCGAGCCTACCTAAGACCGAGCCCTATTCAGTTCGAGAAGTTAACGTCAGTGCTTGTGGAATGGGCTTTGCTAATAGTGAAATGCTGAAAGTTGGACAGATTTTACAACTTGATATCGTTGTTCTTCCGGCTGAATTGACCATTGTTACGCTGGCAGAAGTAGTGGCGTGTGAGTTACGCGAACCCGAAGAAGTGGTGGATGATAATTACTATTTTTTGCGTCTTTCTTTTCCAGACATCAGTCAGACCGATCAAGAGTTGTTAATCCAACATATCGTCAAGAAACAAAGCGCTCAATTACTGCAAAAACGCCGAGAAGCCAGCCATTAGCTTATCCATCGGCGTAGTCTCTTTCTTATTTCGTACAAATTCATTTACTGTTCGTTAAGGTATCTCACTTCTCGTTGCGGGAATGGTATCTCGAATCCAGCTTCGGCAATTGCTTGGTAAATGCTGTTATTCACCTTAAAGCGGATTTCGTGGAAACGCTCAGTCGGCACCCAAAAGCGAACGCCGAAGTTAATCCCACTGTCGCCGAAGCTATCGATTCCAATCAGCGGTGGTGGCGTTAGAGTAATGTCATGCTGTTTAAGTGACTCGCGAATGACTTCGATTACTTTGTCCGTGTCGGAACCATAGGCGATGCCGATGTTGGATTCCGCTAATTTATACTTATTGGAATTGTGAATTATTTCACCGACGATATGTCGATTTGGAATGGAAATTTTCACGCCGTCTTCGTCGGTAAGGATGGTCAAAGCCAACTGTACTTCGGTAACAATACCGGTCACGTTTTGCACCATAATTGTGTCACCCACCACAAAAGGCCGAGTTAGAATGATATTTAGGCCTGCACTGTAGTTGGACAATAGTCCTTGAACAGCCAAGCCTGCACCCAGTGAAATTGCACCTATGACTGCAACAAAGGGAGAAACACTGATGCCGATTTTACCTAAAGATATGATAGCAATCGCCACGATAAAGGCGATCTTGGTAAAACTTGCTAGAAAGTGGCTTAAGGTGACGTCGATGTTCTTCTTTAGACACAACTTCTCAACGCTGCGCGCCAGCCGGGTCGCCACAAAAACCCCAATCATCATAATAACGATTGCGCCAAATAACTGAAAACTGTAATTGACGAAAAACTCGATGATGGTGTTATAGATGGCCTGAAACTGGTCTATTTCCTCTTGCATGGCGTACCCTCTTTTTATGTTTTATGCCGTGAATCGATTTGCATGTTAATCTAAAGAGCCATCTTCTCGTTCAAACCAACGACCCAGATAAATTCCCACTATTGCCCATAGCGCAGCGATGCCAGCACCAACAATGGCGACAGCTGCTAAACCTAAACCCAAACCTTGTGTTAATCCAGTAAATAACCAGGCCATCAGGGTATCGCCGCCGCGGTAGGCAACAATATCGATGACCGGTTTTGCTTTGAAGCGGGTTTCGCGGTCAACGCGGGTAAAGAGCATTTCACGAGCGGGTCGGGTGACGGCGTAGTTGCCTGCCCTTCGGATGATCTGTAAGCCGACCACAACCGCCATCAGCGGTGAAATCGCTATCACGATCAAACCGACGCAAATCAGCACTGGAACGAGAGCGATCGTTACCGGCATACCGAATTTACTGACAATACGACCGGTGGCAAATAAGCCTGTTGCAAGCGATAAGGTATTGACCGCCAAGTCCATCTGCGCCCAGACAGCAGTGCGCTCGGCGCGGCTCAGGTCGGCCAGTAAGTTTTTCAATTCGAAATACACAAAGGAGCTGATTCCCGTATAAAGAAAAATGAAGAGGCCGATTCCCAATAAATAGGGGTTTGAGAAAAACAGTTTGAAGCCTGCAAAAGGGTTACCGCCAATAGCGGCTCCGGCAGTATTTGGGGATAAATCCGCATTATGTAAGTCAGTGGATTTCAAGGCCTGTAAATAGAAAATGATCGGTATCGGGATTAATAGCATCACGCTGGCAATGAGCATTAGATTATCGGTACCGAGCGATTCGGAGAAAAACGACGGAATCGAAGGGCCTATTAGCCCGCCGACACTGGCGCCGGCCGCAATGATACTAAAGAGTCTGCCAGCCTGTTCTTTGTTGAACAAGTCGGACATGAAGCTCCAGAAGACGGAAATATGGAAAAGACTAAAGACGCTGACCCAGACATAAAATGACTTGTCGATTAATGTGCGGTCGCCCGACGATGATGCAACGACATAAAAAACGACAAAGGTGAGGGCAAAAAAACCGTACATCGCCGGTACGAGCAGTTGGAAGCGAAAGCGTGAAACGGCAATGCCATAGACGGCAACAACCGCCGTACTGATAAAAAAGTTGAGCGTCCACAGCCAACTGACTTCGGCATCCGTCCAGTCACTTGCCATGGCGTCGCGCACGGGGCGAAGAATGTAATAAGCTGACATTAAAATAACAACAAACAGAAAAGCGCTTAAAGTCGCTTTGACCTCATTCGCTTCAATTTGTGATGCGGCTTTTAGAAACTTGCTAACAGGGTTGCTGTTGCTTTCAGGCACAGCGGTCTCCTTCATTAAATCGGGTAATATGTTGCTGTAATCCCCGGAATTTGATTATTGTTGTGATTTTAAGCATAGGCAAAAAGGTGATCATAGCTTATCGGTGCTGAACAAGTCGACCGATTCACGGTTTAAGTGGCTGCGGCGTTTGCCCTTCAGTGGCAGCTCTCGACTTTGCTTCAGAATAACTCAGAATAGATAGTAGCGATTGAAAATTCGAGCGGCTATCATTTCTGCGCTCATTCGATCCGATCGTTTTTGAGAGTCAGCTGAAGGCGGTATTAGAATCGGGAAAGAGGGGGAGAATGTTCGCTGCGAACGTCTATAAACTCGTCGACTAATGTACGATGGCGGCTGCACGCTCTTCAATTAAATACAAATCATCATCGGTTGTCCCTAGATTGAAACGGACCCCACAGCGATAACCCTCGTCACATTTGTTTCGGTTACAGACGATACCACTTATTTCAGTGAGGGTAGAGTCGTCTGTTCGTATGACCAGTGCAACGTGGTCGCCAATAGGAAAGCAGTGTTCGGTTTCGAGCCCAATTCCGTAACGATTAAAGTCGACGGAGTTTAAGAACCCTTTTACCCAACTACCATCTTCGGCTCGAATAGATTTAATAAGGACTTTTAGATGTCCTGCGGGGTAACGCTCAAAGTGACGACGATTTTCGGACTCCATCATATGCCTTCTTAAGAGGCGAAAACCTCTAAACGTGACCAATACTATTAACTTATATATAGCTGTAATCGACACGTCTTGTCAAACGTTGCTGAACCCTGCTGACAAAGAGCCCGTTTGCGAAAAATTTTGAGGTACGATCGTTTGGGTATCGGCAGAAAAATGACGTCATGACAGAGCGTTGATTTAGGTGGTGGTTGAACTTTGCTGGCGGTCTACGTTGCGCATAGGATGTCGCAGATACTAGATTTTAGGTGCTGTATTTTAGGTATTGTGTTTCAAGTATAGCGATTCAGGTACTGTGTTTCTGGTACAACGATTCAGCCGCTATGTTACAGCTATGTCAGTTGCACGAGAGCCAACAATTCGACATAACGCGGTCCGACCTGTTGGAAATTAGGCACCATTGTGTTGTTCTGCTCCGCGCAACATTGCCTGAATAAGCTCCTTCGCATCAAACTTTGTCAACGCTTCGTTCGCGCCGACCTGGTGGGCCTGGCCAATACTAATTTCACTGGAGAGAGATGTGTGGAGGATGATATAAGCGGAGGCGATAGTTGCATTGTTTTTTACTTCAAAGGCGAGTTCGTAACCATCTAACCCAGGCATTTCTATATCGCTCACGAGAATATTAATGGGGTTGCCGGCGCTCGCATCGTCGACCATTATATCAAGCGCATCTTTGCCGTTAACCGTTACCTGATAAGGAATATCCAATTTATTAAGGGCATCGGATAATTGTCTACGCGCTACGACTGAATCATCTACCAGCAGTATATTCAGTCCTTTTAATCTTTCACTTTGCTCGTTACTTAAAGCAATTTCACTCTGCTCAGTTTGAGGAAACATGTTGGCGATCAGCAATTCCACGTCGAGTAGCTGGATTAGCTGTTCATCGATTTCTGTAACGCCCGACAGAAACGCCTTGGCGCCCAGGTTTTTCGGCGGTGAGCTAATGTCTCTCCAGCTACAATTAATTATTCTGTCGATGCTGCGGACCATAAAGCCCACGACCATCCGTTGACAGTCGGTAACGATAATGTGGCAATTGGGTTTTTCTTCCTCGCTGAGTGGCGCGTATCCCACCGCCGCAGCCATATCGATGACGGTTATGGTATCGCCTCTGATATTTGTTGAGCCCATAACCGCAGGGTGGGAATGCGGCAGCAATGTTAGTTTGAGGTAGGGTACGAGCTCTTTGATTTTAAGTGTACCAATGGCAAACATTTGAGATCTATTTAGCCGAAATAGCAGCATCCCTTGAGATAGGCCGGCATTCTTAGACATAGGATCTTAGACCTTTTGCAATAAAATAATCGAAATTCCTTCGGACTGCTAAATTATAGTCCCCAGGATAAAACATCCCAAACTTTTTAGCACAGGTAACGGATCTTCAGTACTGTTTCCTGTCGCATAAGCCAGTGTAATGGGAGAGTGCGTTACTTATGTCAAACCATAAAAGGACAGCTTTTGGCTCACACTACTTTTACTTTTAAAAGAACTGGGCGAACAAAACGCGCTTCAGTATCCTCGTTCTATATCGACGACATTCAGGAGTTTTTCACCATTTAGATAGCGACGCAAATTTTCCTGGTACAAAATAAAACTACGCTGCACTGCAGGCATTGAAAAACCTGCGACATGTGGGGTAATAATAACGTCATTTCTTTTCCACAGCGGATGATCCCCCGGCAATGGTTCCGGGTCGGTGACGTCCAGTGCTGCGCCAGCTAGTTGACCTTCGTTCAATGCGGTTATTAAATCAGCGATGTTTGTCGTTTTACCGCGACCTACCGAAATGTAGTGGCTGCCTTTCTTCAGTGCTGAAAAAAACTGTTTGTTGATCAAATTGTTTGTTTTGGGGGTTAACGGCAGCGCATTAACAACAAAATCGGCTTCTTTGGCCAAGGCATAGATGTCACTGGCTAGACCGACTTTTGCAACATAATCAGGACCGGTTCTACTTGAGTTGCGGGTGGCGATAACTCGCAGGCCGAGTGCATGTGCTCTTTTTGCGACCTCCGTTCCAATGCCGCCAAGTCCCAGAACTAATAACGTTTTTTCGCTCAATTCACCGGGCCCTCGGACCTTAGGAAGCCGTCTTATCCACTTCCCATCGCGCTGGTTGCTGTAGTAACGATGCAGGTTTCTATTGAGCATTAAGGCTAGACTTATGGCGTGCTCGGCGATTGGGACGGAGCCCATTTTTTGCGCATTGCTAAGAATAAAGTCTCCTGATTTCACTCCCGCTTGAGAGGTGCAAGATTCAGAGCCGGAACTATTGATTTGAATCCAGATGAGGTTAGGTATTTGTTCAAGGAGTGATTTAGAGCACGCGCCAAAAACAACGGTTGCGTTTTTTACATACTCTGGCAAATCCTCAGTCGTGGGTGTATAAGATTTAATCTCAATATTGCCCGCAGACTTTTTGAGTTTATTGATCATTGCTCCAGCGATGGGTTTGAATTGAGGGGGGATGATGGCCACAATATAATCCGGTTGCTCCCATCGAGGGTGCTGGCTTAACGGCTGTCCACCCTCGCGAAGTCCGAGGGATTCGATCAGTTGTGTCGCTTCCGGCGAAGGATTGGCGTTTCCGGAGCTAATATCATCGCCGATTGCGAAGCAGGCGGAGGATACAAGTAAAATGAAAATGGCGATTCTCTGAATTAACACGGTGATTTTCCTTATTATGAATGAGCGAACAGTGCTTACTTGCCCTGCCTAAAGCCGGTTCGGGCAATAGGTTAGCATTTAAACTGCAGGTCGACTATTGAGTATCGGTCGATTGAGCTACTTTTTGGTTGGGGTTAAGAGCATCTCTCACGTCGAGACTGTCTTGTGATCGACTTTACAATGCGGATACTCGTTTTCCAGGCAGTGATCAATAGCGTTGTTGTTCGCGAATTGACTCGGCTATCGGCGACACGAACGGGCCGGCAGCTAGGGATTTTTGTTAAACTGGATAATAACTGCATTTGCTATATTGCGATGAGGGGGTCGTTAATAGTCTAATAGCATTCTCAAAGGAGCGATGGAAATGTCTGACAATTTACAATCGAGAAAACAGCGGCTTATCGTCGGGATATCGGGGGCATCAGGTATCGTGTATGGCGTGCGTATGTTACAGCTCCTTCAGCCTACGGATATTGAAACACATCTGGTAATGAGCAAGCCCGCAGAGCTTACGTTGAACTATGAAATGGATCTCAAACTTGAGGCGGTCCACGCTATGGCTGATGTTGTGCATTCAGCTAAAAATATCGGAGCATCCATTGCCAGTGGCTCTTTTCCCTCGATTGGCATGATAGTCGCCCCTTGCTCTATTCGAAGTATGTCGGAAATTGCGACAGGCATTACTTCAACACTGTTAACTCGAGCGGCGGATGTGGTTTTAAAGGAAAGACGAAAATTAGTGTTAATGGTGAGAGAGGCGCCGTTGCACACCGGGCACTTGCGAAGCATGACTGCACTCTCGGAAATGGGCGCTATTATAGCGCCTCCTGTACCGGCATTTTATAATAAGCCAGAGACAATCGATGATCTCGTTAATCACAGTGTTGGCCGGGTTCTGGATTTGTTTGATATCGAAACGGACGTGGTAAAACGCTGGGGCGTCGATAAATAACCTCACTTCTCGGCGACTGTCTGGATTATCATGCCTTTCCTACGGTCGTTTTCGCGCAATAGCTTTTATCTTGGGTATTTTCATGTCACACAATGAAGCACATCGCTCCCACCGCATTGCCTGGTTGAGAGCCGCGGTGCTAGGCGCCAATGACGGCATTGTATCCACTGCCAGTCTTGTTATTGGTGTTGCTGCGGCACAGGCCGCACATGCCGATATATTGTTGGCCGGTATCGCTGGATTGGTGGCCGGGACTATGTCCATGGCAGCGGGAGAATACGTATCTGTTAGCTCACAATCGGACACGGAAAAAGCGGAGCTTGAATTGGAGTTACGCCACCTGAAAGACAATCCAGAGTACGAGATGGATGAGCTCACCGAGATCTATATTGAGCGAGGCCTGGATGTAGACCTCGCCTATCAAGTGGCCAAGCAATTAACTGAGCACGATGCACTGGCTGCTCATGCTCGAGACGAATTGGGCATTTTTGAACAAGTGAGTGCGCGTCCTATTCAGGCAGCACTTTATTCGGCCGTATCATTTTCAGCGGGCGCGGCTTTACCGCTGCTGGCTGTGTTTCTGGTATCGGAAGAAAATTTGATTATGTGGGTCGCCAGTATGTCCTTGCTCTTTTTAGCTGTTCTGGGCGGTTTGGCCGCGCGTGCGGGAGGCGCATCGATTGGCGTTGGGGCGATACGGGTTACCTTTTGGGGAGCTCTTGCGATGGCCTTAACA
The DNA here is from genome assembly GCA_913019905.1 of uncultured Cellvibrionales bacterium. Classification (GTDB taxonomy): domain Bacteria; phylum Pseudomonadota; class Gammaproteobacteria; order Pseudomonadales; family Dasaniaceae; genus Oceanicoccus. The sequence continues at coordinate 58,423 of CAJVZD010000013.1, forward strand.
GCGGCGGTGGGTGACTGGCTGGGTGTTGTTATGTAATGTTATTATCCTGACCAGTCCGTCGAATTATTAACTGCAGGAAAAATCAATCGGGTTTTAGACATGGCACATTCTGGTCGGTCAATATCTTTGGTACTGGGTAGTGGTGGTGCTCGTGGATTGGCACATATAGGAATAATCAATTGGCTGGAGGAACACGATTATTCCATTGATTCGATTGCAGGTTGCTCCATCGGTGCCTTAGTCGGAGGTGTTTATGCGCTTGGCAAACTCGATGAATTTAGTCATTGGGTTAAAGCGATAAATAAAGTCGAACAACTCAAACTGTTGGATTTTTCGTTCGGATCGGGAGGTCTGGTCAAAGGCGATAAAATTATTAACACGCTAATCGCCTTGACCGGAGAAAGTTTAATAGAAGACCTGTCCATACCGTTTACCGCCGTTGCTGCAGATATAGCGAACGAGAAAGAGGTGTGGATCCGCCAGGGGCCAATTTTCGATGCTATTCGAGCCTCTATCTCACTGCCCCTCCTGTTTACGCCGTTTGAGCGCAAAGGCATACAATTGCTCGATGGGGGTATTTTAAATCCTGTACCCATCGCGCCGACTTTTGGGGATCATACCGATCAAACTTTTGCGGTTAATTTAGCGGGCGCGCCGGACCTAACGCTCGTTCACGAGCCGGGTGAGACGAATACCAACAAGCCGTCCGACACGGATGAAGAATCATCGATGTTTAGGCAGCGTATAGATCAATTTATTGAATCATTTAGTCCGGAGGTAGCGACAAAACCCAGTCTTAGTTTGTATACCATTGCCGATCAGGCCTTCGATACGATGCAGGGGGCTATCGCCAGGCAGAAGCTAGCTGCCTACCCACCCGACCTGGTATTGGAAGTTCCACGCAATCTCTGCGGTACGCTCGAATTTGATCGTGGAGAAGAAATGATTCAGTTTGGCTATGATCTGGCGGAAAAGTCTCTATCGTCACTGTCTTAAATTAAATCAGTCTAAAATATCACACCAAAAACTCGTGATCGATGGCTGCATGCGGTGCAACAATCAACGATAAGACATTGAACGGTGCAAAAGGAAGAGTGCGAGAATGCGATGGCGTAGTGATTTATAGATAAATGCGGCACAATAGACGACATAAGTCATACCTTCATCTTGGTCGACGGATCCGCTACTTACACCGGTCGGGTTGTTGCCGTACAGTTCGTATTTTAAATGAGAGATAACCATGCACAATTTTGAATTTACTACGACTCGCAATGTCGTTTGCGAAATCGGTGCTGCAAAAAAACTCAGTGATTATTGTAAAACTCTCGGGATGCAGCGTGTCATGTTCATCACTGATCCCGGCATTTTGCAAACTGGAATGGCGCAGCCTCTGATTAAGCTCATCGAAAGCGCTGGGATCAGTGTTTTGCTTTACAGTGATGTTTTGGCAGATCCTCCAGAGGCCTTGGTTTTGTCGACAGTCGAAATTGCCCGTCGTGAGAATATCGACGGAGTTATCGGCTTTGGTGGTGGCAGTTCTATGGATGTGGCGAAATTAGTGTCCGTGATGACAATTAATGATCAACCGTTAGGTGAAATGTACGGAATTGATCAAGTGACGGGCAAGCGGTTGCCGTTAATACAAGTGCCAACCACAGCGGGCACCGGCTCTGAAGTCACCGCTGTATCCATTATTACGACAGGAGAAACAACCAAAGCGGGGGTTGTCAGTAAACAATTGTTACCGGATCTTGCCCTATTGGATGCGGAATTAACGGTCGGTTTACCTGCGCATATTACAGCGGCTACCGGGATCGACGCGATGGTGCACGCTATCGAAGCTTATACAACGAAGCACAAAAAAAATGTGTATTCAGATATGTTATCGAAACAAGCCTTGAGTCTAATGTCTGCCAGCATCGTCGAGGCTGTTCATAACGGTCGGAATTTGGAGGCGCGTAGCGATATGTTACTGGGCGCCATGATGGCAGGCCAATCTTTTTCAAACGCTCCGGTTGCTGCGGTTCATGCATTAGCCTATCCGTTAGGTGGGAATTTCCATATCCCCCATGGTTTAAGTAATTCTTTGGTATTGCCTCCCGTTTTACGTTTTAACGCGTCAAGTGCCGGCGATTTGTATGCGGAGCTATTGCCCTATGTCGATAGTGGGAATAATTCCGGCGGTGTGGCGGCTTTTATCGCAAAGATCGAGGGCTTAATCGATGAGGTTGAATTACCTAAGACCTTACGCGAAATGAATATCGCCGAAAGTGATCTCGCTATGTTGGCCGATGATGCGATGTTACAGCAACGCTTACTGATAAATAATCCGCGAGAAGTAAGCCGCGAGGACGCCCTGGCTATTTACTCCTCGGTTTTTTAGGAGGAATAGGCCTCGATCGTAACTCTCGATTGTAGTTCTTGATCACAACTTTAAATCGCAACGTTCAATCGTGACGACAGCGACAATCTCATACACAAAATGGCAGTATTATGGCTCAAAAAATTGATGTAACCCGGGGTGATTACAAAATATCTTATCCCATGAATACCCGCTGGATGGACAACGACGTTTATGGACACGTTAATAACGTTACCTACTATTCTTACTTTGATACCGCTGCAAATACGTTTTTGATCAAGCATTGCGGCTTGGATATTCTAAAAAGTGAAGTGATCGGTTTAGTGGTTAGCTCCGGCTGTGAATATTTAGCGCCTGTCGCTTTTCCCGATAAACTCGAAGTGGGATTAAGGATTGATCGATTAGGGAATAGCTCCGTTCAGTATGGTCTGGCAATATTCAAGGAAAACGAACCACAGGCTTGCGCTTTCGGCCATTTTACCCATGTGTTTGTTAACAGGGTCAGCAATAAACCGGTCAAGATTTCCAGTGAAATGCGAAGGAATATGGAAAAGATAACGGTGGATGGCGAGAGTTAATGTCGATTCGTTTAAGGCTGCCAACGGCTTGTAATTCTAGCTTGTTAGTAATCAGGTTCTATTTTTGACTTGCCGAATATCAACCCAGAAGTAATTTGAATATTTTAGACTTGCCTTGGGTCGTTCTATTCCTCGAATAATATTTAGTTCATTGACCGGATGAGGTCGTCAATTTGCTTCTGGTTTTCCGAAACGAGTGACAACTGCCCAATATTATCAACAGCGCGGTACTGAGGCATAAGTTTTTTGAACGCAGCAATGTCGCTAACGGCGGGCAAGCTTGTTTTCTTAGACTTTGATGTCCGAATAACCGTGTGGAAAAGGCCAAGATTAACGATGTCCAACAGGGCCAGCTGACCTTTAGGGCTGTTATTCCATTGGCCGATCAATTTTACTGCATTGATCAGATTTTCGTCGATTTGCCATTTGGTTAATAAAACAATTCCTAGCGATTTACTGTACCGCCTGCACAGTTCAAAGTAGGTGGCGGCATCGGGAATCTGGACTTCTTCTTCTAGCGCTGCCAGTAATGCCAGTGTGCCTACTTCGCTCAGAAAACTCACCATTAACACTTCGTCGGTTGGTCGGTAACCCAACTGCTGTGCTAGAAAAATACTATATCCGGCTTTAACTAATTGTCTGTTTCTTGAAATGGTATAGAGCTTTTTTAACTGTGGATTTCGGTTGATAAACAAGCTGCTGACACTATGCGTCATGACAATTTTATTAACGGTACTAAAACCCATGAGTGAAATTAAACTGTTCAGCGTATTGGCCGGTTTTGCTGTTTTGAACGCTGGACTGGAAGCGTATTTCATGAGTAAGGTACTCAGTGCAGGGTCGGTACTGATGATTTTCACCAGCTTATCGACAGTGGTCGATTCGTCGCTTATGGCCTGCCGTATCTTTAAAGTAATAGCGGGTAGGCTCGGCAAACTTTCCTGGTCGGCAAGAACTCGTTTTATGACATTGCGATAGATTTCGTAGCGCTTACTGGCTTGCATTGAAAAGAGTCCGTGTTGTGGTGAATTTTTATTAGTAAAAAATGGCGTGGCCAATAAATAAGTTTACGTCTCCCTTTGTCATCCCTACAAAAAGACTGTGAGAATACGCTATCAGGCGAGACGATAGCTAACCTGAGTTGACCGCAATAATCGTTTTTGAAGTATCACAAAATCCTTTAGCATTAATGTTGTAAACAATTCCGTCCATTTTGCTTCGCTTTGTACAGCGCCTCGTCGGCGAGCTTAAGTACGTGTTCAGGCTTAAGTTGATTATCATTCTTTTCCGCTAGCCCGATACTGATCGTAACAGAAACGGATTGATGTTTAACACTTTTACCGCGTTTACTAGCGCCTTCTTTTGATGTCGGCGGTCGAGTGTTTTTGTTCCGCAAGGTGACAGAGTAATCAGCAATGGCTTCTCTGACGGCTTCAAGGTGGGGAATGCACGGTTTTAGTTTTTTCCCGGGGAATATGACGACAAATTCTTCACCGCCATAACGGTAGGGGATCCCACCGCCAGTGACTTCTGAAATCTGTAAGGCGACGACTTTTAATACCTCATCACCGACGTCGTGACCGTGAGTATCGTTGAACTTTTTAAAATGATCTACATCCATCATTGCTATGACATAGTTACGACCTAATCCCCTTAGTTTCTCGTTAAATGCCCGCCGCCCTAACAGTCCAGTAAGGTCATCGCGATAGGCCATTTCAAAAGAACTGCGTAACAGCCCCGCGGCTAATACAAGTCCCGCTGTTGAGAACATAATGGTTGAAATGAGTGCTTGGTCGAAGAACGCAAAAGTGATGAAAACGAAAAGCAAGCAAGCGCACATTGAGGCCTCTGCTTCAGTATTGCGCAGGAAAAGTGCTGTCAGGCCAATGAGAAGCGAAAAAAGAAACCACACACTGGCATTGATTGATAAGACGTAACCTTCGTAGGGCTTTAATTGGAACCAAGCTTCGATAGTTTGAAATTGCGCTTCGTCTAAGTTGACATAAAGTAAGTAGCTACCAGCGCAGAAGAGGGGTGATATCGATAATGGCAGCAAACCGTGGATATTCCACAGTCCTCTCTCGGGCAAGATTATGAGTAAAGATAGCGCTAGCGGTAGCAATAAGCTGGTGCTGTTAAAGAGGTAGAAAGTCGATGTTTCTAGGAGTGAATTCTGCAAGTAGGTTTGGATAATCCAGAACCCGCCGGACATTAAAATAGCGGCTGAAAAAAACCGACTTCGATTAAAATAGTGGGCTAAGCCTAAAACAAGCGCGAAAATGGCGTACGGAAGAAAACCGATGAGTTGTAAATACCCGGTATTGATTAGGTCGGTTTTACTGAGAGCGAAAACTGAGAGTATCAGAAGAATCAGGGGTAGTGATAAACGTAGCAATGGTTTAAATACTTGAGGCATTGAATATGTCAGTGATTGTGGGTTCGGGCATTATTATAGACTAGCTGGCTTTTTTAAAGCGAGGCGCGGACTTTTTTTCACTAATGAGTGTTTATTATTTTTATATTAGCTTGGGGAAATTATCCCATTATCGATGATAGGTGGCCTATATAGGAAATTCCCAGCTGCCATCTCAGGGTTAGATTGGTGTAAATCACGTCGATCGCAAATTTCGCTGGTGATCGGTCGTCTAAGGCAAATAAAGCCCGCCTTACAGGCGAGCTTTATTTATATAAGGTATTTGAATTATTAGTGAGACCGCATTTAGGCTTCTATCAGGAAAGAAGCTTCGCGGTCGGGTGTGCTGACGTTGTCCAGCTGGGTTTGTAGCTGAATTTGTTCAGTAGACACGCTTCTTTCCTCCGCGGTGACTCTTTCGTCCTTTTCACGTTCCGCAGTACGGTTTAGCTCCGCTAAAATTTGCGGGTCCTGAATTTGTTGCTGGGGTGGTGCTTCCTGATTTTCTGGCCTGGATTGCTCTTCAGCTCTCTGAGGGGCTTCTACGGCCGTGGGTGCAACGTTGTTTTGTTCTTGTTGGGTCTGCTGAGAGATATCCCTGTTCTCCAGTGGCACCGCTTGCTGCGTCGTAGCAATACTGGGAATATCCATTGTGTGACTCCGAGTTAGTCAGTGGTAATCGTGCGAGTATTTTTCAAATAGACGTCATTGAGTCTTCATTATAGATTAAATTTTAAACAATTGCAGTGTAAATGTACTTAATTTATGTTTTGCGGTAACGGCCTGGCACACGACGCGAAACTCACAGCTGGTGGGCTTCGTTTTGTCGAGCATTCAGACTATGGTACCCGATTTTCTCAGCGCAGCTAATTGTTCCTTATTCAGACCCAATAGTCCGCTTAAGATTTCATCATTATGACTGCCCAGTTTCGGTCCCGACCAGAGAGTTTCGCCTGGTGTCGAGTCTAGTTTTGGTAAAATAGCGGGAATTTTCAGAGGTTTTCCGTCTATTTCTACCTGTTCAAACATGCCTCGAGCCTGGTAGTGCGGGTCGGCAAGCATATCCTCTACGTTGTAAATCGGGCCAACGGGTACGCGCTCGGCTTCTAAAATTCCGATGATTGTTTTTGAATCATTCTTTATGCACCAGTCTGCTAGCGCTTGGTCGATAGCTTGTTGGTGAACCACTCGGCCGGAATTATTAGACAGTTCAGGGTTTTCGGCCATATCAAGGCGTCCGGCGGCTACCATAAGTCGTTTAAAAATTGATTCGCCGTTACCGCCAATAACGACATATTTGGCATCGCTGCACCGATAAGTATTGGTGGGTACAATACCGGTAATCGTTGTACCGGAAGGCTGACGGACGATATTAGCGCCATCGTATTCCGGCACTACAGCCTCCATTAAATTGAACATGGATTCGTACAGTGCGACGTCAATGACCTGGCCTTCACCCGTCTCATTGTTACCGCGTTCGATGATAGCTAAGGCGACACCGAGCGCGGCGTGAATACCGGCAATCGTGTCACCAATACTAAGATTGGGTCTGACCGGTGCCTGATCCTGAAACCCATTGAGGTAGCGAAAACCGCTATAGCCCTCACAAACGGAGGCAAAACCAGGTTTGCTGGAATTGGGGCCGGTCTGGCCGTAACCGGAGATCCGGGTATAAATAATGCCTGGATTGTCTTTTTTGACATCATCGGGTCCCAGTTGCCATTCCTCCATTACGCCGGGTCGAAAGTTCTCTACGAGTACATCCGCTCCGTCGATCAAGGTCTTGACGAGCTTTCGGCCTTCCGCAGATTTGAGGTCGATCGTCACCGACTTTTTATTTCGTCCCAGGCTATGCCACCACAAAGAGGTGTCATTTTGTACCTCGCGCCAGCCTCTAATGGGATCGCCGCCGTTTGGCGATTCTATCTTTATGACCTCTGCTCCAAAGTAAGCAAGCATCGAGCCGGTAAAAGGGCCCGCCAGAAGCTGGCCTAATTCTATGACACGAATACCGTCGAGGGGGCGTTTGCGAGAAGTCTTCTGCTGAGCTGACATTGTTGATCCTGATGTTGGTTCGTGTGTCGCGTATAGGTAAGTTTTTGTTTTCCGGCGTAAGCGCTGAAGTTGTTAACAAAATCATTCGGACGGCTTACGACTGCAATACATCTTAATGAGCGATCGATGCACGCATTGCCTTAGAAATTATTCATGCTGGTAATTATACTACGTGATCTTAGGGGGCTTTGGCAGTCATTACGGCACGTTTTGGTGCAGGGTACCCCTCTATCGTCTTGCTGCTGTCCGTTGGATCTAAAAACTGTTGCAAGGAATAATACGTCATCCATTCGGTACTGCGTTGCTCATCAATAGTGGTAGTCGTTACATCGATCAATTGAATATCCCTAAATCCGACTTTTCGTAACCACAAGCTGAGGGTCTTTGTTGTGGGGAGAAACCAGACATTTCCCATTCGTGCATAGCGACCCTCCGGCACCAGTGCCTCACCTTCTTCACCCTCGATGATCAGGGTTTCCAGCACTAATTCGCCACCTGAACAGAGTGTATTACGAAGTTCCAATAAATGATCGAACGGGGAGCGCCGGTGATATAATATTCCCATAGAGAATACGGTATCAAAAAACTGCAATTTCGGCGGAAGATCCTCAATTCCCATGGGCAAAACCGTTACGCTGTGGTCCTGAATATAATGTTGGGTGGCGAAAAACTGTGTGACAAATAACGGGGTCGGATCGATGCCTATGACCAAGTCCGCACCGGCACCGCGCATACGCCAGCAGTGGTAGCCACTGCCGCAGCCGACGTCCAGTACCTTTCGTTTGTTAAGCGGCGCTATGTTGTTTTTTAGTCGGTCCCATTTCCAGTCTGAGCGCCATTCGGTGTCGATTTCGACATCAAAAAAGCTGAAGGGTCCTTTCCTCCAGGGGTGTAAACCCTTCAATACCTCGGTTAGGAGGCCAATCTGTTTGGCACTAGGTTTCTCCTTTCCGGTTATTGTTATGGCGGAACTGTTAATATCGTTCGATTCAACGGGCCATTGTGGAAGTTGCTCCAAAACCGCCTTCCAGCGAGGTAAATCACCATAACGTGTTTCGTCCAGACCTTTATCGACCAGGGCCGGTAAGTGTTCCAGCCAGGACTGAACCGCTGGGCTATCTGAAGCCTGCAATTTTAAATGGTGGAAAAACTCTCGATAGTCAATCATGTAAGGGGTTTGCCGAGTGGGAGCTATTTAATCGCAACAAATGAAGCGAAATTGAAACATTGAAACCATACGTCGAAACCACCAAAACCGACATCTTCCAAACGTTGTTCGTGGTCATTAATGGTTTCAGGTATGAGGACATTTTCAATTGCACTTCGCTTTTGGCTTATTTCCATTTCGCTATAGCCGTTTGCCCGCTTGAAACGATGGTGCAAGTCGGTGTTGAGCTCTTGCAGATGCGCGTCTTCGAATTTTATCTTTTCAGATAAAATGAGAATACCACCTTTGTTCATGCCGTCAAAAATGGAGCCTAAGAAAGCATTTCTGTCTTCCGGTGGTATGAACTGTAAGGTGAAATTCAGGACGACGACTGACGCATTTTCGATAATCACATCGCGCATATCAGCTTGGCGCAGCTCAACGGGTGTGGTCGCGCTATCCTCGCGAATGATGTTTTCGCACCGTCTTAGCATTGGTTCTGAATTATCGACGGCTATAATGTGACAGTTTCTGTCTTCCAAGCGATGGCGCATCGATAATGTTGAAGCACCGAGCGAACTTCCTAGATCATAACAGTTAGTTCCGGGTTGGGCATAACGTTCTGCAATAACCCCGGTCATGTCGATTATAGTACTATAGCCGGGAACAGAACGCTGAATCATATCGGGAAATACCTTTGCGACGGAATCGTCAAAGGAAAAATCGGCTATGGAGTCGAGGGCTTTTGAATAGATGGCGTCTTTTTTACTCATGTAAACGTCGAAGTTATTTGTCGAAAAAAGCATTTTACCACAGGCAGTGACCATGTAGAGACTTTGTTTGCCGTTAGCTTGTGCATAAACCGTTTTGATCCTTGATGATAGAACCAAAACCAGTGAAGCCACATTTTGAGGTACGAACTAATCGAATGGTTAATGATTAAACGGCGGGGGTGCTCTGTTGGCGCATACTCCAGCTAATCCAGTACTCGGACCCCTGTTAGGTTTTCTGAAAAGCAATGTCGATGCTGTTAGTGAATTCGAATTGATGTTGCAATTAAAGCCTTATCTAAAAGCCGCAGAGCCGACTGAAGATTCTCAACTCGTTCTTTTTCAAAATCATTTTTTGATCATGAATGCTCTCTATCAGTTGCAGGAAAAGTTACAAGAAGAAGGCAAGAATTTGTTTGTTTCTCCGCTAAAAATTTATTTAGAGTCTATCGGAAGCAGTGATGAAAAATACTTGACTAAGGGTGACGTCAATCCATTGTTAAAGAGTTATTATTTGGACTGGGACAACTTTATAGGAACGTCGGCCGATGATGTAGAAACGCTATTAGACGGTTTTTGGCGGCAATATTTGGTGAGCGATAAACGGGCCGATGCGCTTGTTAGGCTTGGGCTGGATGCCGATGCAAGCTGGAAAACCATAAGGTCAAGGTATCGGTCTCTGGCTGCCAAAAACCACCCTGATAAAGGCGGTAACATTCTCCAGTTTATCGAAGTACGAGAGGCCTACGAAATCTTGTCGGACAGCAATGAACAAAAAACGGATGGGGAAATTTAGGCGTACGCGGAGAGCTTCCTGCTTATTTCCCTATTTGCTTAGATAACTAGAGATGAATGATTTTATTGATCGGAATTGTTGTTCATAAGAATCCAGAATCTCCTGGTCAATTTTCTCCATCTCATAATAACTCGCATTGCTGCTAGGCGAAACGTTTGAGTTCAATTGTGAAAAAGAGAGCATTGCATTCTGGATGGTAATGGCGATGTTTTTATTCAGGTTTCTTTTCGCGACGAGGTTTAAGCCGCTGCCTCTGTCATCTGGTACAGAGATTGGTTCTATTGACAGTTTCGACTGAATGGATTCAGACAATCTTGTCACCGTTATCTTTGGCGTGATACCAGCGTCACAACGGCGCGATAATACGGCCATGCTGATTTCGGGAAGTCTGTTCAGGGTCAATATTTGATAGTCCTTTAGCGAATCCAGGCCTTGTGATGCTAGCCATTCTTTTGCTCTGACTGAAAATAAAGTAATGGCCGGCGGCAAGGCGATACATTTATTGCGTAAATCCTGAAAGGACTTTATCTTCTCGGAACTGCGAAATATCAGTACCGGATTTACTTCGAATTTAAATGCGATAAGAGGAAGTATTCGTTCATTTTCAAGGAGCAAGGGGATCATATGATCGGGAATAATAAACAGATCAAATTGTTCCTCGTAGCTTTCCTGCAGAATTGAATCCCAGTGTGCCGGTGATGAAATGGATACGTTTAAACCGGTTGTAGCCAAAATATGCTGAGTGACAGGCGTCCACCAACGAACTAGAGATTCACTGTTTAAAAACGGTGAAGACCGCAAGCTAATATTTTTATTAGTGTTAGTGGCTGGAGGGAGGGTCGCCTCTGCAGGAAAAGCGGATAATGGAAACATTGCTGTTGCGCTTATTAAAGCCGTGAGAGCTACACTATTTTTATATCCGTGCTTCTTATGTTTTAGACCACCAATCTTGCTACTTATAATATCGATACGGCGGATTTGAAAGAAATCAAATAGGCTTTTTTTTAGTCTGCCATGAGGGCTCACCGTTGTCCGATGATGGTTAGCAGATAGCGTCGGTCTTCGTAGTAGTCTAAGCATGGTTTTGTGCATTGAGATGGAATGTCCGATTAAGAACTAATGCAAGCGCTCACGCCTTCATGTACTGGGGCACGCCGGCGAAAATCTCGTTCCAAAAACAAAAATGTCATACTGCTAAGATCTTACCACTCGCAGGCGAAAATAGCACAATAGGTCAAGTTGTATAAACAAATCGATATCAAGCCTAATACCCTGTCGGTGAATCCAGCCTCTATTAATAGATTGTCTAGGGGAACGGGGTTTAGGGAAAAGGTGCTTAAAGAAAAGGAGCCTAAAGAGAAGACGCTTAGATCAAAACGTTGGTAGCTATCATCCAAGGGTTATCGAGGTCTATTATACAAATATTGTGGTTCGATACCTTCGCAGAGGCTCTGAGCCACTAGCTATTGGCGTGACACTTCTTATATTTTTTTCCGCTCCCACACCAACACGGATCGTTCCGTCGCAGTTTTATTTCCGGAGCAGTCGAGGTTTCGAAATGCTCTCCATCGACGTAAAACCAACGGCCGCCTTCTCTGACAAAGTTTGATCGTTCATGGAGTAGATGGATCTTGGCATTTTGTTCAAATTTCGCGATAAATTCAACGGTGCCGACATCATCGAATTCTTTGCCTCCGCTGGTATCAACTATCTTAAGCTCGAGCCAGTGGCTGTTCTCTAATGTGTTGGGCAGTGTCTTTTTATCATCGGTTCGACGCTGTCCTGGATGATGGGTGAGTATGAGATAGTCGCTATTTCGAGTGGAAAATGCGCTGTATCGAGAGCGCATCATTTGTTCAGCGGTCGACGCGATTTTCGCTCCTGTTAACAGCGGTTTACAGCACGTTGCGAAAGTTGACCCACTACCGCAGTAACAGTTTTGCTTATCGAGCTCCATTGAACCACTCATCCCTGTTTCTTCCTTCGCGCCCTATTCGTAGGTACACAAATAGGCTGTTTCGACAGTAACTTTCAGTTGGAACTTTTTGTCACTTTCAACAACGAAGCTCTGGTTGTTTACAAATGTTTGCCACTCGTCTGCATCCGGCAATTTTACGGTAAGAGCACCGCTTACCACGGTTAAGGTTTCCTTTTGAGAGGTGCCAAACTCGTATTCCCCTACAGCCATTACTCCGACTGTTGCTGGAAGTGTATCTGTTTGAAACGCGATAGAGGCAACTTTTCCGTCAAAATAATTATTAACCTTAAACATGTTGGGTTCCTTAATATGAGCATCTATAGCGGCACATTTATGCTGCTATCGTCGGGTAGATCCACGTGAATTATACGTCAGAAAAGTAATTGAAAAAACTATTGATTGGATAGCCTTACATCAATCCCAGCTATATCGACATGTCTTAGGCAGCGTGAAAAATAACGAGAGATCGATGCCCATATTTACCGTTGTGCTGTGGCTTTGGCCTGTTTGCGCAGAACAATCTATCTCTATGGATGTTTAGACACCCAATCTTGTTCTCGCATATCCCAATTTCTAGCCCAATAAAGAAAGGGTGTATCAAATAGCGCGATGACCACCTTTAATACATATTTTGCCATTGCTAGTTGCATTGCTGTAGCAAAGTCTACAACGCCCCACCAGACCACGACCCCATAAATAACCGTGTCGATTGCTTGCGAAATTAAAGTCGATCCATTATTGCGCAGCCACAAATGCTTACCCTGAGTTTTCTCTTTAATGTAATGATATATCCATACGTCAAAACTCTGGCTAATAAAATACGCCAGGAGGGAGCCGATAACGAATCGCGGAGTAAAATTAAATAAGGTTTCAGTCGCAAGATGTATGTCCATCGCAAACGTCGCTGTTTTCGGATTTGTCGACGGCAGGTACATAATACTGATGCTGGTCATGATTATTATCATAATGCTGATCACAAAACCGATCATAACCGCTCGGTTCGCTTCTTTTTTTCCATATCGCTCGCTGAGCAAATCGGTAGCAAAATAAATGCTCGAATAGAGTATGACTCCCATGCTTGTTTGTAAGCCAAATATTTGAGTGAGTTTTGGCCCCTGCAAATTGGCCAATAACAAGCTAATGACGATGGATGCGTACAATCCTTGTCGGCCAAATAAACGAAATAGAAGAACGGAAAAGCCGAGGTCAACAGCGATGGTTGTAAACCATAGTAATTCCTGTTGGGATGAGAAAAATTCGGCGAAAAATTCGGTAATCATAGTGTGTCTGGCTCATTATTGTTGACGGCAGGTTAACATAGTTTAGATTTTTGTGAACTGGAAATTGCCTTGAGCAGTTACATTTTTCACTTGCGTTAAGCGATTTTTATGTGCCTTGAAAATGATTCAATCGAGGGGCTTAGTTAACTGCTGGGCGCTGTCGGATGGCTTTCCGATAGTGCAATGGTTTTAAGCTGAGGGGGCTGGAATAGGGCTAGAGGTTTGAGGCGAAATATTGACTGGCGATGAGCTATATATTATCTGGAAAGGGTGCAAGCTACACGAAGAGTCATTAAACTAGGAGTAGCCTTCATGCTTCTAGTTTTTTCTAGAGCGGGGATTTCTCTAATCAGTCATTATCGAAAATGAAGTTACAAAAAATTGTATAGAAACTTCCTAATGGGCTCCATTAAGAAATTTCTATACGTTTCTCACAATGTCAGGTTGACTATCAATGAATTTCTATTGTCGTTGGTTTTTGCACAACCTCCTTCTTTTTGGCAATCGTCAGTATGAGTAAACCATCTTTAAATTGCGCCTTGATTGACGAATGATCAACGTTTTCTCCCAAATTAAAGCTGCGTTTGTAGTTGCCCGAGTAACGCTCTTGTCGAATGTTAAGCGGCTTGTTATCTTCCGCTTCTTTCGCGGCTGATTTTGTTTCAATAATCAGGTCAGATTCCTCGATAGTGACAAAAATATTGCTTTTGTCTATGCCTGGAAGTTCAGCAACCAGTTCGTAGGATTCGCCAATATCGCTGATGTCGACGCGCGGTTTTTCGACCACATCACTTGCTTTGGGTTTTTCCGCAGTTGAGTAGCGATAGGTAGGTGCCTGATTGCGGAAGAGTCGATCTAGATCGAATATAGCGCTGCGGTTTAAAGTGTTCATTTATATCTCCTGAATTCTATCTAACGATATTAAAATAGTTTGTCGGTATATTTGCTTCAAGTTAGAGATAAGGGCCAGCAGAAGATTTAACAAGGGGACAGAAAAAATATTTTTTATTTTCGATATTTGAGTTGAAAAAACCGTTTATGCACCAATATATATCCTGTTCGAGAACGATTTTTAAGTTTTGATCGCTTGTCGATTTTTGAATAATGCGTTCTAGGTTCTAGGTTCTAGGTTCTAGGTTCTAGGTTCTAGGTTCTAGGTTCTAGGTTCTAGGTTGTTTAAATTTCGCCAATAATTTATCGAGCGTATTTGCAAATTGTTGCGTATCTTTTGCGTTGAGCGGTGGTGGGCCACCACTCGCCTGTCCGCTATTGCGCATCTCTTCCATAAAATTTCGCATACCTAGAGCCTGCTTAATATTTTGTTTTGTATAGAGCATACCTCTCGGGTTTATGCCCTGAGCGCCTTTTTCTACGACTTCTGCTGCAAGTGGAATGTCGGCGGTAATCACAATATCTCCCGGTTCTACTTCCTGGACTATATAGTTGTCCGCAACGTCAAAACCCGCGCCGACCTGCACGGTATTAATATAGAGTGAGGGAGGCGTCTTCAAAAATTGATTAGCGACCAAAGTCATTGGTATTTGGACTCTATTCGCGGCTCGATACAAAACTTCTTTGACAACGTTGGGGCAGGCATCAGCGTCAACCCAAATCTTCATATTCTTCTGCTCATTTATGTCGTTACCTGTGCTCGTGTGTATTTCCCTTTCGGAGTAAAATTCATTTTCAGTAGACAGTCATTGCCAAGACTATTCTTTCTCGGAACTGTTTCCCAGTAGTTTTTTAACAAGAGGGTTGTTCAGAATTCCTTGTATTTTCTCAGGATTTTTTTCAATCTGTTCCGTTACAATTTCCTGCAATTTTGGATTGGAAAGTAATTTTTGAATGCTGTCGCTAGCTTGAATATTATCTCTAGGTAGCAGCGCAGATTCTTCGGTATTTTCCGGCGAGCTATGAAAATCGCTTGCTCGCGACTCTCCGGTGGCTTCGATAGAAAATTTCTTATTGGGGTTTTCTTCACTGATGATAACGGCACTGCCCGAATTTCTGTTTGGCTGCTGCGCACCGCCAGGGGATTGATCCTGATTTTTTACTCCAGAGGGTGCTGCGGGCACGGCCTGGTCCCCACCGATCATTGTAAAGACAGAGTTTCCGAAGCTGTTCGCCACGGCGTGTAGTTGACTATCAACCGGTGGTTTCTGTGCAACAATGTTGTAGGCCCAAATTCCTGCTAGGACAATCGCTGCGCCGATGGCTCCGTTGGTTACAGCGCCGAGGCACCTGCCTCCTATCGATTCGTTGTCCAGTAAAATTTTTAGACTTGGGATTATTTTAGCCAATACCCTGACGACAAGAGAAACAAGAAGGCCTGTTACCAATACCGTGCCAAAAAAAAGGCATATCCCGGAAGCGATTTGCACAACGAGAGGGGAGACATCCCATTGCGTGTTGACGAGTACGTACTGGCTGACTGCCTCTTGCTGACTGTAAGTGATAATGTAACCAAGAATAATACCAGCGACGCGTGAAATAACCCCGACGAAACCTAAAAATAAGCCCCTTACGCCGAACACTAATATTGCGAGGATTAATAGACTTTCAGCCATTTCAATTCAACCGTTGTTCGATTAGGGGGAAACCGATAGATAATGACCTTCCAGCCTATCATAAGCGTTGCCCGTAATGTTTGAATCTATCCAATACTTCTATCATCTCCTGATCACTAAGCACATTCAAATTGCCGAGTTTTAGAGCGATACAATATTGCTTAGCCAAAGCCTCTACTTCTTGGGCTAGTTTAAAAGCGGTGGCTAAATCGCTGCCCATTGCTATCATTCCGTGGTTTGCCAACAAACACGCCTGTCGGGACTGTAAACATGCGACGATATTTTCCGACAGTTGTTCGGTGCCGAATAGGGCGTAGGGCGCAATCGGTATATCTTTGCCTCCGGCGATGGCGACCATGTAGTGAAAGGCGGGAATCGACCTCCCCGTGCAGGCCAGGGCAGTACAGTAGGTTGAATGGGTATGAACAATAGCATTGATATCGGCGCGAGATTGATACAGGTCACTGTGAAAATGCCACTCACTAGAAGGCTGTAGAACGCAGTCATCGCTGACGTTACCGGACAGGTCCATATTGACAATATCGCTGGGAGACAACTGTTGATATTCAACGCCACTGGGAGTAACTAACAGTCCTTCATTAAAGCGGACGCTAATATTTCCGGATTTTCCCGGTGATAAGCCAGTGGTGTTTAATTTCAACGCATAGTCTATGACTTGCTGTCTTTCGTCCTGTTTGTTCATATCGGTTTATTTTAGCCGTAATTAGGGAAAAATGATGAGGTTAACTGAGTAATTGCTTGAGCTTTTGCAAGTCGCGCCGATCGGCGGAAAAAATACCAATCTCCGTAATGAGAGCGGAAACATATCTTGCGGGCGTAACGTCAAATGCATAGTTAGCCGCTGGGGAATTTCCCGTCAATTGAACTTCCGTTAATTGCCCGTGTTTGTTGAGCCCGGTTATGTGGGTGACTTCACGACTGTCTCGCTGTTCGATCGGTATGTGTTTAATGCCGTCATTGATACTCCAGTCAATGGTCGAGCTCGGTAACGCGACGTAGAAGGGAATGTTGTTGTCAAACGCAGCAAGCGCTTTTAAGTAGGTGCCAATCTTATTACATACATCTCCCGCGGCGGTGGTTCGGTCCGAGCCGACAATGCAACAATCGACCAGTCCATTCTGCATAAGGTGACCACCGGTATTGTCCGCAATGACCGTGTGATTAATACCGTGCTGTTGCAACTCCCAGGCGGTTAAACTGGCGCCCTGGTTCCTCGGCCGAGTTTCGTCGACCCAAACGTGAATCGGAATGCCCAACTTATGTGCCTTATAGATAGGGGCGAGAGCCGTTCCCCAATCTACCGTCGCTAGCCATCCCGCATTGCAATGGGTCAAAATATTCAATTGAGATCCATCGGTCTTTGTTTCATACGCGTCTTTCAGTAGTTTGTTGCCATGGTCGCCAATCGCGGAACAGTGGGCAATATCCTCATCGAATATATTAGATGCTTCCAATAGGGCTCTTTCTGCGCGAAATTCAATGCTGGCTGTACTAATTGCTTCTCGCATACGTCTTATTGCCCACTGCAAATTGACGGCGGTTGGCCGGGTGGCCAACAGTTGGCTTGCTGCTTTGTTCTCACTCTGCGTGGACGGGTTCTTTCTTAATGCTATAGCTAGCCCATAGGCGGCAGTGACGCCTATAAGTGGAGCGCCTCTCACCTGCATGCTAGATATGGCATGGCAAAAATCTGACAGTGTATCGAGAGTAATTATATCGAAACGGTGAGGTAGTTGTGTTTGGTCAATAATAGAGACTTGTTCATTGTCACTGTCATACCAAATCGTTGTGTAGGAAGTGCCATTGACCTTCATAAAGGTTTTGCCTTATCGATTCGCTGTTTTGTCTATATTACCACATGAGTTTTGCAATAAAGTTTGAATTCTTCTACCCGTTTGCCATCGATTGTTTTTTGTGCGGTCGGGAAAAGTGTTGTCGTTTCTTACATTGTTTCTTATGTTTTTTCGGTAAGCGAAATAGGATTATGTTAGAGGCGTCTAACGTAACGGGCTTGGTTGTTATGCTGATTGATAGTCTTTTGACTTGGGGTAACCGGCATCTAGCCTTCTTGCGGGTAACTGGCAGATTAAGAGTGCTATTTCTCTTATGGGGGAACATCACCACGACTCGCAGTTCTTTGGGAAGGTCGCTAATTCCCGTCGAATTTCATAGATACTAAATAAAATGCGCTATAATGAGACACGTATTTAAGCAAGTGCCTTTCTCAGCGGGGGAGCTGGTAAAAGGAAGGTTGATTCATGTTCGAGTAGGGGGAGGCTGTTTCGGTAGCCATAATAGTAGATGAAATTCACCAAAGGGTTCTAAAATGAAACTAAAAACACTATCTATAGCAATGTTGGGACTAACAACGACTTCAATGGGAGCGTTTGCCGATGATCCGATTGTCTATGGAAATGCAAAATTATCAATCAATAATTATGATTTGGAAAGTAGCAGCCCCAACAAAGACAATTGGGAGCTGGAGAGTAATGCTTCCCGACTGGGTGTAAAAGGAAAAATTAAAATTTCCGATAGTCTGACGGCTATTTATCAACTGGAATACCAAATATATATTGATGACGGCGACAGCGGTAGTGGTAAAAATAACGATACTTTCGAACAGCGCAATATCTTTGCGGGCTTAACAGGAAACTTCGGCACGCTGAAGGGAGGTAAGTTTGATACTCCCACAAAAAGCGCACAGGGCAAAATCGATAGATTTAACGATTTACCCTTGGGCGATATAGGTAATATCTTCGAAGGAGAGAACCGACAGTCCAATATCATTGAGTACACGACGCCGAAAATGGGAAATTTCTCTGTTAGTGGTGCGATCGTACCGGGTGAAGACAGTGGTAGTGGCAATGATGACGGCTTGGCGGACGGAGTCTCGATGGCACTAAAATATAAAACAGACAACCTTTACGTGGCGTTAGCGGGAGACAGTGACATAGACAGTCGCGATACGACTCGCTTGGTTGCAGAGTACAAAATGGGCGCTGCAAAGTTAGGATTCATGTACCAGGACGCGGAACTTTCAGATGCTAGCCCTTCACAAAAAGAAGATGAAGATGGTTACTTACTGAGTGGCGAATTTAGTATTAGTAAGTCCGTGGTACTAAAGGCGCAATATTCATACAATGAAATTGAAATGTTAAACAGTGAAGACGAAAAAACTCAAATAGCCGTTGGTGCCGACTATAAGTTGAGTAAAGCTGCAAAAGTATTTTTCTACTTTTCAACAATCGAAACGGATAAAGATAATGGCAGCGATATTGATGATTCGACTTTTGCGATCGGTTACGATCTAAAATTCTAACCTCAAGTTTTAGGTGGGTATACGACAGTTACCCGCCTTTTCAGAAACCTAAATCAAGTGAATGGCTTTGGTAAGCTTAGCTTAGTAACATATCGATCGTGATTGGTTTTATGTTGGATCGCCATAATTGGTAGAAACTTTGAGGGGGTGTCTAGGGCATTAGCACATTGTGCTCTGCGCATGTATAAAAGGGTTGTTGCGTATTCGTCCGAATTTAACTGGAATGCGTCCTAGTAATGACTTTTCCGGTTTCAGTTAAACAGACATCACGACGGCAGATACTTATAGTGTCTACAATACTTTTCAATTTCCCCAAAGATTCTATCTACCTTAAACAGTCATATTTTTCCGGTTCGAATATCATATTCTTTGAGATACGTTGGTTGTCGTCGATAATAGGCGCTTCACAGTTTTCCGTATCAGCCTTAAAGTTTAGCTCAACTAATACGCCGTTTGGATCGTAAACCATCACCTGCCATAAACCGAAATCCACTATAACATTGCCCCACCAGGGAAGCTTCCTTTCGACAATGCACCGTTTCAGTTTGTTAAAGTTTTTGGCGTGAAAGGCAATATGATCAACGGCTGTTTTGGTGGCCGATGTTCGCGAAGGAATTTGCTCGTCCAGTAGAATATGCAGAATCGCCTGCTTGCCGCCCGGTGGTTTAAGCCATATTCCCGGGACTCCCAGATTGGGGCGAGCGGCGAGTTCGAGGCCGATAACATCGACGTAAAACCGTTCGGTCTTCGTTAGGCTGTCTGTGTTTATGGTGACGTGATCAAGTCCGGCTATCACTGGAACCTCCTTTTTTCAATTTTGTTGAGGACTTAGAGACGGAAAAATTAATTACTATTCTTTTAGTTTTGATTTAGCAGTATCTATGCCACGGTTTTTAGTGGTATTTTACATCTAGAGTATAAAAGTCTAAACCGTTGTTGGGAAGCAATACGACTAAATGGATCATGAGATAGGGCATCAGCTGTTACGCGTTGCGCTTGCTGTAAATAATAAAATGGAGTAGTAAATGCCGAAGACTTATTCAGTTACAAGAAATATATCTATTAGGATATTGTTAATGGGATTAGCGCTTTTTTCAATGGGTATAAATGCGCAAATTTACGAGTTGCGAACCTATACAACTAATGATGGAAAGTTGGAAAATTTACACGCCCGTTTTCGCGATCATACCCAGGCTATTTTTGATAAACATGGTATGAAATCCTTGGGATATTGGGTTCCGAAGGATGAACACAAATCAAAAAACACCTTAATTTACATTCTTGAACACGAAAATCGCGAGTCTGCGAAAGTGTCGTGGAAAAATTTCATCGCAGATCCGAACTGGTTGAAAGTCGCAAAAGAATCTCAGATTAATGGCCGGATTCTCGCTAAGGCCCCCGAATCGATCTTTATGACGTCTACCGATTATTCGCCACTGTTGAATAAGAGGAGTCATGATTCTAACGAGCTAAACAGCAATAGCGTTTTTGAATTGAGGATCTACAAAACGAATAAGGACAAGCTCGAAAATTTGGACGCTCGATTTCGCGATAATACCATCGGTATTTTTGATCGCTTCAATATGGAGTCGATCGGTTATTGGCACTCAGCTGATACGCCTGATTCTTCTGACACTTTAATCTATATTCTTCGGCATGATAGTATGGAGGCCGCAAAAAGTGCCTGGCGGTCTTTTGGTGGCGATAAAGAATGGCAAAGAGTTGCGGTAGAGTCACAGCTGGATGGTCAGATTTTACGTGAGCGTCCAGAATCCGTATTTATGCGTGCAACGGATTACTCATTACTCCGCTGATATATAGTGTCTAAAGATCATTCCGTCCTTAGGGCATGGCGAATAACTTTTGGTCTCAGTTGGTTTGTGAAAAATAATGAAATTGGCGTTGCAGTTAAAACATTTGGGTACCGAAACGGCTTTTTCTGTCTCCGAAAAAGCAGCGCAGTGGGCGGCAAAGGGCAATAAAATTTACCCTTTTCATCTCGGTGACATCAACATTCCGACCCCAGGAAATATTGTTGATGCGACCCGGAAAGCCATTGCGGATGGGTATACGGGGTATTGTCCGGGAGCGGGAATACCAGAGCTTCGCTCTGCTATCGCTATTGACGTAGGCTGCAAGCGACAGGTTTCTTATGGCCCTGAACACGTTTCTGTTCAGCCGGGAGGGAAACCGGTTATTGGAAAGTTTCTGGCTGCAATTATGAATCCTGGAGAGGAAGTGCTTTATCCAAATCCCGGGTATCCGATCTACGAATCACAAATTGAGTTTCAAAGAGGTGTTGCAGTTCCCTACGGTTACAAGGAAACTCAATCCGGTTTCGTGTTAGACATAGAGGCGATTCGGCAATCAATCACTCAACGAACCGTGGCCCTAATTTACAATAATTTCCAAAACCCTACCGGCGCGCAGTCATCGCGACAAGAAATGCAAATGCTCGCAGAACTGGCTATAGAAAACGATTTATGGGTTCTTAGCGATGACGCGTATTATGAAATACAGTATGACGGTTGTCCCGAATCGATCGTCAATATTCCTGGCATGAAAGAGCGAACAGTGATCTTGTATACCTGCTCAAAGCGATTTGCCATGACCGGTTGGAGATTGGGCGCAGCGATTGGACCTAAGGCGTTTATTGATGTTGTTAATAAACTCAATATCAATGCAGAATCCTGTACCACTCATTTTATTCAAAAAGGCATGGTGGAAGCGATAGCGGGAGATGATAGTGGTGCAAAGGAAATATTACGCGTATTGCAGGAACGCCGCGACGCTGCTGTGTCCGGTTTGAATGCGATCGACGGTATTTCTATTCGCGCTCCCAATAGCACCTTTTATTTGTTTCCGAGCGTTACGTCGATAATGAAAAGAAAAGGGTTTACGGATGTTAATCAATTAATGGATGAGACCTTGGTTGAAACCAATGTATCTTTCTGTACAAGAAAACATTTCGGCCGCCCGCTTGAAGGTGAAACCAACGACTATATCCGTTTCGCCTATTCTGGCATTGATGTCCCGGATATAAAAGAAGGAATGTCGAGGTTAAAGACCTATTTCGAACAATAAGTCATTGGGAAATTTCCGGCGCCAGGTTTTACATCGCTAATGAGGTGTGCATAAATTTCTATTAGTGAGTTTTACGATAGTCACAACAGTCTAACTAAGTCGTATTGAGAGGAACATTAAGATAATGAGCGAAAATACTAACTCATTCGCAGAGCGTCTTGAAACGGTCATGGTGAGAGAAATTGCGGGATGTTTCAAGCTAAATTCTTTCGAACGTCTTTCAGGGGGGGCTAGTCAGGAAACCTACCGTCTGGAAATAGCCACGGGTGACGGAGATCGGGTAGTCGCATTGCGAAGATCGTCAGGAGGTGCCCTTGACGATGTTTCCGAGCCCGGCAAACCGGGGTTGTTTGCCGAGGCCCAGCTTTTTCGGCTTGCCAAAACGGCGGGTGTGCCGGAACCTGAGGTCTATTATATCCTTGAAAAGAGCGATGATCTCGGCCAGGGGTTCTTTATGGAATGGCTCGATGGCGAAGCGCTAGGTGCTAAAATAGCGCGCGGAAGTGAGTTCGCTAGTATCCGGCCCCAGCTCGCGTTTCAGTGCGGCGAAACACTGGCGAGAATTCATAGCATTGATGTGGCAGCTGCTGGCCTCGGCGATAACGTTCTTGAAATGAGTCCAGAGACTTTTGTCCAGCAAACGTGGGATAGTTACAAAGCCTTTAATTGCGCTCAGCCGATGATTGATTTTACAGGCCGGTGGCTGATGCAGAATTTGCCGAAGGTCGATAAGCATTGTCTGGTACATAATGATTTTCGCAACGGCAATATCATGATGTCTCCCGAAACAGGTATCGTTGCGGTGCTCGATTGGGAATTGGCTCATCTCGGAGATCCCATGCGCGATCTCGGATGGATTTGTACGAATTCCTGGCGGTTCGGAAAAAGCGAATTTCCGGTTGGAGGCTTTGGTTCAAGAGAGGATCTGTTTGCTGGATATGAATCTGTTTCGGGACATAAGGTCGATCCGGAGCACGTGAAATTTTGGGAAGTATTTGGATCGTTTTGGTGGGCCGTTGGGTGCTTGCGAATGGCAGACCATTATCGTCACGGCCCGGATGCGAGCGTAGAACGTCCCGCTATCGCCCGGCGTAGCTCCGAATGCCAGGTTGACTGCGTTAACCTATTGATTCCGGGTCCTGTTGAGGTATTAACACCGACGCCTATGACTCTTTCGTCGAATATGCCTCGCTCTGATGAATTGCTGGCCAGTGTTCGCGATTTCTTACGGGAAGACATTATGTCAGAAGTCAAAGGTCGATCTAATTTCCTTGCCCGTGTTGCAGCGAACTCAATTGATATTGTATTACGCGAGCTAGAGTTGGGTCCGGCGCATAGAGCCTTGGAGCAACGAGGACTAGAAAAGCTACTGGGAAGAACAGCTAGCCTCGAAGATTTGCAGTGGGCGCTAACACACTCTTTGCGCGATGCTACAATGCCACTTGACTACGAAGGGCTTGCTGCCTTTCTACGACAAAATGTTGTTTCGCAAATCGCCATTGACCAGCCTAAATACTCAGGATTTACTACAGCGCTAAAAAACGGTAGTGAATGAAAGTCACTGCCAAAATTTTAGCGTCAGTTTCGAGGAACAACGTAGTTCGGTCGTCTAGATTTTATGTCGACTGCGTTGGTGGAATTTCGGTTACTCTGTGCCTTTCGTAAATTGACTCTGGATGGTTTCCTACCTCGAAATTTGAGTACTTCAGTAAACAAAATTTAAGAATATTATGTCGAATAGTCATTCAGAAAAAATATATTATGGCTGGAAAGTAGCGGTTGCCATACTTTTCATCCTGACCTTTGTGTCTGGATTAAGTTTTTACAATCACGCTGTAATACTTAATGCGCTCTCTTTGAAGCCTGAATTTTCCATGCAGTCTGTATCCTTTGCGGTGTCTATCTTCTTTCTTAGTGGAGGTATCGCGGGATTGTGGGTGGCGAAATTAATACAGGACTTTGATCCCCGGATTTGCATTAGTGTAGGTGCGATTTTGTCGGGAGGTGCATTATCTGCTCTCTCGATCGTTGAAAGTGTCTGGCAACTCTATTTCGTCTACGCAATTTTTGGCATTGGGTTTTCCGCGTCGGGTCTGATTCCCGGCACAACATTAGTGACACGATGGTTTCACAATAAACGGGCGATGGCGTTATCAATCGCATCGACCGGACTCTCCTTGGGTGGCGTCGTTATTACACCGGTTTGTGCCATGTTAGTAGAAACCTTGGGTCTAAATAACGCCGCACCTATCATGGGCGCAATGTATGTTATTGGCGTTCTTCCCGTTGCTTTGATATGGCTGAGATCTACTCCGGAATCTATGGGTTTGAACGTTGACGGGGCTTCGGTTGTCGATGGCAAACAAGACAGTATTTCAAATAGCTGCCAAGAACAGGGTGGTGGCCATGGACCAAAAGCAGTGTCTGAATTCGAGCGGGGAATGTCATTCAGCGAAGCACGCCGGGGGCGTTTCTTTTGGTGCCTGAGTATTGCCTACATTTTCATAATGATGGCGCAGGTTGGCGGGATCGCGCATCAATACGGACTTGCGCGGGAAATAATTACGCAAGCCCAGTCTGCTCTAATTCTCGCGATTTTACCCGTTGCAAGTATTGTCGGAAGGCTGATCGGTGGCTGGGTGATTGAGAAAATGTCGATTCGAATTTTTGCCATTTCGATGATGTTGCTGCAAGTGATCTCATTAGTCTGTCTTTCTACCGGCTTTAGTGTCGTGAGTTTGTGTATAGGATTAGCATTGTTTGGAGCAACGGTCGGTAATCTGTTGATGTTACAGCCGTTAGTAATTGCGGCAGCCTACGGTATCAAAGACTATGCGCGCATTTTTTCCTTAAGTAATCTCTTGACCTCATTAGGAACTGCTTGTGGGCCGGCATTGTTAGGATTGATATATACTGTTAGCCAAAATGAATATCAAATACCCTATTTGATTGCTGCTCTGGCCGGCTTTTTGGGCTTGCTCTTATTTGTAGGAGGGGGTCCGGTAAAACAGGCTACCGATGCAATTTCAACTATTTCCCGCAAACAGCGAATGGCGGAGAACTAGTATGAGCGAATGTAGACGAAACGGTTAAATCCGTGGCAAAAGATTGATTGAAGAAAGGGTGATTTAGGGGAAGTTGGTTTGAGCATAGAGACCCATCGGTAAAAAGTGTTGATGGCGGTGGGTGTTAAGAAATTCACGAGAGGGGAGAACAAATATGCAAGTTGAAGTTCATGGTACGGTCGCCGCCGGATTTGAAAAAGTACGAGAAGTGTTTACGGATAATTGGCAGGGTATTGAGGTGGGTGCCTGTCTTAGTGTCTGTCTGGAAGGAGAGAAAATTATTGACTTATGGGGTGGCTCCCAGGACCAGGCCGGTACCAAAAAATGGCAAGAAGATACCTTGGTGAACGTGTATTCAACTACCAAAGGACTGGCGTCTATCGCCATCGCTAGACTAGCCGATCAAGGGTTACTCGATTATGAAGCGCCTATTGTTGATTATTGGCCCGAGTTTGGCGCGGAAGGGAAAAGTAAGTTGACTGTAGGGCAAGTGCTATCTCACTTGGGCGGTGTTTGCGGTATCAGCGAGAAACTGGAGGTTGCCGACCTATATGATTGGGCTAAAATGACGCGCTTGCTTGCGGCGCAAAAACCACTGTGGACTCTTGGCACCGAAGCTGGCTACCATGCGGTTACGTGGGGATATTTACCTGGGGAATTATTCCTGAGAATTACCGGTAAGACAATGGGAAGCTACTTCCACGACGAGATTGCGGCACCTATTAATGCCGAGTGTTATATTGGTCTTCCCGAATCGGAGTTAAATCGTTGTGCGACCTTGATCGGCCCAAATCGAGCGAGGCTACAGCCTGAGCCGACAGATATACCCCCGGTAGTCCCTCCGCTTTATGCAATCACCATGCTGAACCCTTCTATTAGACCCTACAAGGACGCAAGTTCCGATCCATGGCGTAAAGCGGAAATTGCCGCAGCTAACGGTCAAGCAAATGCGCGAGGCATTGCCAGTGTCTACGGTATTATGGCCAATGGAGGAAGAATGAATGGTATCGATTTCATTAGCCCCGAAGGTATCGCTCGAGGAACAAAACTGGAAAAGGAAGATGGGGTTGACCTGGTGACGGGTGGGCCGATGCGCCGTGCCAGAGGTTTCATGCTCGGTATCGATGGAAGCTATGGACCAAACGAGAAGGCTTTCGGTCATGCCGGTGCTGGGGGTTCTCTCGGCTTTGCCGATGCAGAAAAAAGGCTGTCTTTTGGTTATGCAATGAATCAGATGCAGTCAGATCCAGACGCGACACCGAGATCCAGATTACTGGTTGACGCCCTTTACGCCTGCTTATGATTATTCCGTTATTTTGACCTAAAGAATAAAGTTAAAAAGTAGGAATAAAATAGCGGTTTTATCTCAGGTGACTATAAGTATTTTTTGAACCGCATAAACCTGTATCATAAGTATTAACAGATCGAATCATATCGTTTTTAGTTGGGAGTTTAATAAATGAAATACAAAGCCGGTGATGAAAACCTTCCGCCAGTAATAGCCGCAGTAATCAAAAAACCTACCCCCGCCACGATTTTCCTGGGATGGGAGTTTGTGGAAGCCGATGACGAAGAAGGAACCGCAACCATAGCATTCAACGCAACCGAACAAGTTTGCAATAAATGGGGCGGAATTCACGGCGGGATGGTGTCTGCAATGTTAGATGATGTTTTGTCAGCATCCATTGGGCTGAAGGTTGATTGGGGTGAAATTATGCCTACCTTAGAAATGAAAACGACCTTTATTTCGATTGGAAAACTGGGCCGTTTAATCGGTAAAGGACGTTTGATAAAACGCGGAAAGTCAGTCGGGTTTGCAGAGGCATCACTTTTCAATGAAGATGGTTCCTTGGTGGCGATGGCGAGTTGCACGTCCAGTTTCGTTAAGCTCAAAAAGAAGGAATAATTAACAATTATTAATTATCGGGTTCAAGTTAGAATTTTCTAGAAACTTATAACTTCGGACCCGTTAATCGAAATAATTACTGTTATGGTATTTTCCGCTTAAGAAATTGCGACGGGGTAAGCCGATCGATAGGCATCCTCCGTTGTGGTTGTTCATATTTTCAGACAAAAAGAACATCATTCGCGGAGCGTAACTTTGAGTTTACATTTAGCAATATGTTGGTGTAATACCTTGTTTTATAGGTTCTTCCGCAAAATAAAAACGTCATACATTCCTCCTCTAAACTATCTTGTCTATTTCATATAGTCAGGATTCAGTCGAATCTATTGAAAATAAATGTCTTTTGGAAATCACTAGTGCATTGAGAACATGGAAATTCCTCATCAATTTACTGATCTATATTACTCGAATTCTCAATTGAAATAATGATTCGCACTAGTTCCTTGATGGGTTTTATGCACTGATTTATGGAGATCTCACAGTTCCATAAGGTAGTATTTGTTGTGTAGAGCGTATATGATTTAATTTCGAAATCGGGCCTAATGTCCGAAATTTCTTGCTAATAATAAATGATTGAAAATCTTCATAATGAACACCGCTGAGTTTTTTCGGGTAGAGTATTCGTCTGAATTACGATTAGATTATCTTTGCTAATATTATTCGATCAAGATCTATAATTTTACTATTGAGAGGCAATGTAATGTCTGTAAATTATCAATTCAATGATAATGACGTCATATCACCGGAAGTTTACGCACGCGGCGGGCATCCGCATGATGCTTTCTCCTGGTTACGGGAAAACGATTCACTCCGAAAAGTTTATCCTGATGGGTTTGATCCTTTTTGGGCGGTCACTAAGCACGAACATATTATAGAAATTGAGAAACAACCAGAGATCTTTGCCAGTGAACCACGGCCGCTTCTGATGAAACAAGCGTCTACGCCGGAAATGAAAGATGAGGTGATTGCCGAGATCTTTAAACGCCTTGAAGGCTCACCGAAGCTTATGGAAGTTATGATGACGGCGGGCGAGGGCGGTTTAATTCGTTCGCTCGTACAGATGGATGCGCCGGACCATCCCAAATACAGAGAGTTAACTCAACCTTGGTTCAAACCATCCAATATAAAATCGTTAGAGGATCGTCTATCTATTGTCACAGGCGAAATACTAGATCAGATGATGGGAGACGGTTCTGAGCGCGAACTGGATTTTGTGACCGATGTAGCGGTATGGCCGCCACTAAAACTAATATCAGAGTTATTGGGAGTTCCGCAGGAAGAAGAGTGGAGGATATTGAAGCTAACTAATGAACTATTTGCGGGAGACGATCCCGAAATGAGACGCGTTGGGGATGACCCTCTCTCTATTTTCGACACCATTAAAGATATTTACGATTACTTTAGTGAAATTACTGATCAGCGTAGAAAAACGCCCACCGAAGACCTTGCTTCTTATATAGCGAATGGGAAAATCGGCGGGGAGTATCTCCCTTATAAAGAACTCATTTCCTATTACACTATTGTTGCGACTGCAGGCCATGATACAACACGCAATGCTATTTCAGGTGGGCTGCACGCCCTGTTGAAGTTTCCGGACCAAATGCAACGCTTTAAAGAAATCGTACACGATGAAAATGCGCTGAAGTTAGCGATCGAAGAAATGATTAGGTGGTCGACTCCTGTCGCTCAGTTTTCGAGGACTGCGATGGCTGATTGTCACGTTGGTGGGACGGCGATAAAGAAAGGCGAGACCTTAGGTCTTTTTTATGCTTCTGCTAATTTCGATGAAGCTGTATTTGAAAAGCCATTTGATTTTAATATTGAACGAAAACCCAATCGACATTTGGCTTTTGGAACCGGTCCTCATCAATGTCTCGGTTTGATTTTGGCGAGGATGGAGATGCGGCTTTTTTTCAAGCAGCTGATTCCGAGAATTGAATCGATGGAACTATTAAGCGAAGAGCGATTGCAGGCGAGTTTTGTGCACGGTTTAAAGCACATGAACATTCGTTTTAAATTGCGAGCTTAGATGTTTTTGCAATGTCATGCATAGCCTACAAAAGGCAGAAAAAGGCCAGAAATCAATGTGACGGCTTTAACGCCGTCACATTGATTTGATGGTTCAGTATCCGCCCGAGATATAATTCTCTAGTTGATGGATAGTGGATTCCTGCTCCGACATAATTTGTTTGACGACATCCCCGATAGTGACGATCCCGAGTATCTGTCCTTCTTTCAAAACGGGTATATGGCGTACTCGCTTATTGGTCATTATCCTCATACAATCGACGACAGTATTTTTTGGGCCGACATATAAGACATCGTGAGTCATCAGGTCTTTTACGGCGGTATCTTTTGAGAACCGGCCTTGCAAAATGAGTTTTCGAGCGTAGTCGCGTTCGGTAAAAATACCAATTAGTTTCCCGTCGTCATCAACAACTAGTAAGGAACCGATTTCTTTTTCGAACATGACTTCGAGAGCTTCATATACAGTGGACTCAGGCGCGATAGTCCACGCTGTGTTCCCTTTAACTCTTAAGAGTTTATCAACGGTTGACATAGTAAATATCCTCCATTTTCAATATTTATGTAGGTAGAATAATTCGTATTTTTACGCGGGCTTGATGCCTCTAAAGTGTAAGAAAACGAACTTCCCAAATTTGCGTTAACTATAAAAAGCAATGGCATTACGAATTCGAAAATTTGGCGGCGAGCAATAAATGGATCAGGTGTTTGTTCGCTTCCAGCTATTTACTCTATTCACTGATAGTAATTCAACTTTCCTAGAATGCAATTTAATCTACTTGATATCAGATTTTGATTTCACAACCGGCGGGCAAAGAATTCATTGCGATAAGAGAATTCGTCCCTAGTTTCAGATATTTTCACTGCGAATCAATTAAGATGAAAGAATCAGTGAACATTGCAATCGAGTAATCATGTTCCTCAAAGATTTTGTTAATTCTTTCCTAGAAGCTATCACGTAATCAAATTCATCGGTACTGCGATCGGAGTTTTGAAGTTGACTATAGTCAAACTCTGTTAAGGTCGCATTCTTAAACCTGTGAACTAAATTTTTTTCGCCTGTATTTGACGGTCGAGATGTGTGCTCCGGGTTTCTCGCTATGACGAATTCAACGGCTTCGTTTTCAAGTCTGGTCATGATGACGTGAAGAGCCTGGGAGAACTGGGGGGATCGGTCATCAAGTATCAATATTTTGTGCGGGCGGCGTGCCCGAAATATTTGAGGCGGTAGATTACCGGCTTGTCCAATAATGGTGATGGTATTGCTATGCTGATAATCTAATCCGGTTTCGCGATTGTTGCCTTGTACGTAGTCGTAGCTCCATTTTATGCGTGATTTTGTCGCAGCCTCTGCTAGAGAGCGCTTAAATTTGTCACCAACTACTTTCAGAGATCGTTGCATAGATTGAGAAGTTGTCGGTCGTTCCCTTCCGGAGGGAAATGAAATCTCTCTGGTTAACGGAAATTCGGCCATGCTTACGAGGTCTTCGTCTTCTATAAATAGACCGTGTAAATTACTTTGTAAAGATACGGCCATGTCTACAGCTAAGTTCACAACGGACAAACCGTAACTCTGTGCATTCACAGTTAATAGTATTGTAGCTGTTTCCTGTTTGCTTTTGTCGTGTTCCACTATGATTCTTTGGCCTCCTGTATGGAGTTAGAATGCTCTGGTGTGTAACGGTCCTGTAATTTTCGCAATTCGTCTATTCTCATTTGAATTTTTTTGTTAAAGCTAGTCTTTGGAAATTGATTTCTACTATTTGCTTTACCCGCTGGCATGCCGGATAACAATTCCATAACATCGTCGATATGCTGAACGGTGATTACGCTAAATTGTCTATTAGATACTGCTTCGCGTATGTCTTTGCGTAACATTAGGTGTACTTGATTGACCTCGGGAATGAGTACTCCTTGCTCTCCGGTTAGCCCTCGAGCTGAGCAAACGTCAAAAAATCCTTCGATTTTCTCGTTGACGCCTCCAATTGCTTGAACTTCACCCAGTTGGTTCACCGACCCCGTAAGAGCGAATGATTGCTTTATCGGAATGCTTCCGAGTGCAGAAAGTAGAGCACAGAGCTCTGCGGCTGATGCACTGTCACCGTCGACCATGCCATAGGATTGTTCGAATACCAGCGTTGCTGACAATGGTAGGGGCGCGCTATGTGCGAATCGACTGGCGAGATAAGAAGACAAAATCATGACTCCTTTTGAATGTAAATGTCCTCCCAGTTTAGATTCCCGTTCGATATCTATAATACCGCCGTGTCCCAGTCGTGCAGTGGCTGTTATCCGTGAAGGTTGACCGAATGCATAGTCACCGACTTGCATAACAGAGAGGGCGTTGACTTGAGCAACTTTCTTCCCCGAGCAATCAATAAGTTTTATATCCCGGGTGATCTGTTCCAGCATGATTTCACGATATTTGTCTTGGCGATATCGCTGTTTTTGGATCGCCTTTTCAATGTCTTGTATGTCGACTACGTCTCTACTGTCCTTGGTCGTCCAGTACTCTGCCTCGTGCAAAAGGTCGCTTATGCTGTCTATCTGTAGTGACAATTTTTCACTGTCGTTTGCTAGTCGGGAAGCATGCTCAATAATTCGACCAACACCTTGCTTGCTAATAGGACGAGTATTATTTTCTTGTTGTATGGATCTTATTAGCTGCGCAAAGAGTAAAGTGTTATCCGAAGTGCGCTCAGTGATGCTTGAAAAGTCTGCGGCGACTTTAAACAGTTCGTTAAACTCGCGATCATACTCCTTTAGCAAGTAGTAGAGCGTTGGCTCCCCGGTTAAAATAACTTTGACATTTAGCGGAATAGATTCAGGTTCGAGGGTTAATGTATTTGCCATGCTAAGCATAGATTCAAACGATTCAATCTTAATTTCTCTGGATTTTATTGCTCTCTTAAGTCCTTCCCATGCAAACGCGTGGCTCAAAACTTTTTGCGCTTCTAATATGAGATAGCCACCATTAGCTTTCAACAGGGCCCCGGATTTAATGAGGGTGAAATCTGTCAGCAGGGTACCCATTTCGGATACATATTCCGTTCTTCCCAAAATGTTTTGATAAGTTGGATTGCTTTCGAATACGATGGGCGCTCCAATAGTATCGGTATTGTCGACGATGACATTAATACTATACTCGTGAAATCCGGCTATCTGTGTAGCGAGATTTTTGATTTCTGGTGACTCAGGGTTTGGCAGAAAGTCCTCCATATTTTCGATCGCGCTTTTCTTTACATCGCGGAGATACTCAATAACTTTTTTTTCATCTCTATAGCTGTTTTCAATCCATGCGATGAGTTGTTCTACTGTATGTTGAGTTATTTCGCGATTTAAGGCTTTGGTCCTTTGATAGTGTTCTTTCTGAAGCAGAGGAAGGTTGCTGAGAATTTTTTTCAATTCCAGTTGGATGTCAGCGATTAGTTTTTCAATTCGCTCTCTTTCTGCCTTTGGTAGCTGGCTAAAATCTTCTGCGTCGTACAGCTTTCCGTCAATCTCCGGGGCAAGGGCGTATCCAGTTGGCGTTCTCTTTATTGTGATGCCACGTTCAGCGGCTTCTCTATCGAGCTTTTTAAAGTCGTGGTCCTGGCGCTCTTGAAATTCGTCCTCGATTTCCTGCCTGCGATTTCGATAGTCCTCGCTTTGAAACGACGAGGGGAGAGCGGTTAATAAATCCTCTACCAACGACTCCATGTCTCTGCGAAGTTTTTGTCCCATCCCCGCCGGAAGTTTTAGAAGCTTTGGTTTTTGAGGGTTGTCAAAATTATTGACATAACACCAGTCAGCAGGTGAGTGTTCTTTCGACGCTTTTCGGGAAATAATCTGCTGAACTAGTTGGTGTTTTCCCAGTCCGGACTCTCCATGGACAAAGAGATTGAAACAGTTGTGTTCCATATTTATGCCGAACTCTATCGCGTCGAGCGCGCGGTGTTGTCCTAGTGGTTGTTCAAGAGGCGTCAGCGTCTCGGTCGTTTCAAAGTCAAGCTGAGACAAGCCGCAAGCTTGGTAGAGTTCGTTTGGGCTTAATGTTTTACTAGTCAAGTCTATTGCCTCTGATTACCTTTGGATGTATTGGAGTCGTTGACTACGAAGCTACGACATCACAAGGTGATGCTAGTTAATTCCAGATATCTGCCTATTTTGGTCACTTTTAATGCATTTGCGCATGTGAGAACGGTATTTTCGAATTTCTGCCTTAAAAGTTACGACAAAAAGGGAAGAGAAACTTCAACCTAAATCAAACTATAGTAAAGTATGCTTAGCTGTCGAGGGGGTTGGTGATGTTTGAAGTGGTTAAGCTTTTGCTCAGAAAATAATTTTTTGTCGCAGGGTGCGAAGAGACCGACTTGCTCAGCAATTAGGCGTTCAGGTAACGCCGCGTTGCATAACCTTCCCTTGAGAGCTAATTCGAAGATAAAGCAGGCTGAGAATTGAAAGGTTAATTATGCCCATCGCCGAGGCAAAGTTGTAAGACCATTCATAGTTGCCGCTGATGTCGAACAATAAGCCTGCGATAAAACCGCCGAGGCCCATACCTCCCCAGCCAAAAAATGAGGTTATGCTCATAGCCCTGGCCGCGAAGCGCGCGGAAACCATTATTCGGGTGCATACTAAAATACTCGACATAACACCGGAGTAAGTGAAGCCGAAACATATTGCCAATAGGTATAAAGCAAATTCATTGTCGGTATAGGGAAACCATATAACGAAAAAAGTTTGTCCTAATGACATCAGCGCGTAAGTAGGTAGTGCTCCTATGACATCACCTAACTTTCCGCCTATTATGCGACCGAAAACGCCTGCAAACATTAGTACCATAAATACGCTTGTTGCTGAATTCATGGAGTGTCCATTATCAGTTAACAGCGGTACTAAATGAACAATCGGTACGGCCATACAATTACAGCAGAATATTATCGCCAGGCTGAGCCAGGCGACCACTTCGAATTCTGATAGTGGAAAGTGACGAACTTCATCCTGGGGCGCGACCCGTGCCTTTTCGCGCCAGGGAGATTCTCGAATGAAAAATGCAATTGGGAGGGCGATAGCTAAATAGCTGATGGCCATTATGAGATAGGTATTGCGCCATCCGTATTCTGCAATCGAAACTCCCGCAAAATAAGGCACAACTCCCTGTCCAAAAGCGCCGCCGGCAGCCGTGATTCCTAAAGCAAAGCCGGGATTGTAACGAAACCAAAAGCCGACATTCGCAAAAAGTGGTGAGCTCACCATCGCATTGCCAAACGCACCAAAGAGAAAGTAGAAGGCATAAAAATGAATAATACTGCTTTGTTTACTCAGTAAATATAAGCTAAATGTCATCACGATTGCGGCAATAACACCAAACCATCGGGTCCCTACTCGGTCAGCCACCACACCCCAAAACAGGCCAAAAAGTGCCGATGAGAAGGCGATCGAGGTATAACCCAATGATGTTTGTCCGCGACTCCACCCGAACTCGGCAGCAAGTGGTTTTAGGAAAACCGAAATAGCGCCTAAGGAACCGAACGATAGCGCGCTCAATACGAAAACAACAAAGACCATCAGCCAGCCATATTTCGGGTCTTTATTTTGCCGTTGTACAAGATCTGTCATTTAGGTCTCTTCTATTAATCCCGTAATAACCTTGAAATAAATATCGGAGGGGCAGAATCGGTAACGATACTTCTAATGTTTTTATGGCTACCGCTGCTGCCATTCGAGAGGTGTATATTCCTGTATCACCAAGGCATGGACCGGGCTGACTAGTTCATCAGCTAAGATTTGGTATATTTTTTGGTGTCTGGCGACTTTTCGCATTCCTTCAAACACATCGCTGACCACCGTGACCTTAAAATGCGAATCGGTTGCGGCGTGCTGATGCCCCGCATGTTGGTAACTTTCGTTGACAACTTCTAGTATGGAAGGGGTCAGTTGGTCCGTAAGCTTCTTCTCGATAGTAGTTTGTACCGACATAAATATTCCTGTTGCTTGAGACTGGAAATGGCCGAAATGTAATAGAACAACCCTGCGCGTGTTCCTTCTGCACTTAGTTTCTTAAGCTAGGCAGCATATGCTGGCCATTGTACCTAATAGTTGGGTGTAAAAATCAAAATTTTCCATTCGGCTGGCTGTATAGATGAGCAGTTTGACATTATGAGCATCGAAAAATACGATGTTCGTCAATAGCTTTCTAGCATCCACGGTGGAGTTCAATCTCTCATTTACATGTTCCATGTCAAAATTCAAGTATCTACAATGGTATCATCTTGGCGTACAATGCGCGCTTTTAGGGATTTCATAAAGGTATAGACATTGATTCTAAAAGTTCTGCGTGAAGGTCTCGGGCGCATAATAGTGCTTCTCGACTTCCTTACCCGTCCAAAAAAAATGCAACGTTCCAGCTCAAAGCAGCTGCAGGTAGCTAGAGAGTCAGAAGGATTGTCACTCTACCAATTTTACGCCTGTCCGTTTTGTGTCAAAACACGAAGGGTGATACATCGTTTGAATTTGCCGATCGTGCTGCGTAACTCGCAGCGCGGTAGCGAGCACCGCAGTGTACTTGAAACAGAAGGGGGTAAAATTAAGGTTCCCTGCCTACGAATTGACGAAGATGATAAGACCACATGGATGTATGATTCGAAGGAAATTATAAAGTTTTTAGAGCAGCGTTTCGGACAGGAATCTCCTCTTCACTAAAGGGTTTTTTCCTCGCTATGCAAATGTGGCCAACAGTCGATCTCAGTTCCGTTAGTGGCTGCTTGTAAATGGTGCACTGAAATGAAATCAAATGCCGATAATCACGGCGATGATAACGATTCCAAGGATGTTTCTTTGTTTGAATCGATCGTCGATGATATATCTACCAAGGGTTACAGCGTGCGTGACAATGCCCTGGAGCCTGTTCTGCTAGACAAACTCAATGACCGCATAAAGCTAATGTCGGCCGCAAAGTTTAAGAGAGCTGGTGTGGGGCGTCATGATGATCACACGGTGAAGGATCTGGTTCGAACCGACGAAATAAGTTGGATCGAAGGTGATTGTGACGCAGAAGCCGCCTGGATAGGCTGGGCCGAATCGCTACAAGCTTACGTTAATCGCCGTCTGTTTTTAGGTCTGTTTTCATTTGAAAGTCATTTCGCGCACTATGCACCAGGCGATTTTTATAAAAAGCATCAGGACTCCTTTAAAGGCGAAGCCAATAGAGTTCTCTCAATTGTTGTCTATTTAAATAAAGACTGGCTGCCTGACAGCGGTGGAGAATTACTCATTTATACGGCAGATGCTGGGCAGTCACCGGTTAAGGTTACACCGGCCTATGGCACCGTCGCCATTTTTCTAAGCGAAGAATTCCCCCATGAAGTCCTTCCCTCACGGCGCGATCGTTTTTCTATCGCAGGTTGGTTTAGAGTGAATAGTTCTAATTTCGATCGAATTGATCCTCCGAAATAGTATCAATACTGAGAGGCGACTATTTCATTCCTGCTATCGTCATGGCTAGTGGCGGGCGAAATCATATCGGTGTCTATTTCCCTCTTGTCTCGACAATCAGTCAAGCTTCGTGCCGGACAATTTGATGGTTTGCTCCAGGGTTAATAACTCTACGGGCAACCATGAAAGAAACTATCCATGGCTGCGTTTTGAGATCAGACGTTTATGGTGTAAATTGTTAAGACCGACAGAGGCAAGATGCCGGTAACAAAAGTGGCGAGTGGTTAACCATTAAATTGTAATGGGTCAACGCCACGTTTTAGACATAGAAAAAATAATAACGATAATCTACCAGGAATTTTCCAGTGGCCGAGCCATCCCCTGTATCTAACTCGCCGTTAGTTGTCACCGACGGAGAACGTAATTACACACTTTTTGTCCTCGTATTGGTCTTTACCTCGAGTCATGTCGATCGGCAAATTATGGGGATTCTGGGCCAGCCAATAAAAGAAGCGCTGGCGATTAGTGACACTCAATTGGGCTTGCTGACCGGAATTATGTTCGCCGTTTTCTATGCGACGCTGGGTATGCCAATGGCAATGTGGGCCGACCGCAGGAATCGTCGCAACCTAATTGCATTTTCTGTTTTCGTCTGGAGCTTTATGACGGCACTGTGCGGTGCTGCTAACACCTTTTCTCAGTTATTGCTGGCTCGAATCGGTGTGGGTGTTGGCGAGGCGGGATCAAACCCTCCCTCTCACTCTATGATCGCCGATCTTTATCCGCCGCACAAACGCGCAACAGCGATGGCTATCTTCGGCACGGGTGTTAACTGGGGTATTCTTCTCGGATTTTTAATCGGTGGCTGGATCAATGAATGGTATGGCTGGCGTGTCGCGTTTGTCGTGGTAGGTTTGCCGGGGTTGCTGATCGCGGCGTTAGTGAGATTTACGGTAAAGGAACCCGCTCGAGGATATTCTGAACAACTTACGGAAAGACTGCCGCCCCCGCCTTTTTGGAGTGTGGTGAAATTTATGGCGGCAAATCCCATTTTACGTAATATTGTCGCCGCAGGTACTCTTGTCGCGTTCGCAGGTTACGCTTCGGTTATCTGGATACCCATTTATTTGGTCCGGATTCACGGCATGGGTACAGGGGAAACGGGGACCTATCTTGCGCTTCTGATTGGTATTGGCGGTGCGATTGGCATTTATATTGGTGGGCGGATATCAGATCATTTGGCAGCCACTAGAGGCCTGCATTGGCCGGCTTGGGTTGCTGCCATCGTAAGCGTTATTTCAATTCCCTTTCTCTATGTGGCCTTCTTTGCAGAAACATCCAATGCAGCGCTCCTTGCCTACGTGATTCCTGCCGCACTAGGTACTGTCTATATCGCCTCAGGATTTTCTATCATTCAAAACCAAACGCCTGTGGAAATGCGCTCGGTTGCCGCTGCTATCAATCTTTTCATCCTCAATATTGTCGGATTGGGGATAGGGCCGTTTTCGGTCGGTTTTTTCA
This sequence comes from uncultured Cellvibrionales bacterium, assembly GCA_913019905.1. Taxonomy (GTDB): domain Bacteria; phylum Pseudomonadota; class Gammaproteobacteria; order Pseudomonadales; family Dasaniaceae; genus Oceanicoccus. Next base: position 96,726 of record CAJVZD010000013.1, read on the forward strand.
GTGATTTCTTTGAGCCTACCTATGGGGTTGATTCATTGCGTTATGCGCTGCTGTCGACATTGTCTGTTGTGGCGTTGGGCAGTTGGTACTATTTTCGAGCAGGCATTCATTTACGGCGTTTTGAAAACATCTCCATGAAAGTTCCGGTTCAAAACAACTAGCTGCGTGCTAATAAACGCTTTTTGACAAAGCCCTGCTGATTATTATTGGCAACCATTTTAGTAACCGATGCAGGTGCGCTCATTTTGTGACAGTTTTGTAATTATGGTTATTCGACAGTTTGGAAGTTGCCATTATTTTGTTATGATGCGGCGCATCTAAACATGCAATGATCACCTGCCCTAAAAGGTAGCGAAAATAGAAATGGCGAAAAAATGTTTGTCTTATTGGTTGGTTATACTGATTGCTTTGCAATCATTCGCCACTATTGCAGGCGCCGGCCAGCCACATCAATCTGATGACGAACATTTATCGTATTCTCAGGAACATTCTGCCGGTGCGATGACTTCATTCACAGACGAATCAACAGTTAGTTCAGATCACGCAGAACTTGATTGCCACCATTGTGGCCATTGTCATGGGTCTCATCTGAGCTTTTTAACCACCAACTCAACCGACCTCTCGTCGGCTTGTCTTTCTATGGCCTTAAAAGGGTTTGATAAAACGGCCCTTAACGGATTGATGTTTACATTATTTCGTCCCCCAAAAATTTAATTCTACGACTTATTGATAACTAGAAAACACCAGGGCAGTTGTCCTGCTACGTGATTTCTTATTGTTTTATTAACGTGGAATGCTCAAATGAAAACAAAACTCATCGCGCTGGTTTTCGGCGCGAATTGTAAGTGTGTGCTCAGAACCTGGAAGGCGCTGATTTTCTTCGCTTCTGGCTTTCAAATATTACCCATCAATGCTGCTCTATTAGAAGATCAGCTCACCTTAACCGCGGCCATTCAACGCTCGCTTGAACAACATCCGTCGTTAAAGGTTTTCCCATTACGCGATGCAGCTCTTCAAGGGCGGCAAGATATCGCAAAATTAAAACCGGCCTATGAACTTGACGTCGAATTAGAAAATTTCATGGGAAGCGGCGATTTCAAAGGACTTGATGAGGCAGAACTCTCGGTATCGCTTTCCTCTGTGATAGAGATGGGAGGAAAGCGCGAAGCACGGGGTGGGCTTTATGCAAGCAGTCGATCAGTGCTAAAAGCCCAAAAAGAAGTTGAATCACTTGAACTACTTGGCGAAGTTACCCGACGCTTTATTGATGTTCTTGCTGCACAGGAACGAGTTGCATTAGCGACCGAAGCCACCGAACTGGCAACCACGACACTAGCCGCGGTAACAGCGCGTTCAAAAGCGGGCTCGACACCGGCAGCTGAAGTCAAGCGTGCAAGCGCGGCGCGTGCTCAATCGCATTTAACCCTTTTGTCTGAACAGCAGCAGTTGGCTTTTTTGAAAGTTGCGTTGGCCGTATTGTGGGGCGACACGACGCCGCAAAATTTTGCAGCCAGCGGCGACCTGTTTCTTTTTGGAAATGATGCTGAATTCAAACCGCTGAAAGACAAAATGCAGAGTAACCCGAATATCCAGGTTTTTTCTGCTCAAGAAAGGCTTAAAGACTCTGAAGTTCGGCTGGCCAAAACCGAATCGCGCAGTGACATTCGTTGGTCTGTTGGCGTAAGACGTTTTCAGGAATTAGATGAAACGGCTCTTACAGCTGGCATCAGCATCCCCTTGTTTTCGTCCAAACGAAACACCGGCGCAGTTTCGTCTGTGCTGATGTCTCGAAACGAAATCCGGTTCCAAAAAGATGTGGCTTTGCTCCAGATGCATACACAACTATTCCGTGCTTTTGGCAATCGTCAAAATGCAATCGTTAGTGCTAATACACTCCGACAGGAAATAATTCCCTCGCTTAAAGACGCGCTACTGGAAACCCAAAAAGCTTACGAACGTGGGCGATACAGTTATCTCGATTATGTTGCCGCTCAACGGGAACTACTCAACGCACGTCGAATGGTTGTTGATGCGGCCGCAGCTGCTCTCACTTATGGTTCTGAAATTGAACAGCTGACTGCTCAGTCATTGGCTGCAGCCCAGTTTTCAGATCAATCAAATTTTAAGGACTAGCACTATGAAAATGTTGAAATTATTTAAAGAGGCCTGTCGTTTTGCAAGTTTCTGTTTTGTGGTCGCCGCCCAGTCGATAAACCCGGTAGTCGCGGAGTCTGATTCGCACGATCGCGGCGGACAGTCAGGGCAACAAGCGCGTGGAGGAGGCGCTGAAGAAGAGCGCATTGCACTCACTTCTGAACAAATAGCTTATTCCGGAATTAGTTTGGCCAAGGCCAAATTGGAGAGCGTTCGAGAAGTTTTACCTTTGTACGGGCAGGTCGTTCCCAACGAGCAAAATGTGCAGTCGATAGCAGCACGTTTTGAAGGAGTCGTTATTCGTGTTAACAAGCAAATAGGTGACCCGGTAAGAAAGGGTGAAACTCTGGTGGAAGTAGAGAGTAATGATAGTTTAAAAACGTATTCGATTAAATCTGCCATCGACGGCGTCGTCACGGAACGAAATGCGAATGTCGGCGAACAAACCAGTAATAAAACGCTTTTTAAGGTCGTGGATTTTTCTACGGTATGGGTAGACCTTTCTGCCTTCCCGAAAGACAGAGCCAAAGTTAAGTTGGGCCAGCAAGCGATAATTAAGTGCAATGCGGCTGATGTTAGCGGCCAAGGCAAGGTGATTTATATCGCGCCTTTTGGCAGCGCCAATCAAACGACTGTAGTCCGTGTTTTGCTTGAAAACCCTGAATTTGCTTTGGTGCCTGGCCATTTCATTACCGCGGAAATCATGCAATCTGAAGCACCCGCCACTGTAGCAATTCGCAGCGGTGCGGTACAAATAGTGGAAGACCATACGGTCGTTTTTGTAAAAGGAAAAGAAGATTTTGAAGTTAGGGAAGTTGCTTTAGGTCGCACCGACGGCGAGCTCCATGAAGTGTTAAGCGGATTGAGTGTTGGAGAAAGTTATGTCGAAAAAAACAGTTTCGTTCTTAAATCTGAAATGGGTAAGGAAGGGGCGGAGCATGGACATTAAAAAAGAGATGTCTCTTATTGCATCGACTTCCTATGGTCGTTGCATTTTGAATTTGCGATTTTTCCAGAACAGGATTGCGACATGATTGATAATTTAATTCGATTCTCCATCGCTCGGCGTTGGATTGTTATGTTTTTTGTATTTGTTACCGCAGCTATCGGTGTGTTTAATTATCAGCGATTAGCGATTGACGCGGTGCCCGATATTACTAACGTTCAGGTACAAATCAATACCGAAGCGCCCGGATATTCACCACTTGAAGTGGAGCAACGAGTGACCTACCTGGTGGAACTGGCAATTACAGGTCTGCCGCAGGTGAAAAGTACGCGGTCGTTGTCGCGCTACGCACTATCGCAGGTGACTGTCGTTTTTGAGCAGGGAACTGATATTTATTTTGCGCGTAATTTAATCAATGAACGACTCCAGGCAGCTAAAAGTGAAATGCCAGTAGGTATCGATCCCGCGATGGGACCCGTTGCGACCGGACTTGGTGAGATCTTCCATTATGCTGTCCGTGCAGATGATGAGGCCAGGCAGGATAACGGGGAGCCTTACGATGGAACCGCGTTGCGAAATTTTCAGGATTGGGTTATTCGGCCACAGTTACGCTTGGTTCCGGGTGTGACTGAGATCAACACGATCGGCGGCTACGACAGGCAATTTCACATAACAGCGAACCCCGCGTTACTGTTGGCTTATAGATTAAGTTTTGATGACTTAGTGGTAGCCATTGAAAAAAATAACGCTAGCGTTGGTGCTGGTTATATTGAAAAAAACGGTGAACAGTATCTTATTCGCGCACCGGGACAAATTGAAGATATTGGCGATTTAGAGACCGTCATCGTTTCCTATCAAGATGGCATTCCCGTTGTCCTTAAGCAAGTCGCAGAAGTTGGTTTTGGTAAGCAGCTGCGCACAGGCGCGGCAACGCTGAATGGCGAGGAAACAGTGCTCGGTACGGCGGTGATGTTACTCGGTTCCAACAGTCGAACAGTTTCTGAAGCGGTGTCAAAAAAGCTAAATGAAATCAACAAGACTCTCCCTGCGGGAGTCTTTGCGGAGGCGGTGTACGACCGAACGGTGTTGGTCGATAAAACCATTGCTACCGTTCAAACTAATTTGCTCGAAGGCGCCATATTGGTACTTCTGGTACTGTTATTAATGCTGGGAAATTTCAGAGCAGCATTACTCACTGCTTTGGTTATCCCCTTGTCGATGTTGATGCTGATTTCTGGCATGGTCACGACAGAAGTGAGTGCAAATTTAATGAGCTTAGGGGCGCTCGACTTCGGTTTGATTGTAGATGGAGCCGTTATCATCGTAGAGAATTGCATACTACGATTGGCCAATCGGCAACAGCACGTTGGCCGTCTTCTGACGGTCGATGAGCGTTTTCAAACGGTTTTTTCCGCGACTCGGGAAGTATTTACACCGAGCTTAATCAGTGTCTTAGTAGTAATCTTGGTGAATATTCCCCTTCTTGCTTTGACCGGTGTCGAAGGAAAGATGTTTACGCCAATGGCACTCACTGTAATTATGGCGTTAGTCTCGGCATTAATATTATCGCTCACATTTGTACCAGCCTCAGTGGCTTTGTTAGTGACGGGACATATTGAAGAGAAAGACAATATGATTGTCGCCTACCTCAAGCGTATTTATAATCCTCTGCTAGAACTTGCATTGAAACTTCGTCTTGAAGCATTGATCACAGCCGCTATTTTTGTGATTTTTTGTGGATGGACGGCATGGAAAATGGGCACGGAATTTATCCCTAATCTGGATGAAGGAGATATTGCTGTACAAGCATTACGAATTCCAGGTACGAGTTTATCCCAGTCTCTCGAAATGCAATTTCAGCTCGAGCGCGCGGTGTTGGAAATCCCCGAAGTTAATGTTTTCTTTTCCCGTGTTGGCACTGCGGAGGTAGCAAGTGATCCTATGGGCCCCAATATTTCGGACGGCTACGTAATGTTGAAAAAACGAGAAAGCTGGCCTGACCCGGAAAAGACCAAGAGGCAATTGCTGGAAGAAATTCAGGAACAACTTAACTTGTCGGTGGGAAATGCATTCGAAATAAGCCAGCCTATTCAGTTGCGTTTTAACGAATTGATATCGGGTGTTCGTTCGGACCTGGGTATTAAAATTTATGGTGATGACTTAACAAAACTATTAAAGTCTGGTGGTGAGATCGCGGCAGTGCTAAACACAATTGCAGGCGCTGAAGGCGTGAAAGTTGAGCAGGTATCTGGCTTGCCCATTTTGTCAGTCGTAGCCGATCGCAACGCATTATACCGGTATGGTCTTAACGTTTCCGACGTGCAAGATGTGTTAACGACTGCAGTTGCGGGGAAAAATGCGGGTTTAGTGTTCGAGGGCGATCGACGTTTCGAAATCGTTGTACGTTTAACGGAGGAGCTGCGAAACGATACGGCGGCCTTGGAGCGGCTGCCAATACAATTGCCTGGCGGTGGCTACGTCCCGCTGGGAGAAGTTGCAATGCTTAAACTGGCTCCTGGACCTAATCAGATATCTCGTGAAAATGGGAAGAGACGCCTCGTGGTTAGCGCAAACGTACGAGGTCGTGATTTAAGTAGTTTCGTTACTGAAGTACAGGAGGCCGTTGAAGAGCAGATAGTATTGCCGCCTGGCTATTGGTTGGGGTATGGCGGCACCTTTGAACAATTGGAATCGGCAACAGAGCGCTTAAGTCTTTTGGTTCCAATGACATTGGTTTTGATTTTTGCTTTGTTATTGACGACCTTCGGTTCAATCAAAGACGCCGCACTGGTTTTTAGTGGCGTTCCTCTAGCGTTGACCGGTGGAGTCATAGCGCTATGGATGCGCGATATTCCCTTGTCGATTACCGCTGCTGTTGGCTTTATCACTTTGTGTGGGGTTTCAGTGCTCACCGGAGTCATGATGATCTCGGCATTCCGGGATGGTTTAAAAAACGGCTTGGACATCGATAGTTCGATCCGCAGTGGTGCCCTGTTGAGATTGCGGCCGATTATCATGGTTGCTTTAGTCGCTGCATTAGGTTTTCTGCCGATGGCGCTAAATACCAGTACCGGCGCGGAGGTCCAGCGACCACTTGCAACAGTAGTTATTGGCGGAATTATTTCATCGACCTTACTATCTCTGATCGTATTGCCGGGATTATATCGCTTAAGCTATCGCAATGCATAAGAGAGCTTAAAATGAAAAGATAGTTGGAAACGGCCTTTGACTATCTTTTCGAATAAATGAGCTGTTATTTTTGTGTCGTTGTATTTGTGCAGTTAGGTACCGCATGGTTTTTGATTGAAGGAATTACAGAACATGCCTGCGTGGTCGCACTAAATGAAACTCAGAAGTCGGAACAAAGATCCGGTAAACGTTACTCAGCATTCCGTGATGTGCCTAAAAGTACCTGCCTATTAGTCATTACTAGATCACATCCAGAAATGGCAACATGTCTTTGCTAGCTAATTGTTCTATGCCTCGAGCTGTAACCCTTGAAAAACGATTGTTATTGGCTAAGCCCAACTAACACAAGATGTTGTTGGGCTGTTTTTTTTCCGATTACCACTGATAGTCAATGCGGGCAAAGACGTTGCGCCCGTAACCCGGTAGCCGGTCGCCTCGATCAATATCGATGTTTGCAACCCGATTGTAGCCGCCTAAATGATCGCTGTATTGTTTGTCGAGCAAATTATCGATACCACCACCGAGACGGATTTTCTCCGATACCTGCCAATAGCCCTTCATATTGACTAAACCATGACCGGCGGTTTCTTTTTCGTCGTTGGTCGTTGATTGTTGATCTTGCTTATTTGTCAGTACGGATTCGAGCGTGGCTGCCCATCGATTACTTTGATAAGTGATCCCGACAGTGCTATTCAAAGGTGCTATGCGGTATAGGTTGTCATTTATGTCGTCACGTTTACCTCTTACAAAATTCACGATGCCATTCAAAGACCAATGGTTATCCAGTTGGTAGTGCGCTTCGACATCGAAACCGTATAATTGTGCATCAACGTTATTAAATTTTAAGTCGGCGACGGGCATTGCGGGCATGCCCATGTGAGGAATGTCGTCGGTGGTACCCTGAATATAGTCTTCCACCTGTTTATAGAAAGAGCGGAACGAAAAACTGAAATCGTCTTGTAGAATGTCTATGCCAATTTCCAGCTCGTGTGCAACTTCTGCGTCCAAATCGAGGTTACCCAGATAGGTTTTTCCATCGGCTAAACCGGCAGTGGCCTCCATCGACATCCACAGATAGCGTTCCTGATACGAGGCTGAGCGCGTTTTCCTTGCTATACCTGCATACAGGGACGTCGCTTGATCTGCTTCATAATAGAGCTTCGCGACCCAATCAATATTGTTGTCATTTGTCTTTAGATTGGAATTGTTAAACGCCATCGCGCGCATTTGCATCATTGCCGCCATCATATTTCCAGGATTAGAAAAACTCACCGAATCAGAGTCCATCGTTACCCGGTTATACCGCAAACCGAGTTCTGAACGCCATCGACTATTCAATTGCTGGTTTCGCTCGAGAAAAACACCCCAGACCTCGCGCTCGGCGCCGCTAAAATTTTGCGCAAAAAAACCAATCTTGTCGCGATCGGTAATATCCGAGTCATGAGTTTCGTGGTGACCATCTAAACCCGCTAGCCACGTGCCGCCGTTATCTTCCCAGTCAATGGCTACTTTGATCCCGTTGCTATCACCAGTCGCCGTATTAATACGTGGGTTCATTCCCATCATCAATTGACGTAGATGGAAATTGCTCATGCCGTGATCAATTTCGCTGTGATAGATTTTACTGCGTACATTCCATCCTTCACCCTTAAAGTCGTAACTCAGGCTTGCCAAATCGGCATCAATATATTCAATATCCATTGGCAAAGCAGGATTGCCGCTGTCACCCGTTTCATTGTGAGCGAGATCGAATTGCCAACTATGGGCACCGCGCTGATACCCATAGCCCAGGTCGACGCGATCGCGTTCATATTCGGTATGTAGAATATCTCCACGGTCGAATTGGGCGTCGTCTCCACTCTCAGTCAGTCCTGCAACTTTGATGCGATGGGTTTTGTTACTGGCCACGACCGCTACACTGGTCAAGAGTCCTTCGTTTACCGACTGCGTGCCGGCGCGTATTCGTCCTTGTGAAGAAAATTGTGCGCTGTCACTGAATTCTCCAGACCAGGTTTTTGCGGTAATTGCACCGCCAATGGTTTCCTGACCAGCGCTTACGGGGGCGATACCGCGATAAATCGACAAGGACTCTAATTGCGCTGCCGGTGCATAGTGTAGCGGAGGATCCATCCAGTTTGGGCCGCCAGAACTAAGAGTCGATCCATCAACCGTTACATTAATTCGACTCCCGTACATCCCCCGATACTGGGGAATACCACTCAAGGGGCCGTTACTGTTGACGTTTGCCCCTGGTGCCTTGCGCAGTAGAGCAGCAGAGTCAGGGGTGATTTCGAGGGTTTCAGCGAGCTCAATAGTACTTACCTCTCGTGCCGCAGTGACAACGACTTCCTCAATATCACTGGCGTGAACACCTGCAACCAGAGTTGAGCACAGCGTCAACTGAATAATGCGATTCATAAAGATTTCCCGGTAGTATTTGTTAAGGGAAAGGATTTTAGGATAAAACGCTGTTGGAGAGGAGTGACAGATTGTCGCACCTGGTGCCTCAGTATGTTCTATGAAAAAGCAGAATTGCGGACAGCGACAATTACCTGTATTCATTTAGTGATCCTCGTGCCGATTTGATTCGTACTTATGAAAGAGGTATAAAAATTTCGCTGGTTGATTTTCCTTCAACTCAAGACAGCATAAGGAAGGTGCGGTTGGACGATGGGGATTAGATCTAAAAATGCTAAGCCTGCCGGCTAGATACACGTTAAGATACCGGGAGGTAGCTGGCGAATTGTGATCATTAAAAGAGGTGCAAGATGAATAGTCGATTGGATGTGAAAGTCTGTTTATCGGTTTTTAACCACATTTTAAGTCATGGGGAACAATGCGATGGGAATTATGTTTTTCAAGGGTTTAAGGCATGGTCTGATTTCGATGGCTACACCTGTTTCTTAAATTACAGTAATGTCACCCTCACAATGATGTTCCACGGGAAATATGAAGTTGATTATCCCAATAGGGACGAGTTGATATTGTTTGAAAATAAGATAAATCAATTTTCTCTAGGGTTATAAGAGTTGAATCAAGTTAGCTCAAAATCTCTACTGAATAGTAAGTGGACAAAAGTAGAAATTCGCAATAAGGAAAAACACTTTGTCATTACTAAACTGTCAGTCGATGAAAACAAGCTCATAGTTGACTGCATTATTGAGGCCGTGATCAATCGTCGTGAATACTCAATCAATTGGCGAGACTTAAGGGATACGTCGGAGTGGCGACAAGGCTGGCAATAAACTCCCCCTGCAACAACAAATACGAGTAGTATGAGGATGCATTTCAATTTTGATTTCTCCTTATAATATTGCCGCTGCTTCGAATCGTATGCTCCAGCTACAATGTAGGTGTTGGCGATATTGGCCCAAAATCGTACCATTCTCCGTTTGACTGATGAGATAACGGCGTTTACTTTTATTATATAAAAAAAGCCATACCAGCCGGATATCGACTGACAGAAGGTACTTTCCTGTTAACACTGAGATAGATAGTTCGGACAATTTGTTTAGGGCTAAATGGTCAAAATAGAAAACGGAAAATGTAGAGGCGATTAGCTGGTAACAGTAGTTCAATTGGATAAGGGGATTCTGATCGAATGGCAGCTATACCGACTTTACGTACTTTGGAACAAGCTCAAAGAACTAATTCAGGGTGTTGGTTTACCGACGAGGAAACCAACAGGAATCGGAAGGTGTCACTTTAAAAGGTATTTCAAATGGACAACCGGGAATTGTTGTTGAGTGAAGAACGTCTACAGATGGTATTGGAAGGCAGTGAGCTAGGTTTCTGGGACTGGAATATAGAAACCGGTGAGGTAAAACGTAATGACCAGTGGGCTCGAATATTGGGCTACCTCGGGATTGATGAATTTGAAGAGAATGTTGACACTTGGACAAATTCGATTCATCCCGATGACCGTGGCGCAGCGTGGGCATCCATCAATGATCACAAAGAGGGCCGTTCCTCGTCCCACAATATCGAATACCGAATGCTTAACAAGCTAGGTGATTATGTATGGATTCTTGACCATGCCAAAATTGTACAGCGGGATGAAAATGGACACCCGCTGCGCATGAGCGGAACACACAGTGACGTTTCGGATAGAAAACGCCTGGAGCAAGAAAGAAATACACTAATTGAATCACTCCAAAATGCGGCGAGTGAAATTAAAACTTTAAAAGGGATTCTTCCAATTTGTTCGTATTGCCACAATATCCTCAACGAAAAAGGCGCTTGGAGCCAAATGGAAGCTTACATATCCAGCCATTCGGATGCACATTTTAGTCACGGTATTTGTCCAGCTTGTTATCCGAAAATTCGCTTACAGAACGGGCTGAGCGAAAAGCCCTAACGGGCTTTTCTTTAGCGATGGGTTTTCAATTTGATTTCATCTTTTTGGGCTAACCGCACCGCCGATTCGACGACTGTTAAGAGTCACCCTGAGTATTGCGTTCCTTAGGTTTTTTTCGTCGATAAAAACAGCCACATGAATCCCAACAGACCCGCTAAAAGTGAGGCGAACAAAATACCCGTTTTCGCCATCAATAAATCTTGAGCATTATTCGCAAACGCTAACTCGGCAACAAAAATTGACATTGTAAACCCAATGCCGCCCATAAAAGCGACGCCAATGATGTGATTGAAATTTAGTCCTTTGGGTAGAGACGCGAGACCAAGTTTGACAACAACCCATGAAAAGCCTGCAATTCCGATTAATTTTCCAAAGATCAATCCCGCAGCAACGCCAAGGGAAATTGGATTGGTCACCAAGCTAGTGAGAGAGGAGGCATCTATCACTATTCCGGCGTTTGCCAGCGAAAAAATAGGCAGGATGAAATACGCAGTGGGGATATGAAACTTATGTTCAAGTATCTGTGCGGGAGCCTGTACGAGCTGAATCCCCTCTCCCAAGCTCTGAAAATGTGCGCGTAGTGCGTCATTTTTTATGATGTTCGTTTCTGACCTATAAGCTGTTTGTATCATTGAAGCCAATTTAGAAAACTGTTGCAGAAACCTTGCGGGATCATACTTTGGTTTCATCGGAATAGTGAATGCCAAAAAGATCCCCGCGAGTGTCGCGTGAACGCCACTTTTAAGCATGGCTATCCACAGGATGACGCCAAGAAACATATAAGGTCCTGCGCTTCGTATCCCGCCAAGGTTTAGTGTCACCAACAGCGCGATCATAATGGCGGCGACTAACAAGGCTAGCATATTCAGGTTCTCTGTATAAAATACCGCGATAACTAACACGGCTCCCAAGTCGTCAACGATAGCTAAGGCAACCAGAAACATGAGCAAGTTTTTGGGGATGCGAGCTCCAAGTAAAGCCAGGGTTCCCAGCGCAAAGGCTATATCCGTCGCCATCGGAATGCCCCAGCCGTCGGAGTTATGGCCCGCGGGATTGATGCTCAAGTAAATGGCTACTGGCACGACCATGCCGCCTATAGCTGCAACGATGGGCAGTAATGCCTGTCTTGGGTCCGCGAGTTCACCAACGAGGATCTCGCGCTTTAATTCCAGACCGACCACAAAAAAGAACAGCGCCATCAGCCCATCGTTAATCCAGTGATGAATGGTTTTAGATAACTCAAAACCCGGAATGCCGATTGTAAATTTGGAATTTAGGAAATTTTGATATATCTCACTCCACTGGCTGTTAGCAAGGTAAATAGCAACGATAGCGCATATAAATAGCAGAATACCGCTGGTGGTTTGACGATGTATGAATTCGTCGAATGGCGTTAGAATTCGGTCGAAAGCTTTTTCCCAAGGCGCCAGATATTCTTTATCCGTATTTTTTTTGGTCATTTTTCTTTACCGTAAATATAAATTGGAATGGCTTAAATGCGACACGTTCAAAAACTGTAGTTACTGCTAAGTAGTTACTGCTACGTACTTTCCCAGTGTAGCGACAAAGAATCCGTGGTGTACTGGTTTTAACACCGCGCGTTAATCACTGCCAGGATCAGCCAGCTACAGTTTGACCTACTCACTTTGAGCCCTGCTATCTGTAATGAAAATCGGGATCGGACGACGCACAGTTGTGTTAACCCTATATGCGCCATCTTGACTTATGTTCCGCAGTCTTTCGTTCCAATAAGCGGGATAATAGGCTGAATTATCAATCAATAAAAGTCGATTAATGTTGATTGATTGTAAGGTTAAGGTTGATAATGTCAGAACGTCCTTCAAGCTATGGCGAGTTAGAGAGCAATATGGCAAAACTCAATTATCATCATTTGCAATATTTTCATGCGATCGTAAGCCATGGCAGTATTGCGCAGGCATCAAAAGCCATCCATGTCACTCCGCAAACCTTAAGCGCCCAGCTCAGTACTCTTGAAGAGCAATTGGGCTATCGTTTGTTTGAGAGAAAAGGCAAGCGTTTGGTACTCAATGACATGGGGCATGTCACTTATAGTTATGCGCAAGAGATTTTTAATTTAGGTGATGAGTTACTCCATTCTTTAAAAAACCACTCTACCAATTTTTCCTTTCGTTTCTCCATAGGAGTAACGGATGTCATCGCTAAAGTATTCTCATTCAATTTTTTGAAAGAGATTTATACGATGGACGATTCCATCAAGCTAGTGTGTAAAGAAACGAGTATAGACGTTTTGTTGGGTGAGTTGGCGGTCAATAAATTGGACGCAATTCTAAGTGACAGGCCGCTGCCGTCTGGTTCACCAATAAAGGCCTACAGCCATTTGGTAGGAAAAAGCGGAGTTAGCTTTTTCGCTCACCCGCGATTGGCTGGCGAATTGCGGTCAAATTTCCCGCAATCTCTCAACGGCCAGGCGTTCTTTCTCGCTGGCGAAGAATCTAATCAGCGTTTAAGTGTATTGTCGTGGTTTGAACAACTCGGTATTGCTCCAGCCATTATTGGCGAGTTCGATGATTCCATCTTGGCCAAATACTTTGGTCAGGCTGGATATGGCGTATTTTGTGCGCCAACCATCATTGAGAGTCATGTGCTTGAACAATTTGACGTTGATCTTCTTGGACGGACGCTGGATGTCGTAGAGCACTATTATTTAATATCTCCCGAGCGTAAGGTGAAACACCCGGCGGTACAGCATCTATTGGCGCAGGGGAAGAAACTGTTTGAAGAGCCTGTCGGTTGATTATAGGTACCTCGTTCGGATAAGCCCTAGGTTTATGCGCTTAGCGGTCTAGACTACTTTATACAGCGCCGTCCAAAGAGTGATAATTTCACTCCATTTATGTGACAGGACTTCTCGTTCGGCTGGGCGATAGTTGGTAGCTAGACACATAAAGCCGTTGTAATGTAAGCTCCCCATTAATTTTTGCTCGACTTGATCTCTGCATTCAGCTGATCCCAGAGAAACTATGTTGTATAAATCTGTCTTTTTTTGTTTATTGACTCTGCAAATGACTATTGTTCCTCTTGTGGCAGAGCCACTTCGAGTGGGAGTCACCCACTTCCCGCCTTTTTATGTCGTTGAGCCAGACGGCACAGTGTCGGGAACACTAACGAATTTGATAAGAAATACCCTGGTCGATGCCGATCTACCCTATGTTATAGAATCTTATCCGCCCAAGCGATTATACGAAAATGTGAATGCAGGAACGACAGATCTTACGATTGGAATAAAAATTGGTCCTCCGGGCGAGGAGGGGCCGGAATTATACAGTCAATTACCGGTGACTAGTATTGAGCTAAGAATATACGCTTTGAAGTCCACGTCGTTGCCAAATGAAATTGAACAGTTACTTGGGCGCCAGGTCGGATTGATTAGAGGTTTTCAATATGGTGATAGACGCGCTTTATTAAGTAGCCCCGAAAATGTTCCGCCACCGTTGAATTTGAATACGCACAAAAATGCTTTGGCTATGCTATTTAGTGGCAGAATCGATTATTTGCTCGATTACAAGGAACCTATTTCGAGCGAAATCGAGCCAGAACAAAATGATCTAATTCACTACGCGACTCTGCAGCGACTCGATATGTTTTTCACGATATCTCCGTTAACACCCGATGGAGAAAAATTAATGGAAATTCTCGAATCGAATTATCAGCGTTAGCAATTAGATTACAACACTGCATCCCTAAGTTTGCTTCTGTTTCTTGTCCACAATGAGAGCTGCGGAAACTATTTTAACTACCGCAAACTCTCCAGGTTAATGGGGCACAGCAGAATTAGCCTGGCAATCTTTCTACGCAGTTTATGACCTCCGCTTGATAGGTTTTTCCCCTCTCATTAAATAGATCCAATACATGCAGAGAAGTCGGTACGTAACCAAACCCTATTTGATGTTGCGGGTGCCATTGGAAGATTGAACCCCCAAGCCCCATCCAGCCATGAAAACCCTCTCGACCGGAGTTGAATGCGCGTTCGAGTTTGCTGCTGCTAAGGGACGTTTCGGTGAATTGGGCAACACCTCCCTGTGTGAATGTGACGGTGCTAAACCCCATGTCCTTTTTAACAGGGTTGTCGTGCATAGCCTTCCATGCGTTCTCGTTCAAATATTCCTTTCCCGCCAATTGTCCACCGGCTGACATCATAGCTGCGATTTTTGCCAGACCACGTGCTGAACAGTTTGCATTTGCAGACGGTGTCTCACCTTTTGCCACAGAGGGTTCGTTAAAAAAGCTAATTCGCTCCATTCCCTTCAGCGGAGCCGGCGCCCCTTTTGTTGTTCGCTTTCTCATATTGGGAAAAAGTCGTGCGAGTCTGCCGAACGTTTGAATGACATTACGTTCCGTTTTCCTGCCCAGGAACCTGGGCTTTAAACCCTCCATAAATTGGGCGCGAATTCGCAATGGCGATACTCTCACCGTTCGATGCAGTTCTTCTTCCTTGAGACCGATTATTGCGTCGACTTCCAGCGGGCCGCTGATGTCTTCGCGTAAAAACTCACCGATGGTTCGTCCCGCTGGATCGACTCTGCGAAAGACTTCGTTGACAATCCAGCCTCTCGTGATAGCGTGATACTCCCGCGTACTGCCATCACCTTCCCGGAAGGTCTGGCTATGGGCTTCGATGATGCTACCGACTCTATTTTTTTTGATATTTTCCGTGAGTAAATCTTCCGGTTCAATCGACGTGTTGAGAGCAGCAAGGCCGGCTTCGTGGCGCATCAGTTCCGCGACCGTAAGCGTGTCTTTTCCGTTGGCTCCAAATTCGGGCCAATAGTTCGTTATTTTTGCATTGTAGTTCAGCAGTCCTTTTCCGACGAGTGAAGCGATTGCGATAGCTTCGAGGCTTTTTCCGCTACTGAAAACATTGACGAGGGAGTCGGGAGAAAAACCGGTATCCTCGCCGACCGAAGCCCAGAGATCGACGACCTTCTTCCCCCGATGATAGACGCAGAGTTGCGTATTTCTCTCTGTCAGGGTTTGCATATTACGTTCATATAATACTTTGACAGACTCAAATCCGGGTGCGACTGTTCCTTCGATTCGAATTTCTTGCTCGGTGCTTCTACTCATCGTGATGTCCCAGTGGATAATACCGACAGTCTACTTTAATTTTTGGTGTCTGGCTTAACACTGAGTACAAAAAATCCGATGCTTTAGCGGCCAGCACTGTTTCGGCTTACCCTCCTTCCATGACATTAGATTTTGTTATGCTTATTGCTGTTCACAAATCATGGATCATTTTTTCGTGAGTTATGAGTTATGAATCTTTGCATCAGGCTCAACCGAATCGAAAGAAAAACGATCCTTTGCCTTGTTGAAAAATGCGCGTGCCAGTAACAAAACTAATACCCACGCCAGGGATTGGCTGACCACTTCAGGAACAAGGTGTTGGTGTTGTTCTAAACCTTCACGAATATTAACATCGAAGTATGCCAAGCTTAGATCGAGAACTCCCCCGAATACCATGGCTGTAGCGATTACCCCAAATAAATAAGCAACGAGCGACCGCTTACCCAGCTCTTTGCCAACCACGCCAAGTGTTGCGATGTTGGTTGCCGGGCCCGCCAGCATAAAGACTAAAATTGATCCCGGTGATACTCCGGCAAACAATAAACCCGCAGCAATAGGCGTGGAGGCTGTCGCACAGATATACATAGGAATCGAAACAAGTACCATCACCGTCATAGCCAAAATTCCCTCGCCGTGAGAGGCTAAAAAATCGGTTGATACGAATGTTTGAACAATCGCCGCGAAAAATATGCCAATCACCAGCCATTGTGCGGTATCAGCAATCAGCTTGCCGGTGGAAAAATGGAATGCAGACAGTAATTTCTCGCCAATGGTCTGCTCCTTAGGTTCGACGGAGCTGCAACAGTCGTCCGGGGCTTGCTCGTTAGAGCTTTCCTGTGTGCTACAACAGGAGGTTTCAGCTGCCAGACCGGTTTTAAGCGTTTGCATATTACTTTCTTTGCCGACTAAAACGCCCGCGACAATAGCGCTGCATATAGCGGCAATGGGGCGAACGACAGCCATGACAGGGCCGAGCATGGCGTAGGAAACAGCCACTGAATCGACTCCGGTTTCGGGGGTTGCCACTAAGAAAGATACGGTGGCGCTCTTGGATGCGCCGCTGCGTCGTAGACCCAGTGCGGCGGGGATAACGCCACAGGAGCACAGCGGTAATGGCGCGCCGATCAACGCGGCTTTTACCGTTGTGCCAAACCCGTCAGCACCCAGGTGCTTGGTCATTAGGTCTGCCGGTATGAAGGCATGAATCAGCCCCGCAATCGCAAAGCCAAATAGCAACCAGGGAGCAGCGGTTACGAGCAATAACCAAAAGTTGAGTATGAGATCCATTAGTGATCCTCCAGTGCATCAAGTATAGAGCAGCCGTCGGCGCTTTCATCGCCACCACAGCACTTTTCGCTCAGGTCTTTTAGAGACATTTGAAATCGTTTCAGTTCCAGAATACGTTGTTCCAGCTCGACGATTTTGTCATCGGCAATGGTTTTCACTTCTCCGCAGGTATGGTGTTGTGGTTCTACGCGGATAGACAAGAGCTCGCTAACTTCCTGCAGAGTAAAGCCTGTATTTTTGGCTCTGCGGATGAATTGAACCTTGGCTTCATCTTTTTTGGAATAGAGTCTGTATCCTGATTCGCTGCGTGTCGCAGGAGATAGCAAGCCCGATTTCTCGTAAAATCGGATTGTGTCAGCCGTTACGTTACAGCGAGTGGCGAGTTCACCAATACGGTACATACTTTCTTCCTTCCTTCGTGTTATCACTTAATACCTATAGCATAAACCTTAGAGTAATGACCAAGGTCAAGCGGTATTAGATAAATAGTTTGGTTCACGTTGAATTCTGCTTAATGGGATTATTTATGGGGGGTAGACGGGCTGGTGTCTAACAATTTGGTTAATCATGATATGCCGTAAGCTACTTAAATTCGAGTGAAAAGCGGTACTCGATAGAAAACAACGCTCGGATCTCGTCGTGCGCTCCACTTTGTATGTAGACTTGTTTGCGAAAAAGCACGGATGGAGTGATGTGCGGGCACATCATCAAATTCTGCTGAGTCGAGTGAAGCAGCTTTTGTATGACCTCAGACATCTGTCATCTGAATGCGACGCTGATGAAGAGTGGAGGCTTAACGCGGAGTTAGTTTGTGCGGTTGTGCAGAGGTAATCAACATGACGGTAACAGGAATTTGTCTCGTAATCATTCGAACAAAAATAAACTGATTAACACAAGCAGTAGCGCTCAACCTTGCCAGCGCTACTGCTTGGCTTTTGATTAGGCCACCAGGTCTTCTGCCGGTCCAAAGAATTCGTGGTGTATTTGATTTTCCGGGACTCCGAGCTCTTTCGCTATTTTAAAGGCGGCAACCATAAAGGGTTTTGGTCCTAGAAAATAAAATTCCACGTCGCGGTTTTCAGATAATTGTTGTGCAATTAGATCCGTGGTGATAAATCCCTCTGCGTGTGGTTTACAATTTTTCTCGGGATCACTGTAAATATACAGAGGTGAAATGTGGGTATGTTTAGCCGCTAATTGATCGACATGATTTCTAAAAGCGTGTACATCGCTGTTAATCGCTGCATGAATAAACTGAATCTCACGACCGGAGCCCGCTTCAACATTCAGCATGCTGATTGCGGGAGTAATACCTACGCCGCCCGTCAACAAAACTAACGGTTTTCCGTTTCTGCGAAGTTTGAAGTCACCACTGGGAGGAAGAAAGTTTATTTCTTTCCCGACTGTTAGTTCGTCGTGTAAAAAATTGGAAATTGTGCCTTGGGGTTCGCGTTTAACGCTAATGCGCAAATAGCCGGTTCCCGGGGCATCTGACAAGCTATAGTTCCGGCGTACCGACTGTCCCTTTATGTCGATGATGATCGTTAAAAATTGTCCTGCTTCAAAAGTTGGTACCGCGCCGCCATCGACTGGCTCAAAATAGAACGAGGCGATTGTCGAGCTTTCGTCAGCCTTTTTGACCAGTTTGAACGCTCGTTCGCCCCGCCAACCCCCTACACTTTGCTCGGTTTCTGCATAGACCTTCTCTTCTGCATCAATTAAAATAGTCGCTAGCTGCCCGTAAGCTTTCCCCCACGCTTCGATGACTTCGTTCGTCGCTGCATCGCCGAGCACTGCCTTAATCGCTTGTAACAAACAAGAGCCGACAGCGTCATACTGTGCTGGTTGGATCCCGAGTGAACAGTGTTTCTGTACAATTTTGCCTACGGCTTCAGTGAGGTTTCCCAGTTCATCAATATTAGCTCCATAGGCGATAACGGCATTGGCGAGAGCTTTCGGCTGCGTTCCTTTTCCTTGATTAGTTTGATTAAAAAAAGGCATGACTTCTGGATGTTGTGAAAAAAGCAGTGGGTAAAAGTGCGATGTAATATCATTGGCCGTTGTCTTCAGAACAGGAACGGTTGCTTTAATGATTTGAATGGTTGCGGAATCTAGCATGGCGGAGCCTCTGAGTATTTTCTTGGTTAGTCTGCGTACAACTACTTCACGAATCATGCCAAGTATTAATGCATTGATTTATATCAATAAATTTTAATTTGTGTCAAAAAGACCTGAATGACCAGCGTGTCATATTGACTCTTTATAGGTTAGAATGACTCTTATGAATATTATGCCGCTCATCAATATAATTGAAGACCTAAACCGAACCCTAACACCGCATCAGCGTTACTTTCGGTTGGTCGAGGCGATTCAACAAGTCATCCCCTGTGATGCCATCTCTTTGTTGAAATTAGACGATTGCTATTTGATGCCAATGGCTGCCATTGGTCTAAAGGAGGAGGCTGCGGCAAGACGGTTTTCGATCGAACACCATCCACGCCTACAGATGATTGTACAGAGCTCGCAGCTGGTTCACTTTCCAGCAAATTCATCTTTACCTGATCCCTTTGATGGTCTGGTCGAAGGCCAAGGTGAATACTTACATGTTCACGATTGCATGGGCACGGCCATTTTTATTGATGATAAGTTGTGGGGTGTTTTAACATTAGATGCACTCGCTGCCGGCACGTTTGATGCACTTGAGCCAATGAAGGTGAGAGCTTGTATAGCAACCGTTACCGCTGCGATAAAGGCAAGTCAGCGAATTAGTACGCTGGAATCACTGGCAGAACACAATCATCAAGTTGCCCAATGCTTAATGGACGCGGATCACCAAGCAGAAATTATCGGCCGAAGCGTGGCGATAAATTCTATGCTTAGCGAAATAAAAACGGTCGCACCCAGTGACTTGTCAGTATTGATTACCGGGGAAACAGGTGTTGGAAAAGAACTGGTGGCCAGGAGCATTCATCAGGGGTCTGTTCGTAGCGGGGAGCCGCTGGTGCATTTGAACTGCGCGGCGCTGCCGGAAAATATAATCGAAAGCGAGTTGTTTGGTCATGTGAAAGGGGCTTTTTCCGGCGCAGTCAATGACAGGAGTGGCCGTTTTGAGTTGGCCGATGGTGGTAGCTTATTTCTAGATGAAGTTGGAGAGTTACCCTTGGTTGCACAGGCAAAATTACTGCGGGCATTACAAAGTGGCGACATTCAACGGGTTGGGAGTGATAAGGCTATTTCGGTCGACGTTCGTATCATTGCAGCAACTAATCGAGATTTACATCAAGAAGTTAAAGAGGGGCGATTTCGCGCGGACCTTTATCATCGGCTGAGTGTGTATCCACTGTTGGTGCCACCGCTGCGGGATCGAGACAAGGATTATTTACTATTGGCAGGTTACTTTTTAGAAAAATGTCAGCATCAATTAGGGGTCGCTAAGCTGCGTTTGAGTCAAGTGGCAACTGCGCAGCTTGCTCATTACGATTGGCCTGGCAACGTCAGAGAGCTCGAACATTTACTGAGCCGCGCCTCCTTAAAAGCCATCAGAGAGCAAGGTAAAAAGGCCGATACTATTAGTATTGATACCTTGCATTTAGACTTGCCAGCGGTCCATCCTGCGAAATTTACCGTGGCTGAGTCCGCGCAAATTACGCCCGTTGACTCCGAGTTACAGCAATTTAGTTTTCGAGAAGTGGTGGAGGACTTTCAGAAGGAGCTTATTCGTAAAGCGTTAGCGAAAGAAAACGGTAATGTCGCTTCCGCCGCTCGGTTGCTGAAATTGGATCGTAGCAATTTGGTAAGGACGATAAATCGTTTAGGGCTTGTATAGCTAGTTCGTAAGTCAGGGCTATTGAATTTTTTGATTGGTCATTACGTGTTGTATTTTGGATCAATATAAGTGGATCAAAAGAAACACAGTGAGAAAGTGTTAGGCCAATATCACTTGTGTCTTTTTGGGCCTCCAGATTTTTTGGCTTCAGGAAATTAGGGCTTCAAGAGTTTGGGGTGACGAATCGCAAGAGTAGGCTGCGATTGTTTTACTTTTGAATTTTCTTTGAGACTTAACGCCAATTACCGTTGAGTTTGCACATGTAGGCAATTGCTGCCTTTTTATTATTTTTTGAGGTCATGGTGACACGTTCTATTTTTTTGATTTTTGTCTTTCTTCTGCTTAGTCCAGTGTTGAGTGGTTGTGATGATGCCAGTCGAGCAGTTTCTCCTACGTCTATGGAGGGGTTTGTTATTCAGAAGAATCAGTCAAATCACTATATTTTTGAATCCAAAAAACTATCGCAAGGTGCCGATGGTGTCGCTCGCGAATTAATGTCTTTTCGGGCCGATGATTTAAATCAATATGCACTCGTTTTGTGGCCGGCCGGACAGCCTCCGGAACAGGGTTGGCCGCTGCTTATCTTCAATCATGGCTTTCATCCTGATCCCGCCAACTATGGTCGTATCGACGGAAAAAATGCACGGCCGGGAAGTTATTATTATTTAAGCGCTCAGGCTTATGCGAAACAGGGCTACGCGGTTGTGATTGCCGATTATCGCGGTCACAACGATTCGGACTTACAGCATTTTTCCCCTGGGCAAAAAATGCTTAATTGGTACGGCAGGAAAATGCACGGGATTTACAAACCTGCTTACTGGTATACCCGAGATGTCATCGCCGCTTATTTCGCCGCCGTAAAGCTCGCGGGAATCAATAGTAATCGTGTCTATATGACCGGTCATTCGATGGGAGGGGGTATTACTCAGCGCAGCATTCTTGCATTGGGCGACCGTATCAAAGCCGCGTCGATTTGGTCTACCAGTGAAGGGCATATGGCGCTTGAGGTCTACTGGCAAGATTTACAGGTGCCATTGCTCATTCAGCACGGGGACGAAGATCCCGATAGTCTCCCTGGAAATTCGAAAGCATTGGGCTCAATGCTGGAGTTCTGGGGGAAAACGCATCAGCTGAAAATGGTTGAGACTGACAAACATCTATTCCAAGGTGCAGATTTCGAACAGGCGGTACAACGAGACCTACAGTGGTTTGAGCGTTTTCAATAGCTTTGATTCGGAAAAAGTGTGGGATTGGCGTGTACGCTACACGATTGCAGTACGGATCTGCATTCCTATTACCCTCGATTCGTATTGGGTGATAAAGTTCTACACCATCCCTGTTTGCGGCTACGCTGAAGGTATAGCGCCTGGAAAAGTCACTGTGCGATTCCGGGTCATCGATTTGTTTCACGCGCTAGTTGCTGGGAACGTTTAATTCAGGAGAATGTTTTGCTTAGTTTTGACCAAATTCTGCTCGCGCGTGAGCGGATAAAAAATAATATTTGTCACACGCCCTGTGCGTATTCAGTGACGTTATCGAGCTTGCTTGGTGCCGATATCTACATCAAATTTGAAAATATGCAGTTTACTGCCGCGTTTAAGGAAAGAGGCGCGCTTCACAAATTGCTGTTATTGCAGGAACAAGAAGCGAACGTTAAAGGCGTTATTGCAATGTCGGCGGGCAATCACGCCAAGGGCGTGGCGTATCACGCTAACCGACTCGGAATCCCCGCCACTATTGTTATGCCGACCTTTACCCCAATTGTTAAAGTGACTGATACAGAGGCTTTGGGCGCGACTGTTGTATTGCACGGCGAAACCTTATCTGAAGCCAGTGATCGAGCCTATGAACTGGCTAAGCAGGAACAACTGATCTTCATTCATCCCTACGACGATTTCGACGTAATCGCCGGTCAAGGTACGACTGCGCTGGAATTTCTGGAAGATTGTCCCGACCTCGATACGCTGATTATCCCGATTGGCGGCGGTGGGCTTATCAGTGGTATGTCGTTGGCAGCAAAAAACATTCGTCCAGACATAGAAGTCATTGGGGTCCAAGCGGCCGCTTATCCCGCGGTTCGGCAATTGCGGAAGGGAGATCCTGTGCAGGTGGGTGGGGCTACGATTGCAGAAGGCATTGCCGTTAAATATCCCGGTCAGAACACGCTGGACATTATCGACAAATATGTCGACGACATTGTTTTGGTTTCGGAGCAGTCCCTCGAGAGAGCTGTTAGCTTGTATATTAATATTGAGAAAACGGTTGCCGAGGGCGCCGGAGCTGCAAGCCTTGCGGCCATTGTCGAACACCCAGAGCGCTTTGCGGGTAAGAAAGTCGGTGTCGTTCTCAGTGGTGCTAATCTGGATGCAAAAGTCTTGGCGTACATACTGTTGCGCGACCTAGTTCATACGGGCCGCCTGGTTCGCTTGCAAATAACGCTGACTGACAGGCCCGGTTCTCTCTCTAAAGTGACGGCACTCGTCGGTGAGGAGGGCGGAAACATTATTGACGTCGATCACCAGCGGGTTTTTTCACGTGCCGCTGTGCGGGAAACTATTTTGGCAATGTCGGTCGAAGTGCGAGAGAGCAGTCACGGAGAACGTATTTGTAAGGCGCTGAATGATGCCGGCTTCGATGCGGTAATCGTGGCTCATTAATAGCCAAATGACTACCACTGCTGTGTGCGGTAGCGGTCGTTTAGAAAGTTCTAACACTTCTGTTCTGGTCAGCAGCTGCTTTACCGGAATGGCGGAACTCGATTAGTGCGGAAAGTATCGATGAGTTCTGTCTTGGCTAAAAGGACATTTTCGTTAGGACTTTCACGCTCAGTCACCGAGAGTAAATACCTCCACCGACGCGCCCGCTCCCTTGTGAGGCGTGGGTCGGTCCCATTGCTCCTTGGTACTGATAGCATTGTAGAAGTTCTTCCAGTCACGATGATGGTTGTTCGATTGTCCGACCACCAGCGCTAAGTATTGCCTGCCGGAAACACTATAGGTCACTATGCTGCTACTAGGGTCGTCGGTTAGTGCAGTTTGCCAAACAACCTTACCCGTGTTGCTGTCAAAAGCCTTGAGTGAGGGGTTCAAGTCGCCGGCAAAAACAAGTCCGCCCGCAGTCGCCAGAGTCGAGCTGACAATGGGGGTGATCTGACGATGAAGCCATCGGGTTTTGCCCTTTTCCATGTCGATGGCATGCAGACGCCCCATCTTACCCTTACTGCCGGGCCATGCCGCCATTTCTCCAACCTCTCCGGTGGCAAGCAGTGGGAAGCCCTGGCCACCTACTGAGAAACACGCTTCAATAAAAGGTTGGTATAGCAGTTTAGTACTCGCGTCATAGCTTGTCGGTGTCCAGCTGCGCGCGCCAAAGGCAGTAGGGCATGCCAGATAGGCTTTATTGTATCCAGGTTCGGTCTCCGGATTATTGGTTTTTCTTCCCGTTTGCGGGTCGATGGCGCTGATTGTGGTGTGAATACCCATTTCAACGGAAAATAGATACTCGCCGGTCGCAGCGTCGAGCGCATCCAGTAATGCGCCCTTACTCACGGTAGCAATGGCCCGACGGGTTTCCCCCTCCCACCTTAAATCCATTATCTGCCGTTCAAAGGCCCAGTCCAAGTCCCAGTGGTCAAGGATGTGGTGGGAGTAGTTCCAGCGCAGGGCGCCGGTTTTTACATCCAGGGCCACTGTACCGTTGGTATACTTGGCATCACGAGTTTGAGTCAGGTCATCAGATGCCTTGTATAAAGGTTGCACCATATAGGTCGGAGCAATTCCAAAATAGACGAGTCCGAGCGTCGCGTCATAACTTCCGGAATTCCAAACGGAACCTCCGGAACGTTGTTTGGCCGGCAGGCCATTCCAGCTGTTACCGTTTGGTGTTCCCGGTTGTGCGATGGTACGAAAGCGCCAGGATTCCACGCCGGTTTCCATATCCAATGCAAAGATAAAACCGCCCGTTGGCACGATGCTCGATACCACTCCCATGATCACCTTACCGTCAGCTACGATAGGCGCCGCGCGCAGGTCGTAACGCGACATGCCATTCGCAACCCCATCGCTGTAGGCGATCTCCGATTCCCATATTTTTACACCGGTTTTCATATTGAGTGCCAGCATCCGCATGTCGGAGGTAGGTACGAACACTTTGTCCCCTCCCAGCGCAATGCCCATTTTCCGGCTCGCGGCAATGCCTTTGGGTTCGTGTCGAAATCGCCATAACAAGGAACCGTCGGTTGCATCCAGCGCCATCACCGTATCGGGAAAGGTGTAAAGGAACATCACGCCGTTGTGAATAAGTGGTGTTGGATTATTGGTACCAGGTGCTAGTTTATGCGACCAGGCCGATTTGAGGCGGCTAATAGTGCTCTTGTTAATACTCGCCAGGGGGCTGAAGCCGGTTTTCTCGTTTGACCTGCCCCAGCTGAGCCAGTCTCCAGCAGGTGGGTTTGCGAGTAGATCGGCAGTCACAGGCGTTAGAGCTGCAAGCAATGGTTGGTTCTTTTCGGCGGATACCGTATGCGTATCAACGGCACTGTTTGAGCGTGGCAAAGTCATTGCAGCCAATGCGGTTAAGTCGGTCGGCAAAGCATTCTCACCAGACACTAACCCATGGCTCTGTAGGAGATACGATACTATGTTGGCATTTTTTACATCGTCTAACGGGTTTCCCGGCGGCATGCGTTTTACTGCAGTGAATAAATCGGCAATTGGCCGGCCGGCCCAGCGGGTTTTGAAACTCTCATTTAGCAACATCGGAATCATACCCGATCCCTCCGTCGGTCTATGACAGGGCAGGCAAGTTTGATTGTATAAGCGTTCACCGGCTTTGGCTTGTTCTGCCGTAAAGGCCACGGGTTCGGCAGCAACCGAAATATTTAACAGCCCCATGCAAGAGGCAAAACTCAAAATGACCTTGTGAAATTTCATCACGCTTTCCCTCACTTTTTTGGGCTAGTCTGCACACGATGTTAGGTGCTTGCAAGCAGATGACAGGATTGTAATGTCGTCGTTACTGAACTTTTTAGTAGTATGTCTAATCCACTTTTTTGTTATGAGTGTGGGTGTTAAAGGATAAGAATCCACTGGTATTGGCAACTACGGGCATACCGTTCTTGATTCGCCCGCCATGATTAATAATTCAAGAATAAGAACAACTTATTGGTTTGACACAAAAGCGCAACGTCATTTTAGTGTCAAATTTTAAGGCGCTACCTATCCCGTAGCTTCACAGAAGCAGTATACTGCCTCCCCACGGATTCTAAGTCATCCCCAAAAGGACTGGATGGGAGATTGAGCAATCAAGTAACGGTGATTATAATCTAAGCCGTTTTATTCTTAGCGAAATATACGAGTTGGAGACAGTAATGAGCGATACAGAACAAAGAGTCATTATCGATATACAGGATCACGTGGCGCATGTGAAGTTAAATCGACCTGACAAGATGAATGCATTAGACGATGCCATGTTCGAAGGTATTATTGCCGCTGGTGAGCAGCTCAAAGAAGATAAGACTATTCGAGCGGTCGTGCTTTCCGGCGAAGGAAGAGCGTTTTGTGCTGGATTGGATATGGGTAACTTTGCCGGGATGGCCAATGGAAATTCCAGCGCTTCTAAGGACCCTGCGGAGAAAAGTGATATACCGGGCCGCCTTGAAAAACGGACCCACGGCCTAGCCAACCGGCCGCAATTTTCGAGTTGGGTCTGGCGAGAAGTTCCTGTTCCCGTCATTGTTGCTATGCATGGTGTTGCCTACGGTGGAGGTTGTCAGATTAGTGTGGGCGCTGACATGCGCTACGCGGCGCCGGGTACAAAAATTTCCATTATGGAAATGAAGTGGGGCCTGGTTCCCGATATGGGAGCCACTCCGTTCCTGCAAAAGTTGCTAGGCGACGATGTGGCGAGAGAGCTCACTTATACAAATCGGGTTATTCTAGCTGAAGAAGCAAAAGAGTTGGGATTGGTGACGCGGGTAGTTGATGATCCGATTGCTGAAGCGCTTAAGGTGGCGGCTGAAATTGCTCAAAAAAATCCGGAAGCCATTCGCGCGTCAAAACGTATTTTGAATAATGCGCCATTTCAAAGTGCCGCTGACATTTTGCTGGCTGAATCAAGGGAGCAAGATAAATTGATCGGCTTCCCCAATCAGGTAGAAGCTATTATGGCTAATTTGGAAAAACGTGCACCAGTATTTAAGTAAAAGCTCATAGCCTGATAGCGAAGAGGGTGTTGACACAACTTAAAATTGAGTGAATCGCCTAGCACCGTTTTTTTCTGTGATAAATGCTTCAACCATCAAGTAGTAAGCTGTTCAAACTAATAAAGGGTAAAAATCATGCGGATTAAAAAAATAAGTCGTGCACTTATACTGCTGTTAGGATTTTCTGGGAGCGGGTTTGTTGTTGCGGAAGAACCTCAGGAGCCGGTTGACGCGACCAATGTTTTATTTTGGAGTCAGGTACAAAGAGAAAAGGGCTTTCGAAATATTGACAAAATATTACCCACTCGAAAGATAAATGCCGGTGAAAATACGCTCGAGCTACCATTGGCATTGCAGGATCTATCGGCGGCCCGTTATTCAATGGACGGCAAGCAGTTTTCGCTTGAGGACCATATGCGATCTCAGCATGTTGGAGGCTTGTTGGTGCTGAAAAAAGGCAAAATTGTCTATGAAAAATATGGACTCGATAACAATGAAGAGAGTCGCTGGATAGCCTTTTCTGTCGCTAAGTCAATCACCTCAATGCTGATTGGAGCTGCCATTCAAGATGGTTATATAGACAGCGTCCAGGATCCAGTGACGGATTATTTACCTCGATTAAAAGGTAGTGCATACGACGCAGCGACGATTGAAAATGTGTTGCAAATGGCATCTGGAGTCGCTTGGAATGAAGATTATTTTGACCCTGAATCCGATGTCAGTAAAGCCGCCGGTTCAAATGCGATGGAGTTATTTCGACATTTGAATACCCTCAAGGTATCGGGAAAACCCGGTGAAGTATTCAACTATTCTACTGGCGATACTAATCTGGTTGGCGCCATTCTCAGAGCTGCGATTGGTAATAACGAATCGGCTTATACTGAGCAAAAAATATGGAAAGCGTTTGGTATGGGAAGCGATGCTAGTTGGGTTATCGATGCGACCTATGGGGCCGAACTGGGTGGCTGTTGTCTGAATGCGACGCTCCGCGACTATGCGCGAATTGGACTGTTTGCATTGAACGACGGTGTGCTCGCCGACGGCACTAGAATATTACCGGAAGGATGGATGAAAGCCTCTACGACGCCTTCTAAAGGTTACCCGGGTTACGGATATTTGTGGTGGCTGCGACCAGATGGCAGTTATGCGGCGCAAGGTATATTTGGTCAGCTAATCTGGATTGATCCAAAAACAGAGACCATTATTGTTACCCACAGCGCATGGGAGAAGGCTGTCGGAAAATCACAGACTGCTCACCGTTGGGCGATGGTTGACGCCATTTCAAAAGCGTTGAAATAGACTGTTATGCGATGGCGTCTCGTAAACCTTTAAACCACGTTTCTGTAGGGAGGTGCTAATCGATTCCACTCTAGTTAGTGCCCATCCAGAAATGGGTGTTTTCAACGATGTCATTGCGAGCGAAGCGCGGCAATCTCCCGCAGCC